>DATIFC010000134.1:0-8367 GCA_035455445.1 Gaiellaceae bacterium | reverse complement strand
CAGCTCCCGTGCTTCTTCCGGAAGGGTGGTCATGGTGGAAGTCTGCACATATGAACGTGCTCGGGGTCGACGTCGGAGGCACCTTCACCGACGCGGTGCTGCTCGCTGAGGGCGAGCTCCGCACGGCGAAGGTCCCGACGGCCGCGCGGCAGGAGGAGTCGGTGCTCGCGGCGGCCGACGCCGTCGGCGCGGCCGGGGTCGACCGGTTCACGCACGGGACGACTGTGGCGACGAACGCGCTGCTCGAGCGCAAGGGCGCGCGGACGGCCTTCGTCGCCACCGCGGGCTTCGAGCACCTGCTGCACCTGAGGCGGCAGGACCGGGCGCATCTCTACCGCCTGTGCGCCGCGCACCCGGAGCCGCTCGTGCCGCTGGAGCGGTGCTTCGGCGTGGGCGGGCGGATGGGGCCGGACGGCGAGCTCGAGCCGCTCGACCTCGGCTCCCTGCCGGAGCTCGACTCCTCCGTCGAGGCGGTCGCCGTGTGCCTGCTCTTCTCGTTCCGCGACGCGAGCCACGAGCGCGCCGTCGCGAAGGAGCTGCGGCGGCGGCTGCCGGGCGTGCGCGTCGTCGCGTCGCAAGAGGTCTCGCCGGAGTTCCGCGAGTACGAGCGGGCCTCGACGGCGGCGGTGGACGCGTACCTGGGGCCGGCGCTCTCCGGCTATCTCGAGGCGCTCGGGGAGGCGGTCGCGGCCGCCGGGCTGCGCGAGCCGCTCGTGATGCGCTCCTCGGGCGGGCTCGCGACGCTCGCCGAGGCGGCGGCGCACCCGGCGCTGGCGGTCGTGTCCGGGCCGGCCGCGGGCGTGGTCGGCGCGGCGCGGGTCGCGCGCGCGGCAGGCGTCGAGGACGCGGTCTCGTTCGACATGGGCGGCACCTCGACCGACGTCTGTCTGATCCGGGAAGGCGAGGCCGGGAAGAGCGCGGAGCGCGAGGTCGGCGGCCTGCCCCTGCGCCTGCCGACGGTCGACCTGCAGACGGTCGGCGCGGGCGGCGGCTCGATCGTCTGGCGCGACGCCGGGGGCGCCGTCCGGGTGGGGCCCGAGAGCGCCGGCGCAGACCCGGGGCCGGCCTGCTACGGGCGCGGCGGGACGCAGCCGACGGTGACGGACGCGAACCTGCTGCTGGGGCGTCTCCCGGGGCGGCTCGCCGGCGGGCTCGAGCTCGATCGCGAGGCCGCCGAGCGGGTCTTCGGCGGCCTCGACCCGGCCGAGGCGGTGGAGGCGGTGAACGCGGAGATGCTGCGGGCGCTGCGGCTGGTGTCGGTGGAACGCGGCCACGATCCGCGCGAGCTGGCGCTCGTTGCGTTCGGCGGCGCCGGGCCGTTGCACGCCTGCGCCCTGGCCGAGGAGCTCGGGATGGAGAGCGTGCTCGTCCCGGCGGCCGCCGGCGTCCTCTCGGCGCTCGGGCTCGCGGTGGCCGACGAGCGGCGCGACGCTGTCCGCTCGTACCTCTGCCCGCTCGAGGACGCGGAGGAGCTCCCCGCCGAGGGCGAGGTCGACCTGCGCTACCGCGGCCAGTCCTTCGAGTTGACGGTGCGGTTGCAGCCGGGGCTCTCGGAGGCGTTCCACCGGGCCCACGAGTCGCGCTACGGCTACGCCGACCGAGCGCGCGCGATCGAGCTGGTCGCGGTGCGCACGGCGACGGTGCGCCCGGGCCCGCGGCTCGAGCTCCCGCCGGCGGAGCCGCTCGAGGCCCCCGGCCCGCGGGTGCTCGAGCTCGACGGCGCCACCTGCTGGATTCCCCCCGGGTGGGTGGGGGTTAGGGACGGGAGTAGCACACTGCGGCTCACGAGACTGTCACGAGACCGTGCCGAATCCGTGAAATGAACATCGAGCTCCAGGTCATCGGCGCCTCGCTGCGCTCGATCGCGGACGAGATGGGCGCCGTTCTCGTCCGCTCCGCCTTCTCCGCCAACATCAAGGAGCGCCGCGATTGCTCGACCGCGCTCTTCGACGGACGAGGCCGGATGGTCGCGCAGGCCGAGCACATCCCCGTGCACCTCGGGGCGATGCCGGACGCGGTCGCCGCCGTCCGCGCCCACGCCCCGGCGCCGGATGACGTCTGGATCCTCAACGACCCGTTTGCCGGCGGCACGCACCTGCCAGACATCACGCTCGTCACGCGCACCCGCGTCGGCTTCGCGGTCACCCGCGCGCACCACGCCGACGTCGGCGGCGCGGAGCCCGGCAGCCTCCCGGCGGAGTCGCGCCGACTCGAGGACGAAGGCGTCGTGATCCCGCCGACCCGGCTGGACGAGGCAACGCTCGACGGCCTCGTCGCCCGCATGCGAAACGCCGATGAGCGCCGGGGCGACCTGCGGGCGCAGCTCGCCGCTCACGCGCTCGCCGCGCGCCGGCTCGACGAGCTCTGCGAGCGGCGCGGCCCGCGGGCCGTCGAGGCGGCGATGGACGAGCTTCACGACTACTCGGAGCGCATCGTCCGCGCGGCGATCGCGCGCCTGCCCGATGGGCGCTTCGAGGCGGCCGACGCACTGGAGCCGGCACGAGGCGGCGAGCTCGCCGTCCGCGCCGCCGTCACCGTCGCCGGGGACGAGGTCGAGATCGACTTCGCCGGGACCGCGCGCCAGCACGAGGGCAACCTCAACTGCCCGCTCGCGGTGACCCGCTCGGCCTGCTACTTCGTGGTGCGCTGCCTGACCGACCCGGACGTCCCCGCCTCGGGGGGCGCGTTCGCGCCGGTGCGCGTGTCCGCGCCGGAGGGCTCGCTCGTGAACGCGCGCCCGCCGGCCGCCGTCGCCGCGGGCAACGTCGAGACCTCGAGCCGCATCGTCGACGTCGTCCTCGCCGCGTTCGGCCGCGCGGTGCCCGTGCCGGCCCAGGGCCAGGGGACGATGAACAACCTGACGCTCGGCAACGATGCCTTCACGTACTACGAGACGGTCGGCGGCGGACAGGGAGCGTGCCCGGACGCCGACGGGCCCTCGGGCGTCCACGTGGCGATGTCCAACACGCTCTCGACGCCGGCCGAGGCGCTGGAGCTCGCCTATCCGCTGCGCGTCGAGCGGCACGAGCTGCGGCAGGGCTCCGGCGGCGGCGGAGAGCATCGCGGCGGCGACGGGGTCGTCCGCGAGCTCCGCGTGCTGGCGGATTGCCGCCTCTCGCTCGTCGGCGAGCGGCGGGCGCATGCGCCGCAAGGGGCCGAGGGAGGGGGGGACGGGCTCCGGGGCCGCAACCTCCTCGACGGCGAAGAGCTTCCCGCGAAGGCGACGCGCGCCGTGCGCGCCGGCCAGGTGATCCGCGTCGAGACGCCGGGCGGCGGCGGCTTCGGACACGTCCAAGACAGCCACTAGGCGGCTGTGCCCGGGTGGGGTAGACCTCTCGGGACGATGTTGCACTTTCGACCCGATGGCGTTTCACACCCGTGCGCCGGCCACGCCTACCGTCGGCAGGAGTCAACGGGAGGTGGACGATGGGTACGAGGCCGAAGGCAAGTCACGAGGCGAGAGCGCGTCGGATGGGTGGTGGACGCGGTTCCGCGCATCTCGTCCGGCGGGGGGTCGTCGCCGCTCTCGCAGCGGTCACTCTCTCGATCCTTGGGGCCGGCGGCGCTTTCGGTGACAGCGCACCGAACTGCGTCGTGATCGACGACCAGGGGCACTGCGGCGACTTCACGACCGTCACGCTCGACGCGCCGCACTACGCACAGCAGGTGTCGCGCACGGCCATCAATGCGGACCTCGCCCAAGGTGGCTACACCGCGGAGGGAGGCTGGGACCTCAACCCGCCGCCGTGCCGCATGCGGAACGGCCAGTGCGTTCCGAACGTGTGTTACCGAACAGGTAGCAACCCGCTCAAGACACGATGGGGGTACTACCCCACGGGGCAGGTCGTCTACGAAGATCGCGTGTGGTGCGGCTACCTCAACTGGTACCAGACCTACCGCGCGTCCCGCCTGCGGACCGGAACCGGCGGCGCGGGCTCGATCTGCCATGCCGATTCGCCGCAGTACAAGTACAAGACCTCCGGCGGGAACGGGTACTTCTCGACCTCGATGCACACCGGATCGCATTTCAGCTGCGCCGTTCCCGGGCTCTCCGTCGGCTTCCAGGACTTCCAGGTCTGGAACTGCAACATGGGCGGCTACTGCCGCGAGACGAACTGGGGACACGAGTGACCAAGACGGTCTGGGTGTTGGTGGCGCTGGTGGTCGCGCTGATCGTCACCCTGGTCTGGCTTGCCTCGCAGCATGTGTCCTGATGCCCCGGCCCAGCACTCGAGGCCGGGGCAGAGGACGAGTGCCGTCCCGCGAGGGCCGGATAACGGCTTCGTGCCGTACACTCCCGCCGGTGGGGGTTTGGGAATTCGTCTTCATGATGGTGGTGCTGAAGATCCCGATCGTGTATCTCTGCCTGGTCGTCTACTGGGCGGTGAAGGCAGAGCCGAGGCCGCTCGAGCCGTCCCGCACCGCCTCCACCGAGCCGCCCGAGCCCCGGTCGCCGTGGGCGCGGCGGATCCGCCGTCCCGGCCCGCGCCGCGGGCCTGAGCGCACACCCGTCAGGACGCGCCGAGCGCCGGTGTCGCGGTGAGCGCGCAGCCGCAGGCACAGTCGGGCACGGCCGAGACGGTCGCCGGCCTGCTCGCCGCGCTCTCGATCGCCGCGAGCTGCATCGCCCTTGCCTACAGGCCCGGGCGCGTGCTCCCCTTCGCCCTGCTGCTCGCGTTGCTGGCCGCCGGGATCGGTGGCCGCCACTCGCGCCTGGCAGCGTGGGCGATCGCGGTCGGCGGCGTCTGCTTCGTCCTCGGCATGGCGATCGCCGTGATCACGGACAACCCGCTCTACTAGCGAGCCCGCGCCGGGAGGGATCCCGGTTGGTACAACAAAGACGATGAGCATGCACGATGTCGACGGGCTGAACGCCGGCTACGCCAGCGCGCTCCTCGAGCAGTACCTGGAGAACCCGGATGCGGTGCCGGGCGAGTGGCGCGCGCTCTTCGAGAGCGGCGCGAGCGACCTCGTCGCGGCGCACCCCGGCCTCGCGCGGCTCGTCGAGCTCCTGCGCGAGGACGGCAACGGCCACGGATCCGCCCCGGTACCGCCCGCGCCCGCCCCGGCAACGCCGCCCGCGGCCGTCGCGGCTCCCGTCTCCGCGGCCCCCGCACCTCCTCCCGCGGCGCCGCAGGCTCCCCCCGTCCCGGCCGAGCCCGCGGTCGCGCCCGACGAGACGCTCATCGCCGCGGTTGCCGCGGCGATGGCCCTGGTGACGGCGTTCCGGACGCACGGCCATCTCGCCGCCCGCCTCGACCCGCTCGGCAGCGAGCCGGTCGGCGATCCGGCGCTCGAGCCCGAGCGCCGCGAGCCGAAGCTCACCGACGAGCTGCAGCGCCTGATTCCGGCCGAGATCCTGGGCGTCCACGTCCCCGGCGACACGCTCGCGGACGTCCTGCCGCAGCTGCGCGACGTCTACTGCGGGACGAGCGCCTACGAGCTCGAGCACATCTCCGACCACGAGCAGCGGGTCTGGCTGCGAACGATGATCGAGTCGCGCCACTACCACCACACGCTCGCCGCCGCCGACCGGCGCCGGCTGCTCGAGCGCCTGACCGAGGTCGAGAGCTTCGAGCGCTACCTCGGCCGCGCCTTCCTGGGCCAGAAGCAGTTCTCCGTCGAGGGGCTCGACGTGATGGTGCCGATGCTCGACGAGGCGATCGTGCTGGCGGCCGAGGAGGGCGGCCACGAGGTCGTGCTCGGGATGGCCCACCGGGGGCGGCTGAACGTCCTCGCGCACGTGCTCGGCCGGCCCTACGAGACGATCCTGCGCGAGTTCGAAGGCGAGCGGACGCTCGAAGCCGTCGTCGCCCACCCGGAAGGCGGCACCGGCGACGTCAAGTACCACCTCGGCGCCGAGGGTACGCGCCGCACGTCCGCCGGCGAGATCACGGTCACCCTCGCCTCCAACCCGAGCCACCTCGAGGCGGTCGACCCGGTCGTCGAAGGCCGAACCCGCGCGGAGCAGACCGACCGCTCGACCCGGACAGGGTACGTCGACGCGTCGGTGGCGATGGCGGTGCAGATCCACGGCGACGCCGCGTTCCCCGCCCAGGGCGTCGTCGCCGAGACGCTCAACCTCGCCGACCTGAACGGCTACTCGACCGGCGGCACTCTGCATCTGATCGCGAACAACCAGATCGGCTTCACGACCGACCCGGCCGACGCGCGCTCGACGCGTTACTCGAGCGACCTCGCCAAGGGCTTCGACCTCCCGATCATCCACGTCAACGCCGACGACCCCGAGGCCGCGCTGTCCGCGGTCCGGCTCGCGATGGCGTTCCGCCGCCGCTTCTGCTGCGACATCGTCATCGACCTGGTCGGCTACCGCCGGCACGGTCACAACGAGCAGGACGAGGCCGCTTACACGCAGCCCCTGATGGCCGCGCGCATCGAGCAGCAGCCGAGCGTGCGCGAGCAGTACGCGCAGGCGCTGCTCGAGGAGGGCGTGGTCTCGCAGCAGGACCTGGACGCGATGGCGGAGCGCGTCGAGGCGACGCTCAAGGAGGCGCACGAGCGGCTGAAGACGACGTTCGGCCAGGGCGTCCCCGCGGTCGCCTACGAGGGCCGCATCCCCGCGTCGACCGGAGCCGACGTGGTCACTGCCGTCCCCGCCGACCGGCTGCGCGCGCTCAACGAGGAGCTGCTGCGCGTACCGGACGGCTTCGTCGTCAACCCGAAGCTCGCGAAGCAGCTCGAGCGCCGCCGCGCCGCGCTCGACGAGGGCGGCATCGACTGGGGCCAGGCCGAGGAGCTCGCGTTCGCGAGCCTGCTCGTCGAGGGCATCCCGGTCCGCCTCACCGGCCAGGACACGGAGCGCGGCACGTTCTCGCACCGCCACCTCGTCCTGCACGACGCGCACACCGACCAGGCGTACGCGCCGATCCAGAACCTGGCCGACTCGACGGCATCCTTCGAGATCCACAACTCGCCGCTCTCCGAGGAGGCCTGCCTCGGCTTCGAGTACGGCTACTCCGTCGCGGCGCCCGAGGCGCTCGTGGCCTGGGAGGCGCAGTTCGGCGACTTCGTCAACGGCGCCCAGGTCGCAGTCGACCAGTTCATCGTCTCCGGGCTCTCGAAGTGGGGGCAGACCTCACGCCTGACGCTGTTGCTGCCGCACGGCTACGAGGGCAACGGCCCCGAGCACTCCAGCGCGCGCCTCGAGCGCTTCCTGCAGCTCGCGGCGCAGGAGAACATCAGGATTGCGAACTGCACCACCGCGGCGCAGTACTTCCACCTGCTCCGCCGCCAGGCGCTCGACCCGAGCGCGCGGCCGCTGGTCGTGATGACGCCGAAGGGGCTGCTCCGTCTGAAGCAGGCGGCGTCGGCGCTGCCGGAGCTCGCGGAGGCGTCGTTCCGGCCGGTGCTGGGGGACGCGGGCGCGGACCCGGCGCGGGTACGCCGGCTCGTGCTCTGCTCCGGGAAGGTCTACTACGACCTCGTCGGCCACGAGCTGCGCCCCGAGGCGGGCTGGCTCGCCGTCGGCCGGCTGGAGCAGCTCTATCCGTTCCCGGTCGCGCAAGCGACCGAGCTCGTGCGCTCGTTCCCTCAGCTCCAGGAGCTCGTCTGGGCGCAGGAGGAGCCGCAGAACATGGGCCCGTGGCGGGCCATCCGGCACCGGCTCGAGGAGACGCTGCCCGAAGGCGTCCGGCTGCGCTTCGTCGGGCGGCCGTGGCGTGCGAGCCCCTCGGAGGGCTACCCGACCGCACACCTGAAGATGCAGGACCGGATCGTGCGCGAGGCGCTCAGCGGTTAGCGGCGCGGAGGTTCCGAGTGCCTACTCGGGGCGCTTGCCGCGGCTCGCCCGCCGCTTGCTGTAGGCAACGACCGCGGCAGCCACCTTCGGCCCGTGCCTGCGGGTCTGCCGGACGATCGTCCGCCGGTGCTGTTTCGGGATGCGGCGCCAGATGTCCCAGGCGGTCAGTGCGACGCCGATCGGACCCGCGCCTTTGATCGGAAGTCGAGCCACGGCCGGAGCCTAGCGCTTCTTGCCGTGACCGCCGCCGCTGTCGCCACCGTGGCTGCCCTGGTCCCCGTGGCCTCCCTGATCGCCGTGGCCTCCCTGGTCGCCGTGGCCTCCCTGGTCGCCCTGGCCGCCGTGATCACCGCCGCCGTGGCCTCCGCCTGACGGGGGCGGGGGGTCGTGCTTGGGCGGCGGCCCCGGGTCGTGCTTCGGCGGCGCGCCCGGGTCGTGCTTCGGGCCGCCGCGGTCGTGCCCCGGCCCGCGGTCGTGCCCCGGTCCGCGGTCGTGCCCCGGTCCGCGGTCCTGCTTCGACCCGGGATCGTGCTTCGCCTTGTAGTGCCCGAGGGCGCGCCCGTACGGCGGGGGCGGCGGCGGGAACCTCGACGTCGGCGGCGGGGGCG
>DATIFC010000133.1:0-21570 GCA_035455445.1 Gaiellaceae bacterium | reverse complement strand
AGCCGACATCGGGTGCCTTCACGAGGGTGTAGACGAGGAGCAGCATTCCCCCGGTCACGAGCAGGGCGCCCAGCGCGTCGAAGCTCGCCAGGCGCGCGCGCATGCGCTCCTTCTCGAGGAGGGCGAAGGCGCCCGCGAAGGCGATCAGGCTGAAGGGGACGTTGACGAACAGCACCCAGCGCCAGCCCGGCCCCTCGGTGAGCAGCCCACCGAAGAGAACGCCGGCGGCGCCGCCGATGCCCGAGACGGCTGCCCAGACGCCGAGTGCGGTGTTGCGGTCGCGGGTCGACCGGAAGGTGCTCGTCAGGCTCGACAGCGCCGCGGGCGAGAGCATGGCGGCGCCAAGACCCTTGGCGAAGCGCGCACCGACGAGCAGCGAGCTCGAGTGGGCGAGGCCGCCGACCAGCGACGAGCCGGCGAACACGACCAGGCCGGTGACGAGCACGAAGCGACGCCCCAGCAGGTCGGCCATCCGGCCACCCAGGAGCAGGAAGCCGCCGTAGGTGAGGATGTAGCCGTTCACGACCCACTGCAGGTCCTGCTGGCTGAAGCCGAGGTCGTCCTTGATCGACGGCAGGGCGATGTTGAGGATCGAGGCGTCGAGGATGTCCATGAACTGGACGAGGCTCAGCAGGAGCAGGATCGCGATGCCGCGCCGTGACGACAGCGACGACGCCCCCTGCGCCTGATCGAGGGACGCAACGCCTGGGTTGGGCTCGGCGCTCATTGAGTCGTTCTCCTTCCGTTTCGGTGGTCGTCGGTGTCGTCATGACCACGAACGAGAAGGGCCGTAGGGGACACCCCCATCGGGGAAGCGGTGACCGCTACGCGCGGACTTCTGCGAGGCGCCGCTGCAGGAAGCGGCGCTCCGGCGCGGTGTGCGCGAGCTCGAGCGCGCGCTCGTATTCCGTGCGCGCCTCGCCTGCACGGCCGAGGCGTCGCAGCAGGTCGGCTCGCGTCGAGTGGAAGTACTGGTAGCCGTTCAGGTCGAGCCGGTCGACGAGGGCGAGGCCGGCTTCGGCCCCGTCCACCTCGGCGACGGCGATCGCGCGGTTCAGCTCGGCGACCGGCGAGCCGGTCAGCCGGACGAGCTCTCCGTACAGCCCGGCGATCTCCGGCCAGTCGCGCGGCTCCTCCATGTGCAATGACGCGATCGCCGCCTGGACGACGTACGTTCCCCGACCTTGCAGTGCGAACGCGCGGTCGAGCGCCTCGCGCCCGAGCGTGATCTTCGCGGCGTCCCAGCGCGACCGGTCCTGGTCTGCGAGCAGCACCAGCTCGCCGTCCGCGAAGCGGGCCTCGCGGCGCGCGTCGTCGAGCAGCATCAGCGCCATCAGGCCGTGCACCTCCGGCTCGTCCGGCATCAGCTCGGCGAGCGCCACGCCCAGCCGGACCGCCTCCGCCGCGAGGTCGACGCGGCCGCCGTAGCCCTCGTTGAAGATCAGGTAGACGACCGCGAGCACCGCAGCCAGCCGCTCCGGCAGCAGGTGCCCGGCCGGGACGCGGAAGGGGATGCCCGCATCTCTGATCTTGCGTTTCGCCCGCGAGAGGCGTCGTTTCATCGTTTCCTCGGGAACCAGGAAGGCGCGGGCGATCTCCTCCGTGGTCAGACCGCCGAGCGCGCGCAGCGTCAGGGCGACCTGGGCCTCGAGCCCGAGTGACGGATGGCAGCAGGTGAAGATCAGCTCCAGCCGCTCGTCGGGAAAGGTTTTGTCGTCCATCTCGTCCTCCACGGCCTCGGGCACCTCCAGCAGGCGCGTTTTCTCGGCGAGCGTCCGATCGCGGCGCAGGCGGTCGATCGCGCGGTTGCGGGCGGTGATCGTCAGCCAGGCGCCCGGGTTGGGCGGCGTGCCTTCCCGGGGCCAACGCTCGGCGGCGACCGCGAACGCCTCCTGCGCGGCTTCCTCGGCGAGATCGAAGTCGCCGAGGAAGCCGACCAGGCTGGCGAGGACGCGGCCCCACTCGTCCCGAAAGACCTGCTCGAGCAGCGCTACCTCCCCACCAACGGCCGCACCTCGACCGCTCCGCCCATCCGCGCGGCCGGGATCCGCGCGGCGATCTCGAGCGCCGCGTCGAGATCGTCGACCTCGACGAGGCAGTAGCCGCCGAGGTGCTCCTTCGCATCCACGAACGGACCGTCGGTGAGAAGCGTCTCTCCGTCCTGGACGCGCACCGTGGTCGCGGTCTCGACCGGCTGCAGCCGGTCGCCGCCGACGACGGCGGGCAACTGCCCGATGGCGAGGTACTCGCCGACGATCGCCTCCTGCTCCTGCGCAGAAAGCTCCGCGAACTCAGCGGCGGCCGGATAGATCTGAAGCAGGTACTTCATGGTGTCCTCCTCTGGAACGGGTTCTCGTCCCTACGACGAACGTGCACGGCGCGAGGGGACACTCGTGTCCCCTTCGGCGCCTCCGGTTCCTCGACAGATAGCCGACTACTTGAGAGTGGCACACACGCGGTGACCATCTCTCCTACCACTTCACGTCCGGCGGCACGTTCAGGTTGAGGCGGAAGAGGTTGTCCGGGTCGTATCGGCGCTTCGCCTGGGCGAGGCGCTCCAGGGTCGCAGGCGGGTACGCGCGGCGGACACCGTCCTCCCCCTCGTCGCCGACGAACCCGACGTAGGCCGCAGCCGTGATTCCATCCGAGAGCGCCTTCGCCAGGTCGGTTGCCCAGGTCTCGTGCTCAGGGCGCTCCTCGGGGCGCTCGTGCATGGCGGCGATGTTCACCATCATGTTCGAGGAGGCGCCGCTCCGGCGAGCCAGTCGGGCGGGAGAGCTCGGCGAGCTCCGTCGGCTTCCTTCATCCCGCGCACATCCCGCACGGGAATCGCCGCAGGGAGCCGCCTACCGCCGCTAGTCCTTGCTACGGCAGCGACGGACTCGACTTGCGACCTCCGGCGCGACAGGCCGAGTCGACCGGCCCGTGAGTCGCCCGTTCGGGTTGGGGCGGGCGGCGAACCGAACGCCTTGCGCGTCCCGGTACCAGCCCCGAGGCCCCGAAGGCCACTGGTTTCCCGCAATGAGCGACATTATCCGCGCCGACTTCCAGCTGTGCCCGCACGCGCCAGCGAGTGCCTGTAGTGTCGTGAGTAGCAGCGAGAAGAACGGTTTTTGCGCAGTTTCACTGAAGCGCCGTGCCTCTCTCTTTTCTTTGTGGCGGAAGCTCGACCTGAGCCTTTCGCGATCTGCCGCCCGAGGCGCCTCGTTGTCGTGACTGTTTGCCCGGCGACGCCCCGCCTCAGGACGGTCTGACACCGGGAGGACTGACAGGAGTCCCCCGCCCTGAACCGCGAGAGTGAGGAGCAAGAGATGTATGCCACCATCAGAAGGTACGAGGGTGTCGACGAGAGTCGTTCAGCCGAGATCACCAACAAGGCCAACGAGAGCCTGATTCCCCGCCTGAGCGAGTTGCCGGGATTCAGTGGTTACTTCCTGTTTGAGCCCGCGAACGGCGTCCTGACCTCGATCAGCCTCTTCGACACGTCGAGCCACCTCGACGAGTCGAACCGCGTTGCGGCGAAGGTTTTGCAGGAGGAGAACCTGCTGTCGGTGATGCCGAATCCGCCGAAGATCACCTCCGGCAAGCTCATGGCGCACAAGTTGCCCGAGTTCGTCGGCGTCTAACCGCTTCGAGCCGAACGTGACGAGAAGGCCCGCTTGCGGGCCTTCTCTTTGGCTCCGCGCCGAAGTGCGCTCGCACCGTCATCGCCTCGCTCGTCACAAGAACCCCAGAAAGAATTCACATCGGGCAACCAATTGAGGCGTCTCCTTCAGGCCGCGGTCCGAGCCGGCCGCAGCAACCGTGCGCTGCGCCACGCAGCGGCGAAGAGCAGGACGGCTGCTCCGGAGAAGACTCCCAGGGCGCCCACAGAGACGGAGGCCGCAAGCGCCTGCGATGTCCCGACACCCGCGGCGGCGAGCGCGGCGGTTCCGGCGGCCGCCTGAGTGGCCGCGCCCGCCGGCCCGACCGGGAGCGCCGCGGCCGAGGCACCGGCGCACAGAAACAGCAGCGCGAGTGGGAACGAGTAACCCAGTCCGAGCGTGCCGAGCATGATGAAGCAGGCCACCCCGCGGACGAGCCAGCAGCCGAAGACGAACGCCCACGCCTGCGCCGCGCGGGAGAGCGAGGTCGTGCGCGGGCTCAACCACCGGCCGAGCCGGAAGCGCAGGGCGCGTTCGCCTCCGGCGAGGCGTGGCAGGGCCACGATCACCGCGGCGGCTGCGATCCCGGCTCCGGCTACGAGCGCGAGCGCGGCACGGGCAGCGACCCCGGCCCCCGGAAAGGCCACGGCGATGGCGGCGAGCGGCGTCAGTGCGGCGCTGTCGATCAGACCGAGCATGACAAGCGAAAGGCTGATTGCCCGCAGGCCGGCAGGACAACCCGGGTAGCGGCGCACGACCGCGATCCGCATTGCATCGTCGAAGCGGCCGGGAAGGACGACACCGATCAGCGCCGCGCCGCCGTTGCCGGCGACGAGCGCAAGCGGAGACGGCCGCTCGCGGTTCGTGAACAGCCGTGCCCACCCCAGCGCCTTGAGCGCCTGGGCAAGGAGAAGCAGCAGCCCGGCTGCGACGAGCAAGCCCGGCTCGCCGCGTGATAGCGGCCACGAAGTGGTCGCGAAATGACGGACGGCCAGGAAGGCGAGGAGGAGCATGAAGGCAGCTGACCCGAGGCCCACCCCCCAGCGCGTCCTCCGCGAGTGGCGAAGCTGCCAGAGCGCCCGCATCAGCAGCCGATAGCGGCCCTCGAGCACGACCGGTGCAGCCGAGACTGCGATCGTCGCCAGCGGATCCCGTTCCGGCTGGGTATCCAGCGATGGTGTTTGCCTCATGCGCCGCCTTCAGGAGCCACCGGCAGCATGTCACTTCACCTCAGCGCGGCCATCGACGCTCCCGCCGATCGGTATCGAAGCGGCCGCGCTAGGTTAAGGCGACGTGAGTCAGAGCCGGCAATCGCTTTTGGACTTGAATTCGTTGCTGGCGGCGGTCGAGGCGGCGCCGCCGGTCGCGGCCGTCGATGTGCTCGCCGCCGAGCTGGCGGAGGCGATCGGTGCCCGCGAGGTCAGCTTCCTGATCGCCGACTTCAGTGGGCGGTCGCTGATCCGGCTGGGCCACGCGGGTGGGAAAGGGCGGTTGCAGGGGAAGGAGACTGCGGAGCGAGTGCCGTTGGCCGGAACGCCCCATGGGCGGGCGCTGGCTGCCCAGGCCGTCGAGGTGATCGCGGAGGATCGCGGCGCTAGGTTGTTCGCGCCGGTGACCAGCCGCGGCGAGGCGGTTGGCGTTCTGGAGCTGGGCTTGGATGACTTCCCGGTTGAGCAGGCGGTGGCCGATGTCGCGCTGGCGGGGCACTTCCTGGCGTACGTGGTCATTGCGAACCGCCGCTACACCGACCTGTTCGAGTGGGGGCAGCGCACGGTTCCGCTGTCGCTGGCGGCGGAGATCCAGCATCGGCTGTTGCCCGGTGCCTTTACCTGCGAGGCCGGGCAGTTCACGCTCGCTGCCTGGCTGCAACCGGCGGGTGAGATCGGCGGTGACACGTTCGACTTCTCGCTGGAGCGGGACACGTTGCATCTGTCGCTGACCGACGCGATGGGCCACACGATGGATGCGGCCCTGTTAGCGACCGTCTTGGTCGGGGCTCTACGCAATGCCCGCCGGCGCGGGGTCGAGTTGGCCGAGCAGGCGCGGCTGGCGAACGATGCGCTGGCCGAGCAGGCCGGCGAGAGCCAGTTTGTGACCGGCCTGGTCGTCCGGATCGACCTCCCGACCGCCACGGCCCGCATCGTCAACGCCGGCCATCCTCCGCCGCTTCGGCTGCGGGCTGGGCGCGTCGACCGAGTTCCTCTGGAGGCCGACCCTCCGTTCGGGCTGCGGCCGCGAGGAGGCTACCGGGTGCAATCGCTGCCACTGGACGTCGGCGACCGGTTGATATTCGTCACCGACGGCATGCTGGAGCGCGACGCCGCGGGCCTGAACATCGCCGCCATCCTGACCGACGGCAGCGGCATGCATGCCCGCGAGGCGGCCCAGCACCTCACTCAGGCAGTCCTCGAGGCAGGCGGCGGCCGGCTACGCGACGACGCCACGGTGCTGTGTCTTGATTGGCACGGCGGCCCTCCCCGGGACCGTGACGCCGCCTCGGGAGCAAACCGCTAAGGCGGGGCCGATCCCGGCGGCGGCGCCGCCTTGACCCGGGAGGAGCCCCGTCTGGCCGGGCGGTGGCGCGTTACCGGCGGGCGAGCCGGCGGCCGCTCTCGGTGTCGGGCGCGGTGTAGTTGAGCTCGTAGTGGTGGTAGAGGGCTGACTCGTCGTCCTGGGAGAGCTCGTCGCCGTGCAGCTCGATATTGGGCGCGCTCTTGACCCGCTCTCTCGTCACGGCCATTTGCAGGGCATCCGGGCCGAACGTGAGCCCGGCCAGCGGCACGAAAGTCAGATGGCGGCCGATCAGGCCCTCCTTGACGGTGCCGAACATCGGCTCGTCGGTCTCGACGTCGACGTACACGTCCTGGAGCTTGCCGATCTTCTGCCCGTCGCGGTCGACCAACGTCTTCCCGTGCCACTCGGCGATGTTCGGGTGTTGGGCCATTGCTCTGTGCCTCCTTACGGCGGACGCTGCCCCGTCGGAACACGGCCAGCTTAGCTCCACATGGCAGGCCCGCTAAGACGGCGGCTGCTTTGCCGCGCGCGCGGGCTAAGCACGACGCAACAGTGGCCCGGCTCCAAGCAAGACAACTGGCCCGGCTCGATCTCGAGCGAGGGCGAGATGTCGTTCGTGTCGCGCCCGGACAACACTTGCCGCACACGGGGGCGAGGTGCCTGAGGGTTACTCCCAGTAAGCCCGGGGCGAACCCATCTACGCCCACCTCGCCCGCGACTCGGAGGCCTTGATCCGCGCCCACCCCGACGCGCGGGCCGCGGCCATCGAGAATAAGCAGGAGGCGCGGTGAGGGCGGTCAGATGCGTCTCGCGATACCATCGCGTCCATGATCGTCGCCGCGTCCACCGTCGCCATCGTCCGCAGTGGTAATCGTCGCCCTCATCGCGCTGATCTACATCGTGCCTCGCGGAGGCCGACGGCGCCGTTAGGCGCGGCCGAGCACGCAGCCGGTCCCGAGGCGAGTGCGGTGCGAGGTGGCGACGAGGTGGCGCCGCCCCGCGAGCCGTAGTCGGGACGGGCGGCGTCAAATTGGCTCAGCCATGCGGATAGACAGAGACGGGAGCGACGGGACTCGAACCCGCGACCTCCGGCGTGACAGGCCGGCGTTCTAACCAGCTGAACTACGCCCCCGGGGACGGGCAGTGTAGCCGAGGCTAGATCGCGGTCAGGCCGAGCTGCCGCAGCAGGGTGACCGAGTCCGAGTAGACGTCCTTGCGCGCGACCAGGCCGTCGCGGATCGGGATCACGTCCATGCCCTTGTACTCGACCTTCCGGCCGGTCGGCGGCACCTCGATCCCGGAGCGGGTCATCGTGCCCTCGTGCGTGCCGCGCGCCGTCCACTCCTGCACGACCAGGTCATCGCGGACGTACGCGCGGCGCGTCTCGAACGACAGATCGGGGAAGACCGAGAAGATGCCGCCGACGGCCCGCCCGATCGCCTCCCGCCCGACGTTGACGTCGCCGGTGACGTGGTTCTCGAACACGGAGTCGTCGGTGTGCATCGCGACGATCGCTTCCACGTCGTGCGCGTTCCAGGCGGCGTTGTAGCGGTCGATGAACTCCTGCAGCTCGGCCCCGTCCATTGCGACTAGCCTAAACCGGCGGTGACCGCCGTCGACTGGGTAGCGCTCGGCCTGGTGCTGCTCGCGGCGCTCGGCGGGGCAGTGCAGGGGCTCGTCTGGAGCGGCCTCTCGCTCGCGGGCCTGATCGCGGGCGCGTTCCTCGGCGGCCGGCTGACGCCGGTGCTGCTCACCAACGGCTCGGACTCCCGGTACGCGCCGGTCGTCGCGCTCGTCGGCGCGGTCGTCCTGGCGGTGGCGTTCGAGCTGCTCGGCAGCACGATCGGGGGCGTGATCCGCAGCCGGGAGCAGGCGCGCGGCGTGCGGACGCTCGACTCCGCCGGGGGCGTGCTCGCGGGCGCGCTGATCGGGCTCGCGATCGTCTGGGTGCTCGGCGCGATGGCGCTGCAGCTTCCGGGGCAGGCCGACCTGCGGCGCGCGGTTCAGCGCTCGTACGTGCTCCAGCGCCTGAACGACATCGTCCCGCCGCGGAGCCTGCTGAACGCCCTGGCCCGGATCGACCCCTTCCCGACCTTTGCGGGCCCGCCGGTGCCGACGGAGCCGCCGGACCCGAGCGTGCTGAGGAAGCCCGGCGTGCGGGCCGCTGCCCCGAGCGTCGTTCGCGTGCTCGGAACGGCGTGCGGCCTGGGCGTCGAGGGCACCGGTTGGGTCGCCGCCCCTGGGCTCGTCGTCACGGCCGCGCACGTCGTCGCCGGCGAGGAGGACACGTCCGTCGCGACCGTGAACGGCACGTCGCTGCCGGCAACCGCCGTCGTCTTCGACCCGAACGACGACCTCGCCGTGCTGCGGGTGCCCGCTCTCCGCGCGAGCCCGCTGCGGCTCGTCGATCCCAGGCCCGGGACGTCCGTCGCCATCGTCGGCTACCCGCTGAACGGCCCGCTCCACGCGGCGGCCGGACGCATCGGGACGACGGCGACGGTCCTGGCGCAGGACGCGTACGGCCGCGCACCGACCCGCCGCGTGATCACGAGCCTGGCGGGCACCGTCGAGCACGGGAACTCGGGCGGCCCGGCGGTGGATGCCTCGGGCGCGGTGCAGTCGACGGTGTTCGCGGCGCGCGCGGCGGGCGACGGCGGCTACGGCGTGCCGGCCTCGGTCGTCCGCCGCGACCTCGCCCGCGCGGGCGGCCCCGTCTCGACGGGCGCCTGCGTGCGCTAGTCGAAGAGGTCGAGAGCCGCTTCCGGCTGCTTGAACGGCGGGATCACGTAGACGCCCGCGACCTTCTCGCGCGCCTGCGCGTACAGCTCGCGGGCGAGCGCGAGCCCCTCGGCGCCGGCGTTCGCGCC
Organism: Gaiellaceae bacterium; assembly: GCA_035455445.1. Classification (GTDB taxonomy): domain Bacteria; phylum Actinomycetota; class Thermoleophilia; order Gaiellales; family Gaiellaceae; genus AC-32. Next base: position 12,545 of record DATIFC010000133.1, on the reverse strand, counting down.
CGCCTTCTCCAGCCGCCGCTGGATCTCCTCGGGCACCACGATCCCCGGCACCTCGTTGTGGAGACGCACGGCCAGCTGGTAGCTGCGCACGTAGAAGATCCCGAGCACGAGCGGCACCGGCCAGCCGCCGATCAGCTCCTCGAAGCGTTCGAGGTAGGAGAGGTCGAAGAGCGCCTGGGTCATCGCGAACCTCGCCCCGGCCTCGATCTTCTGCCGGAAGCGGTCGGCCTCGAGCCGGAGGTCGTCCGCGGACGGGTTGACGGCCACCCCGAGAAAGAACGAGGTCGGGGCGTCGATCCCCTTGCCGTTGAAGTCCTCGCCGCGGTTGAGCTGCGTGACGACCCGGGAGAGGCCGATCGAGTCGACCTCGTAGACACCGCGGGAGCCGGGGTAGTCGCCGACCTCGGGCGGGTCGCCGGTGACCGCGAGGATGTTGCGGACGCCCTCGGCGTGGGCGCCGAGCAGCTGCGACTCGAGGCCCATGATCGAGGTGTCCCGCGGCGTCAGGTGCGGGATCGTCTCGATCCCGCAGTCGCGCTCGATCGCGACGGAGGCCATGAGCGCGTTCGCACGGGCGCGGGCCATCGGGTTGTCGTTGATGTCGACGAAGTCGACCTTGCCGCTCGCCTTCAGCTCCCGCGCGACGGCGAGCATCGCGTCGTAGGTGCCGCCCTTCGGCGGGTCGAGCTCGACGCACGTCACCCATTCGCCCTCGCGCAGCATCCGCGCGAGCCGCGTCTCGTAGGGGCCGGCGCCGAGGCGCTGCTCGACCAGCTCGCGCTCGACCACGTCGAGAGGCGCGGACGGCTCGCGCTCCTGCTCGACCGCGGAGGCGATCGCGGCGATCTCGAGCGGTGTCGTCCCGCAGCAGCCGCCGATCAGCCGCGCCCCGAGCCGGCGCGCGTGCGCCGCGAACTCGGCGAAGTACTCAGGCGTCGCGTGCGGGTAGATGACGCGGCCGCCGCTCAGGCTCGCGAGGCCGACGTTCGGCAGCGCGGCGAGCGGCGGGCCGCCGTCGCCGCCCATGGCCTCCAGGGCGGCGAGCGCCGCGTGCAGGCCGGCCCCGTGGTTCGCGCCGATCGCGGCGAGGTTCAACGGACGCAGCCGCTCGGCCGCCTCGGCGCCCGTCACCCCCGCGAGGGTCTCGGCGCCCTCGTCGAAGGTGAGCGTGGCGACGATCGGCAGAGAGGAGACGCTGCGCACCGCCTCGATCGCGGCCTCGAGCTCGTTCAGGTCGTAGAACGTCTCGACCATGAACAGGTCGATCCCGCGGCCGTCCAGCACCGCGGCCTGCTCGGCGAACATCTCCGAGCGCCGCTCGGGCGGCACGGCCAGATCGCCGAGCGGCCCGATCGACCCGGCGACGAAGACGTCGCGGCCCGAGACCTCGCGGGCCTCGCGCGCGAGCTTCACGCCGGCGCTGTTGATCCGCTCGAGCTCGTCGTCGAGGTAGAGCTGCGCGAGCTTGCGGCGGTTGGCGCCGAACGTGTTCGTCTCGATCAGGTCGGCTCCGGCGCGGATGAAGCTCGTGTGCAATGTCACGACGCTCTCGGGCGCGCGCAGATTGGCCTCCTCGGGGCAGCGCAGGCGCGGGACGGCGCTGGTCACGAGGACGCCCATGCCGCCGTCGCCGACGACGATTCGGCCGTCGGCCAGGCGTTGCTCGAAGCGGCTGCTCATGCGGCCTTCGACTCTACTCGCGAGTGAAGTGGGGCGGTCAACCGAGAACGAGGGATAGATCAAGCGATACCAAACGGGCGATACTCCGCCTGCAACCAAGGACGAGCGCCCCGATGCGGCGGGGGCAGATCGTCAGAAGCGGACGGGCCCGATGCGGCGGGGCCCATCCGACACGGACAGGGCCCGATGCGGCGAGGCCCCTCCGGAGATGTAACTGCGGCTCTCTCACGGGAGACTCAGGCGGGGCCGGGCGGCGGCCCCGCCTGATGTATGGACCGGCGTGCTCAAGCCGCCGGCGCCGGCTGTCGATGCAACCCGTGGCTCCTCGCCGGGGGACTGACGGCAATCATCCTGCGGCGAACGGAGTCCTCTCGGCGGCGGGCCCTGCCCCGCCGCCGTCTCTTTCAGCGCAGCAGCCGGCCCTCCATGCCGCCCGCGACCGCGACGACCTGGCCGGTCACGTGGCCCGAGAGGGCGTCGGATGCGAGCACGACCACCTGCGCGGCCACGTCCTCCGGCTCGGCGACCTTCTCGAGCGGCATCGTCCGCGTCACGCGTCGCAGCGTCTCCGCGTCGAGGGCGCCGCGCGTCATCGGCGAGTGCGTCCACCCGGGACAGACGGCGTTCACACGCGCGCGGGGGGCGACCCGCACGACCTCGTTCTTCAGGCTCGGCAGCAGCCCGCCGACGATCGCCGACTTGGCCGCGGCGTAGTCGGCGTGGCCGGCCTCGCCGAAGAGTGCCGCGGTCGAGCCGACGAGCACGAGCGAGCCGTGTCCGCGCCGTTCCACGCCGCGCAGGAAGCCGCGCGCCGTCAGGAAGGTCGCCGTCAGGTTCGCCCGCAGCGTCTCCTCCCAGCGCTCGAGCGGCAGCTCCCAGACCGGCACGTCGTCGGACGGCCACGCGCCGGCGACCGCCGCGCACACGTCGAGCGGCCCGGCCTCGTCGAAAAGGCGCTCCGCCTCGGCCTCGACGGTCAGGTCGGCCCCGAGCGTGAGCGCCGCGCCCAGCGCCTCGGCCCGCTCGCGCCCGCGGTGGTAGTGCGCGACCACCTCGCACCCCTCGGCCATGAAGGCGCGGGCGCACGCGGAGCCGATCCCGCCGGACGCACCGGTGACGAGAACGCGCTTCCCCGCGAGGCCGGTGTCCACGAAATGAGAGGCTACAAGGGTGAAGGTCTTCATCATCAGCGACATCGAGGGAGTGGCGGGGATCGTCAAGGGCGAGGCGACCGGCCCGCCGCCGCACGGCGACGCGACGCTGTACCAGGAAGGGCGCAGGCTCTACACCGAGGAGATCAACGCCGCGGTCCGGGGCGCCAAGGCCGCCGGCGGGACAGAGATCGTCGTGATGGACTGCCACGGCGCCGGCGACGGCTACACGTTCAACTCGCTCATCGCCGAGGACCTCGACCCCGACTGCGAGTTCGTCGTCCAGGACGAGTGGACCGAGTACACCGAGTTCCTCGAGCAGGGCGTCGACGCCGCGCTCTTCGTCGGGATGCACGCGCGCGCGGGCACGGCCGAGGGCGTGCTCAACCACACGGTCTCCGGGCGCGACTACCAGAACCTCTGGTTCAACGGCGCGCTCGTCGGCGAGACCGGCATCAACGCGGCGTTCTGCGGCACCTGGGGCTGCCCGGTCGTGATGGTCACCGGCGACCAGACGGCCTGCCGCGAGGGGGCAGAGCTGCTCGGCGACGGGCTGACGACGGTCCAGGTGAAGCGCGGCACCGGCGTCCAGAGCGCGCGCAACCTCGTGCCCTCGCGGGCGCGCGAGCTGATCGAGGCGGGCGCGAAGCAGGCGCTCTCCGACCTGAGCGCCGTCGCGCCCTACGATCCGGGCAAGCCGTGCGAGATCAAGGTCGAGTACAAGTGGACCGACCCAGCCGACAAGCTCCGTCATCGCCACGGCGTCGAGCGGCTCGACGACCGGACGATCGTCTCCCGGGGCGACGACTGGTGGACGGCCTGGCGCCAGTTCTTCTTCTGAGCCCGTGGCGGACGCTCGCGACCTTGCCGAGCTGATCTCCTCGGCCGACGCGGTGCCCGCGTCGGGCTGGGTGGCCGGGGTCTCGGCCGCGCTCGGAGCCGCCCTCGTGGCGAAAGCGGCCTCGCGCTCCGAGGGCTGGAGCGGTGCAGGCGGGGCGGCGGCGCAGGCGAGCGACCTCCGCGACCGGCTGCTCGAGCTCTCCTCGCAGGACGCGCGTGCGTACGAGTCCGCGCTGGAGGCGCTCGAGCGGCGTGACACCGGGCTGGCGGAGGCGCTGGCCGCCGCGGCAGACGTGCCGCTCGCGCTCGCCGAGACCTCCGCCGACGTCGCGCTCCTCGCTGCCGAGGCCGCCGAGTGCGCCGACGGCGCGACCCGGGCGGATGCGGCGGCGGCGGCAGCTCTCGCCGCGGGCGCCGCGCGTGCGGCCTCGAAGCTCGTCGAGGTCAACCTCTCCACGACGCCCCGCGACGAGCGGATCGCGGCCGCCGCGCGCGCGGTCGAGATCGCGGAAGATGCCGCCCGGGCCGCGCTCGCGTCCGAGATCTAGCGGCAGCGGTCCCGTGATCTAGGCTCGACCGACGTGTCCGAGATCACACACTTCGGGCTCGCGATCCTGATCGTGGCCGCGATCGTCACGGTCGCGGTCCTCTCGAACAAGGTGAGCGAGCGGGTCCCCTTGCCGGCGCCGGCGATCTTCCTGCTCGCCGCGGCGGTGACGGCCCACTTCTGGCCGAGCCTGGCCCGGCAGGTGTCGATCCTCGAGGTGGAGCGGGTCGCGGTCGTCGCCCTGATCCTGATCCTCTTCGACGGCGGAGCCCGCATCGGCTGGAAGCGCTTCCGCGTCGCCGCGGTTCCGATCACCCTGCTCGGCACCTTCGGCACCTTCACCACGGCCGCTCTGATCGCGCTCGCCGGGCGCTACCTGTTCGACTTCAGCTGGACGGGCGCCGGCATGCTCGGCGCGGCGCTCGCTCCGACCGACCCCGCGGTGATGTTCTCGGTGCTCGGCAAGCGCGAGGTGAGCGGGCGCACGGGCACGATCCTCGAGGGCGAGTCCGGCGTGAACGACCCGGTCGGGATCGCGCTGATGCTGGGGATGATCGAGTTCGCCACGCACGCGGACGCGACGTTCTGGGTCGTCGTGCGCGAGTTCGTGCTCGAGATGGCGATCGGGCTCGCAATCGGGGTCGCCGGCGCGTGGCTCGTGCTCGAGTCGCTGCGGCGGATCCACCTCGCCAACCCGGCGCTCTACCCGCTGCGCAGCCTCGCGGCCGCGGGTCTGATCTACGGGGCCGCGGCAGTCGCGCACGGCTCCGGCTTCCTGGCCGTGTTCGTGGCGGGGATCCTGGTCGGCGACGCCGACTTCCGTGGCCGCCAGGACGTCGAGCGCTTCCACACCTCCCTTGCGAGCCTGGCCGAGGTGGTCGTCTTCGTCGGCCTCGGCCTGACCGTGAACCAGGTGAACCTCGAGCCGGTCTGGAAGGACGGCCTCCTGATCGCCTTGATCCTCGCCTTCGTGGCACGCCCCTTCGGCATCGCGCCCTTCCTCGCCCCGCTGCGCCTGAGGCGGGGGGAGCGTGTGTTCCTGATGTGGAGCGGCCTCAAGGGAGCGGTGCCGATCCTGCTCGCCGCCTTCGCCCTGCTCGAGGAGGTCCCCGGCTCGGAGCGGATCTACGGGATCGTCTTCGTCGTCGTCGCCTTCTCGGTGATCGTCCAGGGCGGAAGCGTTCCGTTCGCGGCGAAGCGGCTCGGGATCCCGATGCGCATCGTCTACCGGGGCGATCCGTGATCGTCGCGCACCTGGACCTCGATGCCTTCTTCGCGGCCGTGGAGGAGCTCGAGTCGCCGGAGCTGCGCAGGCGCCCGCTCGTGGTCGGCGGCGATCCGCACGGCCGCGGTGTCGTGGCGACCGCGAACTACGCGGCCCGCGGTTTCGGGATCCACTCGGCGATGTCGTGCGCCGAGGCGCTGCGTCGCTGCCCGCAGGCGGTCTTCGTCCAGCCGCGCAAGCGCCTCTACTCCGAGTACTCGAAGGCCGTGTGGGCCGCCGTGAGGGAAGTCGTCCCGACCGTGGAGCGGACCGGGATGGACGAGGGCTACCTGGACGTGGGGGAGGTGGCGCCCGACTTCGGCAAGGCGCGGGCGGTGGCCGAGGCGGTGCAGGCCGCGGTGCGCGGGGCGACGAGCCTCTCCTGCTCGCTCGGCGTCTCGAGCTGCAAGGTGGTCTCGAAGATCGCGAGCGACCGGCGCAAGCCCGGGGGGATCACGGTCGTGCCGGCCGGCCGCGAGGCGGCCTTCCTGGCGCCGTTCGACGTCCGCCGCCTGCCGGGCGTGGGGCCACGGGCCGAGGAGCGGCTGCGGCGGGCGGGCGTCGGGACGATCGGCGACCTCGCGGCGCTCGAGGACGCGCGGTTACGGGGCCTGTTGCCCGGGAAGCTCGGGCCGCTGCTGCGCGATCGCGCCCGCGGGCTCGACCCGCGCGGGCTCGAGCTCCAGACCGAGATCGTGTCGATCAGCGCCGAGGAGACCTTCCCGCGCGACGTCGGCGAGGTGGAGCGGCTCCAGGAGGAGCTCCGCCGCCTTTCGGGCCACGTCGCAGAACGGCTCGCCGCCTCCGGCCAGGTCGGGCGCACGGTGACGACGAAGGTGCGCTACCCGGACTTCTCGATCCGCTCGCGCTCGACCTCGCTGCCAGTCGGCACCGACGACGCCGAGCGGATCTGGGAGCTCGCCTGCGCGTGCCTCGACCGCGCCCTCGCGGACAGGCCCGGGGCGCTACGCCTGGTCGGCGTGGGCGTCTCGGGGCTGGGGGCCCACCGCCAGCTCGAGCTCGTCTAGCCCCGCCTGGACGAAAAGTCACACCCTCGGCACGACACCGTCACACACACGCGCGCCTCGTGTCGGCATCCTGAGAGACCCCGGGTAGGTGGGGGTTAGGGATGGGTCCCGCCTCGACGCGCGGACCCGAACGGCCGGCGGCCTAGCTCTCCTTGGTGCTCCAGCGGGCGACGTCCCGGATCGAGACGATTCCGACCGCGCGGCCGTCCTCCACGATCGGCACGTGGCGGAAGCCGTTGTCCAGCATGATCTTCGCGGCCTCCTCCGCCGTCGCGCCGCGCCCGAGCGTCAGCGGGTCGGGGGTCATCCACTCGCGCACGCGCGCCTCGCTGGAATGCACGCGGCCGGCGACCGCTCGCGTCAGGTCGCGCTCCGTCACGATCCCGATCAGCGTCCCGTAGTCGGAGACGACCGCGGAGCTGACCCCGCGCTCGACCATCTTCTGCGCGGTCTCGCCGATCGTGTCGGACGGGTCGACCGCGAGGACGTCGCTCGTCATGATCTCGCCGACCGTGCTCATACGCCAACCTCGGTAGCGGTTCGTTGAACCAACGGACGTTGACCGACCGGAGAGCTCCAGCCAAACCAAACGCGTAGCGTGCTCACGCGGCGAGCGTAACACCGCCGGCGATACCGGCGAGGGCGTCGACGAGCACGGCGAGCTCCTCGCGGACGCCCTCGTCCACTAGCTCGCCGTGCTCGTCGAAGCGCATGAAGGCCTCCGGCACGAGCACGCCCGGCTCGTCGAGCACGAGCGCGCGTGGGAACTCGAGCGCCTCGCGTAGCTGCTGCTGCGCCCGCGCCGTGCCGCCGCGGCCGGTCGATGCGCCCATCAGCCCGACGGGCTTGCCGGCGAGCGGTGAGGCGAGCGGCGGGCGCGAGGCCCAGTCGACCGCGTTCTTGAGGACGCCTGGCACGCCGCGGTTGTACTCCGGCGTCGCGATCAGGAGCGCGTCCGCCTCGCGGATCGCCTCCTTGAGCGCGACGACGGGCTCGGGATCGCCGGCGGCCTCCACGTCGCCGTCGTAGAAGGGCAGCCCGTGCAGGTCGTGCTCGACGAGCTCGACGCCCGCGGGCAGGACCTCTCGCGCCGCCCGCAGCAGCGACCGGTTGTACGAGCTCTCGCGCAGGCTGCCGGCGATTCCCAGGATCCGCATCGCCGCTCAGGCCTCCCTGGCGGCCGAGACCGCTGCGCTGATCTCGACGGTGGTGGTGCCCCAGGCGAACGAGCCGCGGACATCGAGCAGGAGTCGCTCGTCGCCCGCCTTGCCGGCGCCCCGGCCGCGCACGCGGCCCTCGAGCTCGACCTCGAACGGCTGATCCTTGACGACCAGGTCCCCGCGCAGGACGAAGCGATCGCCGTCGAGGGGGACGACGGAGGTCGACCGGAAGCGGATCTCCGGGTGCTTCGCGGCCTCGAGGAAGTCGGGCGAGATCAGGTGCGCGTCACGCTGCTCGTTGTCGGTGCGCAGGGAGTCGACGCGGATGACGCCCGCGAACGACGTCTGCTCGCCGCCCTCGAGCCGCCCCTCGAACCGGGTGAAGCGGCCGTTGATCGTGCTGAACAGGTCGCTCGTGTCGGTGACCTGGAAGCCGATCGCCGTGTGGACGGGATCGACGACCCACGTCCCGGCGGGAACGACCTCGGCGGTGACGGTGCTGGTGGACATGGTTCTCCTTCCCGTGTTCGCTATACTTGAGCCGTCAACAATCGTAGCAGGGAAAGTTGAGGTGTCAAGTATTGAGTGCGCAAGTACCACAGCGGACGGCTCCCGAGATCACCGCGTGGGTCGGGCTGCTGCGCGCGCACGCCTCGACCACGCGCCGCTTCAACGCCGAGCTCGTCGCCGAGCACGGCCTCACGCTGAACGACTACGAGGTGCTGCTCCACCTCTCTCGTGCGGACGGGAGGCGGCTGCGCCGCGTCGACCTCGCCCAGCGGGTGCTGCTGACGCCGTCGGGGATCACCCGCCTGCTCGAGGGGCTGGAGCGCTGCGGCTTCGTCGAGCGCGCCTCGTGCGAGACCGACGCGCGCGTGACGTACGCCCAGCTCACGGAGGCCGGCGAGGAGAAGCTGCAGCAGGCGGCGGAGAGTCACGTGGCCGGCATCCGTGACTTCTTCCACGGGCGCTTCACGCAGGACGAGCTCGAGGCCCTCGGCGGCCTGCTCGGGCGGCTGCCGCTGGACGCTCGAGAAGAGCCAGACTGCACCCCCTGAAAAAAACCTCGCAAAGAGCGAGAACGCGTCTTTCGACCCCCTTGTACAGACCCGTCCCCATCGTTAGGTTGCCGCTTGCGCCGAGCACGGAGCGCGAGTAGGACGAAGCCCCGCCGGAAGGCAGTACGCGGAAGCGGAAGGTCAGCCGGACGAGGTGGACGAAAGCGTCACCGGCTCGGCGAATTTATGGTCCCCTACGGGAATACGACGGCCCTCGAGGCCGTTGTGGTGGTTGGTGGCGAGCGCCCGCGCTCGCCTGACACCGACGAAGCAAAGGAAGTGAGGAAGAACTGAGCAACGTGCTTGAACTCGCAGTGCCTGCGTTCCTCGACGAGGCCGAGGAGAACGCGACGATCGAGGAGACTGCCCTGGAGGCGTTCGCGCTCGAGCACGATCTCGACGAGGAGGAGCTCGCCGAGGTCCGCGCCGAGCTCGAGGCCCGGGAGGTCGAGATCGTCGCGCCGCCCGCGCCCGAGGAGGCGGTCGTCCATGCGACGGCGCCGAGCCCGACGGACGCGCTCTCGCTCTTCATGCACCGGGCCGGCCGGTATCCGCTGCTGACCGCCGCGGAGGAGGTCGCCCTCGCGAAGCGCGTCGAGCGCGGCGACGCCGCGGCCAAGGAGCGCATGATCAACTCGAACCTGCGCCTGGTGATCTCGATCGCCAAGCGCTACCAGCGGAAGGACCTGCCGCTGCTGGATCTCGTCCAGGAGGGCGTGATCGGGCTGAACCGTGCCGTCGAGAAGTTCGACTGGCGGCGCGGCTACAAGTTCTCGACCTACGCCACGTGGTGGATCCGCCAGGCCTGCCAGCGGGCGATCTCCAACCAGTCGGCGACGATCCGCATCCCCACGCACGTCAACGAGCGGCGCGTGAAGCTCGCGCGCGCGGAGAACCGGCTCGAGGCGCAGCTCGGGCGCAAGCCGACGCGCGAGGAGCTCGCCGAGGAGGCCGAGCTCGATCTCGTGCACGTCGAGGAGGCTCTCGACGCGGTCGAGGCCAACGTCTCGCTGAACCGGCCGATCGGCTCGGAGGAGGACGGGGAGCTCGGCGACCTGTTCAACGACGAGTCGGCCGAGAGCCCGGAGGAGGAGGCCGTCGACTCCCTCCGCCGGCGCGAGGTGCGCGAGGCGATCGCCGCGCTGCCCGAGCGCCAGCGGCGGATCGTCGAGCTGCGCTTCGGCATCGACGGGGAGCCGAAGGCCCTCGAGGCGATCGGCAAGGAGCTCGGCATCACGCGCGAGCGGGTGCGCCAGCTCGAGGCCGAGGCGCTGGCCCGGCTCCACGCCGAGCTCGCCGAAGCGGCGTAAAGCCTGCGAAACGACGCACCGGGCGCGGCCCTCGCGACCGCGCCCGGTGCCATCCGCTATGCCGCGGGTACCGGCGGGGCCTCGACCGGCTCCGGCGACTCAAAGCCGTCTGGCGCAGGCTCCAGCCGCGGCAGCCACTCCAGCCAGCTCGGCAGGTACCAGTTCCAGTCGCCGAGGAGCTTCATCGACGCCGGCAGCAGGACGGCGCGCACGATCGTGGCGTCGATCAGCACGGCCGCCGCCAGGCCGATGCCCATCTCCTTCATGTCCAGGATCGGCATCAGGGCGAATACGAAGAAGACGCCGACCATCACGAGCGCCGCGCTCGTCACCACTCCCGCCGTCTTGGTGATCCCGCTCTCGATCGCGTCCTCGGTCGAGAGCCCGCGGTCGTAGGCCTCACGGATCCGGCTGAGGATGAACACGTGGTAGTCCATCGAGAGCCCGACCAGGATCACGAACATGAAGATCGGCAGCCAGAAGGCGATGCCGCCGTTCGAGGTGAAGTCGAGCAGGCCCTCGCCCCAGCCGTACTGGAAGGTCAGGATCAGCACGCCGTAGGCCGCGCCGACCGAGAGCAGGTTGAGCAGGATCGCCTTGAGCGCGATCACGATCGACCGGAAGGCCAGGAGCAGGAGGGCGAACGCAAGGGTCAGCACGAACGCGAACACGATCGGCGCCTTGGCCTTCAGCAACGCGTTCTGATCCACCGACTGGGCCGTGTTGCCGGTCACCGCCCACGTTGCGTCCGGAAGCCGGCCGACGGTCGCGGGGAGGACGTCGTCGCGAAGCGTCTTCAGCGCGGCGTTGCTCTCGTCGTCCACGCCCTCTCCGACCAGGGGGATCGTGACGCGGGCGACGTCGTGCGACCGGCTGATCTCGACGTCGATCGGCGACTTCGCCTGGCCGCTCGCCAGCGCCTCGGTCTTGAGCGCGGCGAGCGCACGCTGCGTCTCCGGGAGGTCGGTGTCCGCCTGGATCGCGACGAGCGCCGGAGAGACGTTGCCGTTCGAGAAGACGTCCTCGATGCGCTGGATGGTCCCGACGGTCGGAGCGTTCTTGGGCAGCGCCTCGAAGCCGCTCTGCGCCGTGTGCATCCCGAACGCCGGCAGCGCCAGCAGGAGGAGGGCGCCGCCGCCCAGCGCCACCGCTGCGACCGGATGCCGCAGCGTCGGTCGCAGGATCACGCTCCAGAGACGGCTTCCCTCGGCGTCGTGGCGGAACCGGTGCACGAAGGGAATCCGGCCCTTGTCCACCCGCGTGCCGAGCTTCGACAGCACCGCCGGGAGCACGGTGAGCGAGCCGAGCATCGCCACGGCGACGACGATCATCGTCGCGATGCCGAACGAGAGGTACGTCTTGTCGGCGGCGAAGAACATCCCCGCCATCGCCACCAGGACCGTGAAGCCGGAGATCAGAACCGAGCGCCCGGAGGTCGCGGCAGCAGCTTCCAGCGCCGCGTCGGGGTCCTTCCCGGCGGCGCGCTCCTCTCGCCAGCGCTTGATGTAGAAGAGCGAGTAGTCGACGCCGACCGCGAGGCCGATCAGCAGGATGACGGCGTTCACGTTCGAATCGGCCGGGACGAGGTGGCTCGTGAGCGCGACGAGCCCGATCGTTCCGACGACGCCCGTGAGCGCCAGCAGGATCGGGATGCCGACCGCCACGAGCGTCCCGAGCACGATCAGCAGGACGCCGATCGTGATGGGGATCGAGCGCTCTCCGGCGAGCGCGAGCTGGTCGGCGAACAGCTTGTCGAGAGCCTTGTCCGAGCTGACACCCGCATGTCCGACGTAGAAGCCCGGGTGTTGTGCGGCCACCTTCTCCGTCGAGGCCGAGAGCGCGTCGATGTTGTCGAGCGCCTGGTCGGAGTCGCCCTTCATCTCCCACTGAACGAGCGCAGCGCTGCCGTCGCTGCTGACGAGGTCGCGGTGCCGCGGGTCGTACGGCGAGTCGACGTTCTTGACCGCCGCGCTCGACCCGACGGACGCGAGGACGTCGTCCACGGTTGCGCGGAAGGCCGGATCCCTCGTCGTCTGCGTCGCGCTCTGGATCAGCACGTACTCCATCTGCGGAGCGCGCTCAGGAAAGGCCTTCTTGAGGATCTGGTCGGCCTTGTGCGACTGGCCTACGCCGGCGTCGTTCTGGTCGATCTGCTTGAGGCCGACGAGCGCGTTCCCGACGTAGAAGAAGAGGACGATGCACGCCAGCCAGCCGAAGACCGCGGTCTTCCAGTGGTTTGCGCTCCAGCCGCCCATACGGCCCGCGACGTTCAGCGCCCGCTGCATCTGCTTCTCGCAGGCTTCTTTGGCGCTCGTGTGATGGGTCGGCTCGGGCTCCGGCCCGTCCTGGATCACGCGGCTCTTCATCTGGACTCCCTTCGTCGGCGGGTCGCGTCCACGCTGGCACGCGCCGGCCGGCCGCGTAAGCCGGGAGACCCGCCGGTGCAGGGGCGGGTTTCTGGTGTTCCATGAGTCGGCCACCCGGGCAAAACCCGCGTGGCCTCCCCG
>DATIFC010000132.1:0-28511 GCA_035455445.1 Gaiellaceae bacterium | reverse complement strand
CTCGCGGCAGCAATGCTCGGTGTGGTTCGGCACACCGACGTCCTCCACCGTGCCGGTTTGACGGGCTACTGCACGACCGCCCCCCGCCCCGCAGGCACCACCGGGCACTGGCGTGCCTGCGAGAAGGGCGTGCTCGACGGCCGCCCGGACCTCTCGCGCCAGTCGTGCAGCCGGCGCGGGCAAAGCGGCTCGGTGGAGTACTGGCGCTGCCCCGGGCGGGTCGTGACGGTTCGGCGGGCGGCGCCCTAGCGACGCGCGCCCCGGCTGACGACGACGTTGATCCTGGCGCCGGCCGGCCGGAGCGTGCCGGCACGCGGCCTCTGCGACACGACGCGCCCTGCCTGCACTGTGGTCGAGTACTCGCGCGCGACCTTGCCGAGGCGGCAGCCGGCGAGCGCGAGCGCGCGCCTGGCGGCGCCGAGCTTCTGGTCGTTCAGCCTCGGCACGCCGCAGCGCCCGATCGCGTTCAAGAGCACGGAGACCGAGTCGGAGTCGGTGTTCGCGGTCGCCAGGTCGAGCCGGCGGTCGCCGTTGAGATCGGCGGCCACGACCGAGACCGGGCTGCGCCCGGCGCGGAAGTCGCGCCGCGCCGCGAACGTGCCGTTGCCGGGGTTCGAGAGCACGGTCACCGTGTTCGCGTCGAAGTTCGGCGTCACCAGGTCAGCGGTGCCGTTGCCGTCGAGATCCGCCAGCGCCACCTCGAACGGCGGCCCGACGCCGGTCTCGTAGTCGACGCTCTCGCCGAAGCTGCCCCCGCCCGCGTTGACCAGCACCGAGACGCTGTCGACCGACGTGTTCGCGGTCGCGAGGTCGGGCCTGCCGTCCCCGTTCAGGTCGCCGACCGCGAGCCACCCCGGCCCGGTGCCGGTGACGTAGGCGGTGCGCGCCCCGAAGCCGCCGCTGCCGTCGCCGGGGAAGATCGAGACCGTGTCGTCGTCGGCCTCGGCCGTGACCACGTCGGGCTTGCCGTCTCCGGTCACGTCCGCGACCGCGACCGCGAGCGGGCCGGCCCCCGTTGCGTGATCCTCCCGCGCCGGGAACGTCCCGTTGCCCTTGTTGACGAACACCGAGAACGAGCCCGCGTCGGTGTTCGCGGTGAGCAGCTCCGGCTTGGAGTCCCCGTTCAGGTCGGCCGCGGCGAGGCCTTCGGGGAGCTTCGGCGTCGAGTAGTCCACGGGAGGCCGAAAGGTGCCGTCGCCGCGGTTGGCGAGGACGGAGATCGTGTTCGAGTCGTCGTTCGCCGCCACGATCTCCGGCTTGCCGTCGCCGTCGAGGTCCCTCGCGACCACCATGTACGGATGCCGCCCGGTCGAGTACTCGACCGGCGGGCGGAACGTGCCGTCGCCGTTCCCGCGCAGTACGGAGACACGGTTCGCGTAGTAGTCGGCGGTGACGAAGTCCTGCTTGCCGTCGCCGTTCACGTCGGCCGCCACGAGCGAGAGGGGCGTGTGGCCGGCCGGGTAGTCGCGCGACCCCGCGAGGGAGGCCGGCGAGCCAGCGCCGGTCGCGACGATGCCGAGGCCGAGCGCCGTGGCCGCGCACGCGACGAGAACGGTCGCGCGCCTCATCGCCGGCGTCCCCTGCTGAGGAGCAGCGAGACCTTCGCGCCCGCGGGCAGCACGGCGCCGAAGGCCGGCCGCTGGGCCGCGACGAGGCCCTTCGACACCGTCTTCGAGTAGGACGGGCGCACCTTCCCGGCGGCGCAGCCAGCCCGAGCGAGCTTGGTGCGCGCCGCGGCGAGCGTGAGCTTGACGACGTTCTGCACGTCGCAGAAGCCGGGCTTGCTGAGGATCACGGTCAGGTCGTTGCTCACGTCCTCGAACGAGTCGGCGCTCACGAGATCGAGCCGGCCGTCGCCGTTCAGGTCCCCGAGCGCCACGCCCTGCGGGAGCTCGCCCGTCGGGTAGGCGAGCGCCGGCAGGAGGTGTCCGCCGCCCGCGTTGACGAGCAGCGAGAGCCGGTTCGAGTCGTCGTTCGCCGTCACGACGTCCGGCTTCCCGTCGCCGCTGACGTCGCCGATCACCACCGGCCCCTGGCCCTCGGCGACCGGGTAGTCGCGCTTCGAGCCGAAGCGCGCGTGCCCGTCGTTGACGAGCGCGGAGACGGTGTTCGAGCGGAAGACCGAGCCGAAGTGCGAGATGGCGAGATCGGGCGTGCCGTCGCCGTTCAGGTCGCCGATGGCCACGGAGACGGGCTCCGGGCCCGCCGCGTAGTCGCGCCGGCCGCCGAAGGCGCCCTTGCCGTCGTTGAGGAAGATGCCGACGACGCTGCTCTCGGAGTTGCTGACGACGGCCAGATCTGCCGCGCCGTCGCCGTTCAGGTCGCCGGCCGCCACGGCCCACGGGTCTTGCCCGGCGGCGTAGGTGACCGGGCTCGCGAAGCTGCCGTCGCCCTTGTTCAGCAGCACGTCCAGGGTTCCGTCCTCGGCCACGGTCGCGGCGAGGTCGGCCGCGCCGTCGCCGTTCAGGTCGGCGATCGCGATCGAGGTCGTGCGATCCCCGGTCGCATAGTCGTGCTCGACGCGGAAGCTGGCGTCGCCCTTGTTGAACAGCGTCGAGACGGCGCCGTCCGACCCGGCCACCGCGAGATCCGGCTTCGAGTCCCCGTTCAGGTCGCCGATCGCGATCGCCGCCGGCCCCGGGCCGGCCTTGTAGTCACGGCGCGGCCTGAAGGTGCCGTCGCCGCGGTTCAGACGGATCGAGACCGTTCCCACGGCGTCCTCGTCCTCGCTGTCGACGGTGCCGTTCGCGACGGCGAGGTCGGGCTTGCCGTCGCCGTTCAGGTCGCCGATCGCGATCCCGGCCGGAGTCGGCGTGGCCGCGAGCAGCTTCGGCGCCGCGAAGGAGACCGCCTTGCCGCCGGAGGCGCCCGCGACCGTCCCGAACACGAGCGGCACGCCGAGGAGCGCGCAAAGCAGCAGGCCGCGGCTGCGCGTCATCGCGGCCCCCTGCTGAGGACGAGGTCGACCTTCGTGCCGCCGGGCCGAACCGTGCCGAAGGCCGGCTTCTGCGCGAGCACGCGGCCCTTCGCGACCCGCCTCGAGTACGCGCCTCCCACCCGGCCGACGCGGCAGTCGACGCGCGCGAGCGTCCGCTTAGCCTGAAGAAGCGTCAGGCCGCCCAGCCACTGGACGTTGCAGACCCCCCGTGCGTTGACGAGCACCGCGAGCCAGTTGTCGCCGTTGCGGCTGTTGTGGACGAGCACCCCGACATCGCGCCGGCCGTCGCCGGTCAGGTCGGCGACCGCGATCGACTGGCCCTCGAACTGGTAGCTGTAGTCGAGCTTCGGGCGGAAGGATCCGTCGCCCTTGTTGACGAGAACGGACGCACACGCCGTGGCGAGGTCCGGGCTACCGTCCCCGTTCAGGTCGCCGATCGCGAGGAGCGAGGGTGAGTAGCTGCTCGTCTTGTAGTCGCGCCTGGGAGCGAAGCTGCCGTCGCCGCGGTTGCGGAGCACCGAGACGCTGTTCCCCTTGAGGTTCGTGGTCGCCAGGTCGGGCTTGCGGTCCGCGTTCAGGTCGCGCAGCGCGATCTCGACCGGGTTGCGGCCGGTGCGGTAGTCGCGCTTCGCCTCGAAGCTGCCGTCGCCGTGGTTCAGCAGTACCGACACGGTGCCGTCGCGCGAGTTCGCGGTCGCGAGGTCCGGCTTGCGGTCTCCGTTCAGGTCGCCGACCGCGACGGCGCCGACGCCGCGTCCGGTGGCATAGCGGCCAGGCGCGGCGTCGAAGCCGCCGGCGCCGCGGTTCAGGAAGACCGTGATCGCCCCGCGCTTCGCGTCTACGGCGACGAGGTCCGCCTTGCCGTCGCCGTTCACGTCGCCGACCGCGCCGAAGATCGCCGGTGCCAGGACGGTGTCGGGGCCGCCGCGAAAGGCTCCGCCCCCCTTGTTGAGCAGCACCGAGACGCCGGAGGGCGCTTCCGAGACGTCGTTCTCGGTCGCGACGACGAGGTCGGGCTTGCCGTCGCCGTTCAGCTCGGCGAGCGTGACGGAGCTCGCAGCGGACGGCAGCGAGTAGTCGCGGAGCGCGAAGTCGCCGTGCCCCTGGTTGAGCTCCACGGAGACGCTGTCGTCGGGAAAGCCGTTCGCTGCGAGGACGTCCGGCCTGCGGTCGCCGTTGACGTCGCCGACCGTGATCGAGGCCGCGCCGGTGTCCAGGACCGCGCCGATGAGCAGTCTGCTTCTGAACGTCGGCCCGGAGCCCGTCGCGGCTGCACCCGCCAGCGCGAACGCGAGCACCCCGGTCGTGGACGCGAGAGCGATGAGGCGGCGAGGAGCTCGAGCGGTCATGACCCGGCGATCCTCCGCCCCGCCCGCAACGCCCCGGTCACGCCCGTGTAACGGCTGTGTCACAGACCTCGAGCTGCGACGTGGCGAGCTAGGTTGCGCTCGTGCTGCGCGAGGTCGCCGAGTACCCGAACTGCTTCGGCCCCCTCGGCCCCGGTGCCGAGCGGATCGAGACGGAGCGCTACACACTCTGCCTCGGCCCCGGCTCGACCTGGAACACCGTCCAGCGCCAGCGCTTCGCGCTGGAGGAGCTCGACGACGTGCTCGAGGAGGTGCGCGGCCACCTGCGCGAGCGTGGCCGGAAGCAGACGCAGTGGGAGGTCGGCAGCTCCGCCCCCGCCGGGCTCGTCGACGCCTTGCTCGAGCATGGCCTGCGGCACGACAAGGATCCCTACGCCGTCGCGCTCGTGATGACGCACGAGCCGCCGCCGCCGCGTGCGGGCCTCACCGCTCGGCGCATCGAGACCTACGAGGAGTACCTGGCCGCGAACGAGGTGCAGTGGGAGGCGTTCGGCTCCACCCCGGCCGAGATCGCCGAGGCGAAGGAGCTGCTGCCCACGCTCTTCGGCGAGAGCGTCAACCTCCGCCACGCGGTCTGGCTCGACGGCGAGCTCGTCTGCACCGGCACCTCGACGCCCACCGAGCACGGCCTGCTCCTCTACGGCGGAGCCACGCGCGAGTCCGCCCGCGGCCGCGGCGCCTACCGCGCCCTCATCCGCGCCCGCTGGGACGACGCCGTCGGCCTCGCCACCCCGGCGCTGATCACCCAGGGCGGCGCCATGTCCCGCCCGATCCTGGAGCGTCTGGGCTTCGAGCGCGTCGGCGAGGTCCACATGCTGCTGGACGAGTTCGGCTAGGGCCCCTCGGCCGACGAAGACGCGGAAGCCGCTCCGTCGAGCGGCTTCCGCAACCGTTGCGGCCGGCGTGCCGGCCGCGCGGTTGCCCTCTAGACGAGGGTCTTGAAGAAGATCTCGACGTCCTCGGCCGGGAAGGTCTCGGTCTCGAAGATCTCCAGCTTCGCGATCTTGCCGAGGACGCGGAACGCGGCCTCGTTGTCGGGATACGTGAAGATGCCGAGGTACTCCCACGGCCCCATCGTGGCCATGAAGCGCTCGAGCTTCCCGCCCTCTTGCTCGACGATCTTGTGGATCTTGTCGAGGTACTCGGGGGTCTTCTCGATCTGCTTCAGGGCGACGGGCGTCAGCCTGAAGAAGCCGACGTACGTGAACATCCCAGCCTCCCTCTGTTGTCCGGGGCGCCCCTGCGGGCCCCGCCAACATGCAAGCCTCTCTCGGGAGGACCCGCGGCGGAATCCGCAGATCCACCGACCGCGCCTTCCGCTTTCTACGGATCCGGCTAGCGCCTGGGCCCGCGGCTGACCACGACGTCCACGCGGCCGCCCTGGCGCAGGACCGCGCCGAAGCCCGGCGTCTGCCCCGCTACGCGGCCGCTGGCGACGTAGCGAGCGTAGGCGCGGCGGGTCCTGCCGAGGCGACAGTGGCCCCGCTCCAGGCGAACCTTCGCGCCGGCGAGCGTCAGGCCCCGTACGTCCTGCACGTTGCACCGCCTGGCCGCCGTGCCGAGCGAGACGCACAGGCTCATGTCGCCCGCTGCGGCGAGATCCGGCCTGCCGTCGCCGTTGACGTCGCCGATCGCGACCAGGTGCTCGCCCTGGTAGAAGTAGCCGCAGTTGCCGCCGAGGTCGATCGCCGGGCGGAACGTCCCGGCCCCGCCGTTCAGGAGCAGCGAGACGTGCCGGTCGAAGTTCGCGGTCGCCAGATCCGGCCGGCGGTCGCCGTTCAGGTCGCCGATCGCAATGGACTGGGGCTGGGCGGTATCGCCGTCGCCCCCGCGCAGGACCGGGTAGGTCCGACTGCCCTCGAAGCTCCCGTCGCCGGCGTTCAGGAGGACGGAGACGCCGTTCCGCCCGTCGGCGGTCGCGACGTCGAGCTTGCCGTCGCCGTTCAGGTCGCCGAGCGCGACCGAGCCGGCGCCCCCGACCGCTTCCTCGCGCGGGGCGCGGAGGGTGCCGTCGCCGTTGTTGAAGAAGACCGCGACGGTCTGGTCGCCGGTGCCGGCGACGACGTCCGGCCGGTGGTCGCCGTCGAGGTCGCCGACCGCGACGGAGACCGGGTTTCCGCTGCCGGCCGGGTAGTCGTGGGCCGCGCCGAACGTCCCGTGGCCCTCGTTGCGGAACACCGAGACGCCGGGGGTGCCGCCGTACTCGCCCGAGTTCGCCGTGACGAGGTCGGGCGCCCCGTCGCCGTCGAGGTCGCCCGCGGCGATCGCCATGGGGCTCGCGCCGCCGCTGCCGGCTGCGAAGTCTCGCCTCGTTGTGAGCGTGCCGTCGCCGGCGTTCAGGAAGACGGTCACGAAGCCGGCGCGGTCGGCCAGCGCCACGTCCACGTGCCCGTCGCGGTTCACGTCCGCGAGGGCGATTCCATGCGGGTCGCCGGCGGCGACGTAGTCGCGCCTCGCGCCCGGGGCGCCGCTGCTCCTCGCGAGGAACACCGAGACCGTCTCGTCCCCGTTCACGGAGACGACCTCCGCCCTGCCGTCGCCGTTGAGATCCGCGATCGCGCTCGCGTGCCCGCAGTAGCCGCAGCCTCTCGCGTAGGGCACCGGGTAGCGCGTCGAGGCGCCGAACGACGGCACCGGGTCGACGGCCGCCGACGGCGCGACTGCGCCGAGAGTGAGAGCGCCGGCGAGGAAGCCGAGGGCGACCGCGGCCTTCACCGTCGGAACCTGGCCAGCAGCCCGGCGGTCGGCTCGAAGGCGATCCGTCCCGGCATCCCCGTGCCTCCGACGTTGTAGGCGTAGAAGAGCCCCGCGGCCGTCAACCGTGCGTCGACCAGCGACCCGGCCGCGGACGGCCGGAGCGGAAACGAGATCGGCTTCCCGTCCCGGAGCCGGACGAGGACGAGCGCGTGCGGACCGCGCAGCAGCGCGAGGCTCGCGTTCATCCCGGCGAGCTCGAGGGCGGCGCTCGGGCCGAGCGGGATCGACCTGCCCGGACGGCCGCTCGCCGCCTGGCTCGCCGCCTGGTAGAGGCGCAGGGTCGTGCGCCCGGCGACCCCGAGCTCGGTTGCGCTGAGAGCGACGCTCCGCACGTCGGGAGCGGGCACCGTCGCGAGCTTGGCGCCGTTCGCGCCCAGGACGAGCACGCTGCCGCCGGCCTGGAGCGCCATCCGGCCGCCGCCGACCGCCCGCAACGGGCGTGGGAGCGGATCGCGCCGGACGCGCTTCACCCGCCCGCCCGACACGCGCAGGAGGGCCTGGCCCGAGAGCCGGTAGCTCGGGTTGTCGCTCTCGCAGCCGGAGCTACAGGCGACCGACCAGTCGTTCCAGGCGATCAGCGGGCCGCCGCCGAGCAGCTGCTCGACCCAGACGCCTGTCAGCTCGCACGGGCCGGCGCCGCAGTCGTTGTCCTCGCTGTCGACCACGCGCCTCCGCCCGCCCGAGAGCTTCGAGGCGTAGACGACCGTGTTGCAGCTGCTGTTGCCGCAGAAGCTCTCGGTCCACGCGATCCGGCCGCCCCCGACGGCCAAGTCCCAGTAGCAGCCGCTGCCGGCGGTCTTGAAGGCAACCGCTTTCCGCGCCGGTGGGCGCCACGCGATCGGAACGTTGCCGGCGCACGCCACAGCCTGCTTCCCGTCGGCCGCCAGGGCGCTGATCTGCCTGCGCGTGCGGAGGACGGCCGCCGGACCGCGACCCGCGGCCGCGGGATGGAGCTCGGGCGCCGAGGCCGTCTGGAGGAGCACCGTGCTTCCCTGGGGCTCGAGCGGCCAGAAGCCGGTTCCCGGTGCGAGCGCGGCGATCTCGGTTCTGCCGTTCCGGTCGAAGTCCGCGGCCGCCACCACGAACGGGGAGCGCGCGCGGAACGGCGAGAGCGCCGCGACGTGGAGCGCGCCGCCCTCGCCGGCGACTCCGACGGACACGCCGCCGCTCTCCGCGTCCGCCACCGCGAGGTCGGTCCTGCCGTCGCCGTTCAGGTCGGCGGCGGCGAGGCCGTTCCCGAAGACCGGAACGGGAGAGCCCGGGGCCGTGCGGAAGCCGCCGGCGCCGTCGCCGAGGAGGACCGTCACTCCGTTCGTCTCGAGCACCGCGAGGTCCCGCTTGCCGTTGCCGTCGACGTCGCCGACGCGAATCGGGCCGGGGCTCCGCACCGCGAGCACGTTCTCCACCGAGCCCAGGCGGCCGGTGCCGTCCCCGCGCAGGATCTGGATCTCGTTCAGCTGGGTGTTCGCGACGGCGAGGTCGGCCTTGCCGTCGCCGCTCAGGTCGGCGATCGCGACGGAGAGGTCGCGCCCGGCGAGGATGGGCACGGGCGAGCCGGGCGCCGGCACGAACCCCCCTGCGCCGTTGCCGAGCAGGACCTCGAGCCCCGTCACGCGTCCGACGGCATCGGCGACCGGTACGACGAGGTCGGGGTGCCCCTCGCCGGTGAGATCGCCGGCGGCGAGGTCCCGCGGGGTGCCGCTCAGGTGGACCGGCGAGCCGCGAGCGGTGGCGAAGCGCCCGGTGCCGTCGCCGAGGAGGATCTCCAGGGCCTTGTCGCCGAGGCTCGCCACCGCGAGGTCGGCCTTACGGTCGCCGTTGACGTCGGCGGCGGCGAGCGAGCACGGCTGCGCGCCGGCGGGCAGCGGCGTCGCCGGGCCGGCCCGGAAGCCGCCGCGGCCGTCGTTCAGCAGGATCCTGAGCGCGTTCTCGCCGTCCGACTCGCCGCAGCTCGCAACCGCGAGGTCGGGGGCATCGTCGCCGTCGAGATCCGCGACCGCGGCGTCGGCCGGCGCCGGCCCCGCGTCGAAGTAGGTGCCCGGCACGAACGAGGGGTCGGCGGGCGGCGTGCCGGCCGCGCCCGCGGCCGAGACGGCGAGGAGGCACCCGAGAGCGGCGGCGGCGCCCGCCGCGCGGCAGCCCTGGAGGCGTCCTGTGCTCGCCATCTCGGCGCCAATCCTGGAGGCCTCCTGTCACAGCCCCGTAACAGCCGCGACACAAGAAGGCGCCGACCGGAATCGAACCGGTGTACGAGGCTTTGCAGGCCTCTGCCTAACCGCTCGGCCACGGCGCCAGCGGCGTCCATCGTAGCGCCGTGGTTCCACGGCTCACGGGCCGGGTAGCAGGACGACATGGCCCGGCAGCCGAGCCTCGACGAGACCGCGGCGCCGCTCGTGCCAAAGCGGCCGAGCCTGCCGAAGCTGCGTGAGGCCGCGGCCGGATGCACCGCCTGCAACCTCTACAGGACCGGCACCCAGACGGTCTTCGGCGAGGGCGCGCGCGGTGCCGAGGTGATGTTCGTCGGCGAGCAGCCGGGCGACCAGGAGGACCTGGTCGGTCGGCCGTTCGTCGGCCCCGCCGGGAGGCTCTTCGACCATGCGCTCGAGGACGCCGGCATCGACCGGACGCAGATCTACGTCACGAACGTCGTCAAGCACTTCAAGTGGCGGGCGGGCGGCAAGCGCCGGATTCACCAGAAGCCGAGCTGGTCGGAGATCGCGGCCTGTCGCCCGTGGCTCCAGGCCGAGCTCGCGGTCGTCGAGCCGCGGGTGCTCGTCTGCCTCGGCGCAACGGCGGCGCAGGCGCTGCTCGGGCGGCAGTTCCGCGTCACCCGGCAGCGCGGGCGCCCGGTCGAGTCCGACCTCGCCGAGCACGTGCTCGCGACGGTCCACCCCAGCTCGATCCTCCGCGACCCCGAGACCCGCGAGGTCGAGTACGGCGAGCTCGTGAAGGACCTGAAGGTCGTCGCGGCCCTGCTCTAGAGCAGGTCGAGGTCGTCCTCGTCCGGGCCCTCGTCGCGGTAGCGGCGGCGGTACACCCAGAAGCCGCCGGCCGCGAGCGGGATCCCGAGCAGGAAGCGCGGGTCGGCCCAGGCCGTGGAAAGCCAGAGCGCGACCGCCGTGGCGGCCGCGCTCCAGCGAAGTGCCCGCTGTTCGCGAGCGGTCAGGCTTTCATACAGGTCTCGGAAGATCATCCAGGCATGATTCCAGCGACGTTCTCGATCGCGTTGCGGACGTTGTCGGACAGCAGCGTGATCGCCGCGATGACCGCAAGCGTGATGACGGCGAGAACGACGCCGTACTCCGCCATCGTCTGGCCCTCCTCGCGACGGCGGAGCGCATCCACCGTCGAGCCGACGAACGCCTGCGTGAAAGCGAAGAGCTTCAGCACGGGTTTACCTCCCTTCGAACGGTCGGGGAGGGTCGAGAGGACGGTTTTCGGGTTGGACGGTGCTCGGCTCCACGCCGCGACTCCTCCGTTGGCACACATTCAGCGGGGCCGCACCGCCCTGTCTGTTAGCAAGTAATCGGCGACCTCGGCGCGCGCCCCGCATCCCTCAGACCAGCGATTGTGGTCGAGCACGTCCGCAGCTCGAGCGCGTTCAGGGACCCGACGAAGTCGGCGACGAAGACCGTCTTTCGGGTGCTCGTAGATCTCACGGGGCTTGCTGGATCCGCTTGAGCTCGAGCTGCATCTGCTCGCGCAGCTTCTCGTCGAGCAGCAACGCGGCCGGGCGGCTGACGAGCTCGCGACTCGTCTTCACAGCTCTAGCGCGCGCTGCTCAGGATCATCGATGCCTCCGGGTCAGCCACGGCCTGCTCTGCCGCTCCCTTCACGCCCTCACCGAAGGTCGGGAAGACGTGGTGCATCGCCGCCAGATCGTCAACGGTCGCGCCGAGCCTGATGGCGAGCGAGAAGCCCTGCACGATGTCGCCTGCGTTGCGCGAGACGATGTGCAGGCCGAGCACCTTCCGGCTGCGGCGGTCGAACACGATCTTGAAGAGACCGTGCCGTGCGTCGATGTACGAGAACCGGCGGACGAACGTGTTGCGGGCGACCTCGACGTCGTAGCCCTGTTCCTCTGCCTGCTCGGCGCTCAGCCCGACGCTGCCGAGCTCGGGGTCGGTGAAGATCGAGTTGGGCAGCACCGAATAGTCGGCCGCCGGGCCCGCATCGCCGAACATGTCTGCGACGGCGACGCGGGCCTGGTACTGCGCGACCGGGGTGAACTGCGCGATCGCGTTGACGTCGCCCGCAGCCCAGATGCCGGCAACGGAGGTGCGCATGTGATCGTCGACCGCGATGCCCGCCCTCGTCGTCTCGATGCCGACGCGCTCCAGGTCGAGACCCTCGATGTTCGGGACGCGTCCGGAGGCGAGGAGAATCTGCGCCACGCGCAGCTCACGCTCCGGCGAGCCGTCACGGGGCGCGAGCGTGACCACGATCTCGTCCCCGTCGCGGCGCGCGCTCCTGACGAACACCGAGGCGACGATCTCGATCCCCTCTTCCTCCAGGGCGGCCGCCAGCGTCGCAGAGGCTTCCGCATCCGCCAGTGGGGCGATGCGATCGAGGGCGTCCACCACTGTGACCCGCGACCCGAAGCGGTGAAACGTCTGACCGAACTCGAGCCCAACGGCGCCTGCGCCCACCACCAGCAGCGACTCGGGAACCTCGGTCAGCTCGAGCGCGGAGACGTGGTCGATCCAGCCCACCTCGTCGATTCCCTCGATCGGCGGGACAGCCGTGCGCGAGCCGGTGGCGATCAGAATCCGTTCGCTCTCCAGCAGGCGGTCACCCGCACGGACGGTGCGTGCGTCGACGAGGCTCGCCTCGGTCGTGAAGGTCGCGAAGCCCTGCGCCTCCAGGTCGACCACCCATTGGTCCTGCGGCTTCTTGAGCGTGTCCTTGCGTGCCCTGACGCGGGCAAGGTCGACCGACGCGGGACCGGCCACGACTCCGAGGTTCGCGGCGAGCTCGTTCACGTCGTGGGCGAGCTCCGCCGCGACCAGGTACGCCTTCGTCGGCGTGCAGGCGACGTTGGGACAGCTTCCGCCCCAGCGCTCCTTCTCGACCAGCGCCACGCGCGCGCCGTGCTCTCGTGCTGCCTTGCCGGCCGCGTCGCGGGCGGCCGAGCCTCCACCGATCACGATCAGGTCGAAGTGCTCCGTCATGCGAACGCCTCCTCGGTTTCGTGTGCTGTCTCGGCTGCAGCCCCGCCGTTACATGTAACGGCGCTCGCCGTTCGGATACAGAGCGAGATGGAGATCTTCGACGTCAGCGTCCCGATCCGGCCGGGGATGATCACCTACCCCGGCGACCCGCAGGTCCACATGGAGCGCGTCGTCTCGATCGAGCAGGGCGGCGTCGCGAACCTCACCCGGCTCGACTTCGGCGTCCACACCGGCACGCACGTCGACGCGCCCGTCCACTTCATCGACGGTGGCGCGGGCGTCGACGCGCTCTCGCTCGAGGTGTTCCTCGGGCCCTGCGAGGTTGTGGATGCGACTGCCGTGGATCGCGAGATCGGTCCGGAGCTGGTGCCGGAGAGAGCCGCTCGAGTGCTGTTCAAGACCCGCAACTCGGAGCTCTGGGAGCAAGACGGCTTCGACGAGGGCTTCGTTCGCATCGGCCTTCCGGCGGCGGAACGCCTGGCCGCGAACGGGGTGCGTCTCGTCGGCGTGGACTACCTGTCGGTGGGCGAGCCCGAGACGCACGAGGCGCTTCTCGGCGCCGGAATCGCGGCGATCGAAGGCCTGGATCTCCGGGACATCGAGCCTGGGCCGTACCAGCTGGCCTGTCTCCCGTTGCGCATCGTGGGCGCTGACGGCGCCCCCGCCCGCGCGGTGCTGATCCGCGACTAGGGCGAGGCTGCAGCAGGCGTCGCTTCCGACGTCATCATGCTCATCGACCGCTCGGGCAGGTCGAGTGCGATCGCCGCCTGGATGAGGCCCAGATGCGAGAACGCCTGCGGGAAGTTCCCTATCAGCTCGCCCGAGTGCGGATCGATCTCCTCCGCGAGGAGCCCGACGTCGTTGCAGAAGCCGAGCAGGCGTTCGAACAGCGTGCGCGCTCGATCAGTCTCGCCCGCGCGGGCGAGGCATTCGACGAGCCAGAAGGAGCAGATGGCGAACGTCGCCTCCTCGCCGGAGAGACCGTCGACGCCGTCCGCTACGTAGCGGTAGACGAAGCCGTCGGCCGAGAGCTCGTCGGCAATGCGGTCTGCGGTCGCCCTGGCCCGCGGATCGTCGTGTGAGACGAAGCCGACGATCGGGATCATGAGGTTCGACGCATCGAGCGACTCGGAGCCGAAGTACTGCACGAACGACTGCGAGTCCGCGTCCACGCCCTCGCGCTCGACGAGGCTGCGGATCTCCTCCCGTGCGGCGATCCACCGAGGGTCGACCTCGCGCTCGTCGACCTCGGCGATTCTCACGAGCCGGTCGAGCGCGACCCAAGCCATCACCTTCGAGTAGACGAAGTGCTGCGGCTGACCGCGGATCTCCCAGATCCCCTGGTCGGGCTCCTGCCACTTCTCGAGCACTACGCCGCCGACGCGGGAGAGGAAGTCCCAGAAGACATCGCCGATCCGGCCGCCTTGCCGGCGCCACAGCCAGGCCGTGTCGAGCAGCTCGCCGAACGTGTCGAGCTGGAACTGCTGCGCGGCGCCGTTGCCGATCCGTACCGGCCGTGAACCGCGGTAGCCCTCGAGCCAGTCGAGCTCGACCTCCGGCAGCAGTCGCTCGCCGCCGACGCCGTACATGATCTGCAGCTCGCTCGCCCGGCCGGCTGTCGTCCGCTTGAGCCACTCCATGTAGGCGTTGGCCTCCTCGTCGTAGCCGAGGGCGAAGAGTGCGTTCAGGGTCAGGGCCGAGTCGCGCAACCAGCTGAAGCGGTAGTCCCAGTTGCGCTCGCCGCCGATTTCCTCTGGGAGGGAGGTCGTGGCCGCGGCGACGATCGAACCGGTCGGCCCGTTCGTGAGCGCCTTGAGCACCAGCGCGCTGCGCACGACCTGGTCCCTGTACGGGCCCTCGTACGTGCAGCGCTCGGCCCACGCCTTCCAGGTCGAGGTGGTCGTCTCGAGCTTGGCCTGAACGTCGTCACGACTCAGACGGCGGGGCTCGAGCTCGTGCGGAAGCTGGTACGTGAGGACGACGAAGGCCTCTTCCCCTGCCCGCAAGGTGCGGTTGCCCTCCGTCGCCGAGCGCTCGGCATGGCCGAACGGGAGCTCGCTCTGCAGGACGAGCGCGTCGGCGCCGCCGTAGACGACGACGAGGTCGTCGGCGAGGGTCTCGAGCCGGGGCGTCGTGAGGCCGTAGTCGAACCGCGGGACGAGCTTCACCTTGACTGCGACCTCGCCGTCGGTGCAGCGGGCAATCCGGATCAGCTGGTGGTCCGGGTGCGCCGAGTGGGCGTCCTCTCCGGGCTTGGGAACGCGGTAGGCGAAGAAGTCGGTCAGGACGAGCATGCCGGTTGGCGTCCGGAACGTGGTCTCGAGCACGTTCGTCCCCGGCAGGTAGCGCCGGGTCGGCTCGTAGTCGTCGTCGAGCGGTGCGATCCGGAAGAAGCCTGCATTCGCCCAGTCGAGGATCCGGGCGAAGACCGGCCGCGCCTCGAAGCGGTGGAAGGTGCACCAGTCGATCGAGCCGTCGGACGACACGAGCGCGCACGAGTGGCAGTCCGAGAGGAGCGCGTAGTCGGCGATCGCCGGATAGATCGGCACGCTTCGCGGGCTCACTGGATCGCTTCGTTGCCCTGCACTTCGACGAACACCTTGATCGCGTCGCGGTCCTCGGTCAGTGCGCGGATCATCTCGTCGTACGCGTCCAAGCCGCGGATCGGCGTCGTCAGCAGCTGCTCCAGCCAGCCCGGGAACAGCGCCTGCGCCTTGATCAGGTCGTCGACGCCACTGCGGAAGTCGGCAGGCGAAGCGTTCACGGTGCCGACCATGACCTTGTTCCCGAGCACGAAGCTCTGGTTGATCGCGTCGGAGTTGACCTCGGCCTTGCCGTCGCCGCCGGTGATGCTCGAGAGGACGAGCACGCCGTTCTTGCCGAGCACCTCCGCTGCCTCCCAGATGATCGGCGAGAAGCCGGTGGCGTCCATGATCAGGTCGAAGGGCCCGCGCTCGGCGCTGATCTCCGCGAGGGTCGCGTCCTGTGTCGACGCATAGACGCCGCCGAGCTGCCCGACCAGCTCGCTGTTGCGATAGGGCGTCCGAGGGAGCGAGGCAACCGTCAGCTCCAAACCGCGCAGGCGCGCCGCCATCGCCATCAGGAGGCCGATCGTGCCCGAGCCGAGGATGAGCGCCTTGCGCGGCTGCCAGACCTTGAGCCGCCGCTGGATCTCGTAGGCGTGGTTGATCCCCTTCTCGGCCACCGTGGTCGGCTCGAGCAGCACGCCGACCTCGCGCAGCGTCTCCGGGAGCGGGAAGACGAAGTCTGCGTCCTCGACGTAGTACTCGGTCAGGTAGCCGTGCAGCAGGTTGATTCCGCGCTCGTAGTAGACCTCGTCGGTGGTGAAGTCCTGGAGGCCGATCCGCCCGTAGATGCTGGAGCCTGGCCGCCGCACGCTCGCGACGACGTAGCCGCCGGGGCGGATGGTGTCCGGCACGTTCGGCCCCACAGCGACCACGCGGCCGAAGTTCTCGTGCCCGATGACGAGGAAGTCGTCTCCGGGCGGGGCGGCCCCGTACTCGGCGTCGTTGATCTCCTTGTCGGTGCCGTCCACGCCGACGCGGAGGACCTCCACGAGGACGCCCTTGCCGCCGGGGACGTCGTCGACGCTCGGCTTCGGGACCTCCTCGAGGTGGATCGAGTTGCGCTTGCCCGGGGTGACCGCGATCGCTTTCATGCCGCGACTGTCTCGTCAGTTGCGCCTCCGTTACAGTCGCCTGGTGGCGCAGGTCGAAACAGCCGAGGCCGAGCTCCTCGATGCCTTGCGCGCCGGTCAGGAGTCTGCATTCACGGCGCTCGTGCAGCAGTACCAACCGTCGATCCTGCGGGTCGCGCGCATCTACGTGCAGAACCCGGCTACCGCCGAGGAGGTGGCACAGGAGACGTGGGTCGCAGTGCTCGACGGCCTCGACCGCTTCGAGGGGCGCTCATCGCTGAAGACGTGGATCTTTCGGATCCTGGCGAACATTGCTCGGACGCGCGCGCAACGGGATGGTCGCTCGCTTCCCTTCTCCTCCTTCGGCGAGGAGTCGGGCGGGCCGGCGGTCGATCCGGATCGGTTCGCCCCGGCCGGCGAGCGCTGGGCCGGCCACTGGAAGTCGTACCCGGAACGGTGGGACACGGTTCCCGAGGAGCGCCTCCTCGGAGGCGAGGCCCGCAGGCGCGTGGAGAGTGCGATCCGTCGGCTCCCGCCCGCCCAGCAACAGGTCGTCACCCTGCGCGATATCGAAGGGTGGAGTGCCGAGGAAGTGTGTAGCGCGCTCGAGATCTCCGAGGCGAACCAACGGGTATTGCTGCATCGGGCGCGCTCGAAAGTGCGGCAGGCACTGGAGGCATACCTAGCTCAGGGCTGACGAATGCTCCTCTCCGAAGACCTCACCTGTCAGGAACTTGTCGAGCTCGTGACCGAGTACATCGAGGGCAGCCTGCTTCCCGAGGATCGCGACCGGTTCGAGCAGCACGTCGTCCTGTGCGACGGCTGTGCCTACTACCTGGAGCAGATGCGCACGACGATCGACGTGAGCGGCTCGCTGACGGAGGAGGCGATCGCGCCGGAGGCTCAAGAGGATCTCTTGCGGGTGTTCCGCGACTGGAAGGCCGGCTAGCCCGATGGCTCGAGCGTACAAGTGTCTCCGCCCGGGTCGTGTCGGCCCCTTCAGCGGCTACAGCTGGCCGATCGGGGAATGGGTCGAGGCCGACGACGCCGCGCTCTGCGTTCGCGGCGTCCACTCCTGCCGGACGGAGGACCTCCCGTACTGGTTGACGGAGGAGCTCTGGGAGATCGAGCTCGACGGCGAGGTGCGCCAGGAGCACCGGAAGCTCGTGTCCGAGCGGGGGCGGCTCGAACGGCGAGTCGAAGGCTGGACTTCCTCTTCCGCGGCGGCCTTCGCCGAAGCCTGCGCCGCGCGCGTGCAGGAGCGCGCCGCGCGAGCGGCGGGCGACGGCGCAGAACGGCTTGCTGAGCTTGCCGGCGACGCGGCTGCGAATGCCGCCAAGGGAGCCGCGGCGCTGGTCGGGTACATCGCCGCCCGTGCCGCCGAGGTCGACGGCGGCGTCGACGGCTACGCGGAGGAACGGCTGGCCCAGGCCCGCTGGCTCGTCTCCGAGCTCGGCCTCGACGCCGGCTAGCCCGGGGCGACGACCGCCGTCGCGCGCTCCGGCTCGCCCTCCTCTTCCGAGCGCCGCATGATGGAGAGCGCGCCGAGCGGGAAGAAGACGACCGAGAGCAGCCCGGCCGCGATCAACGCCGCGGCGTTGGCTGCGCCGATCAGGCCCATTTCCTGGCCGATCTGGCTCGCGACCACGAAGAGACCGACCGAGGTCGCCTGGAGCAGGGCGCTCGCGGCCACTTCCCGTCGCTTCACGAGCGGCCGGTAGAGCAGAGCAGGCAGCCCGCGAACCGCAAGCAGGATCCCGAGGAAGAGCGGCACACGCACGAGCGTGGTGGCGCTGCCGAAGAGCGCCCCTGCGTCGTAGCGAACGCCGCTCGACACGAAGAAGAAGGGAATGAACACGCCGAAGCCGACGACCTCGAGCTTCTGGCGAAACAGCGGGTGCGTCATCGCCTGGTCGCGATCGACGAACTTGATGATCGCGCCCGCCAGGAAAGCGCCGAGGATCGCCTCGAGTCCGAACTTCTCGGCGAGGACCACGAAGACGCTGAGGAGCACGACCGCCCCACGGACCCGGATCTGAGCGGTGGTGTCCTGGAGCCGGACGAGAGCCTGCATCACCCGCATGGAGTGCTCGAGGCGCAAGACCCCCAGCACCACGGCGACACAGAAGACGCCGAAGAGGCCGAAGAGGATCAACTTCGCGCCGATGCTGTTCGACTCGCCGGAGAAGAAGAGAGTCAGGAGAACGATCGTGCCGACCTCGGCAATCGATGACCCCGCGATCACGAGCTGGCCGAAGGGCGACTCCACCGCGCCAACGTCCTTGAGAACGGCGATCACGATCCCGAGCCCGGTGGCGGAGAACATGATCGCGACCAGCAACGGCGCGTGAATGATCCCGACAGCGTCGAGGACGAGGCCTGCGAGCAGCCCGATCCCGAAGGAAAGGAGGAAGCCGACACCGGTGACCCGGAGCAGGCGGCCGCGAAAACGGTCGTAGTCGACCTCGAGACCGGCGATCAGCAACAGGAACGAGAGCCCGATGAGTGCCATGACCGTGACCGGCTCGTCCGCCGTCGCCCAGCCGAGGACAGAAGGCCCGATCACGATCCCAAGCCCGATCTCCAGGACGACCGAGGGGAGTCCCAGCCGGGGGACGAGCCCGAGCACCAGCGGAGCCGAGAAACCGAGTGCCGCAACGATCGCAAGACTCGTGAACGAGATCTCCATCGGCCGACTGTCCTCACCGGCGGCGCGGCGTTACAGGTTCTGATCGGCGAGGCACCCGGCCCGGAGCTTGCGTGCCGCGCGACGCTCAAGCCGCGTCTTGCAAGGTCTGCCGGAGGAGGTCGCCGACGATGTTGCAGAGGGCCGCCGCCAGCTGTGGCTCGCGCAGTCGTCCATCGCCTGTGAACGCCTCGTGGGCGGCCGGCACGGGCAGTTCGGCCTCGAGGACGGAGGCGCCGATCGTCCTCAGCACCTTGCGCAGGTCGGCTTGCGCCCAGCGGGCCCCGAACAAGCCGGTGCTGGCGCCGATGACGGCAACCGGTTTGCCCCGAAAGCAGTTGTCGGGGAATGGCCGGGAGGCCCAGTCGAGTGCGTTCTTGAGCACCCCCGGGATCGAGCCGTTGTACTCGGGCGTTGCGATCAGCACGGCGTCTGCACGTGCGATCTCCAGCCGGAGCCCCCCTACCGACGTCGGCGCTTCGTCGACGTCTTCGCTATAGGGAGGAATCTCGGCGAGCCCGCGCCAGATGACGAGGTCGACCGTCTGTGCACACGAGGCCGCAGCCGCGTCGATGAGCGCGCTGTTGTAGGAGCCCTGGCGCAGGCTGCCGCTGATCGCGAGCAGCCGCATCAGCCCGTCCTGATCAGCTCGAGCTGCGCCGTGATCTCGACATCCCAGCCCAGCGCGTCGCTGCCGTCGGGAAGCGGCATCTGCCAGTCCATCTCCCAGCTTCGGCGGTCGACGGTCGTCCGCAGCTCGAGGCCGGCGCGGCAGTTTCCGAACGGATCTTCTCTTGTCGGCTGGTACGCGCCGCGGGCGCTGACCGGGCGCGTAGCGCCGCGAATCGTGAGCTCCCCGGCGACCGTCGCCGTGCCGTCGTCTTTCAACGTGACGCGCGTCGAGCGGAAGGTGATCAGGGGATGGGTGTCTGCGTCGAAGAAGTCGGTGCCGCGAACGACGTGCTCGCGGAACTCCGGTGGCTCGACGATTGATACCGATTCGACGCGGGCGTGCCCTTCGACCTCGATCGTGTCGTCATCGGCGACGAGCCGTACCTCGACATCGTCGAAGGTGGCGCGAAATGTTGCGATCTGCTGATGTCTGATCGCGAACTGGACCGTCGAGTGGGCGCGGTCGAGCTCGTAGCTCCCCGCGAACGGTTGCACTGCTGTGGCCATCGATAACTCCTCTGTAGTCGGATGAACGACCGGCCCAGTTATGCGGCCTCTGCCTCAGTGCCTCCTGA
The DNA here is from genome assembly GCA_035455445.1 of Gaiellaceae bacterium. Classification (GTDB taxonomy): domain Bacteria; phylum Actinomycetota; class Thermoleophilia; order Gaiellales; family Gaiellaceae; genus AC-32. The sequence goes on along the minus strand of DATIFC010000132.1, from coordinate 8,687 downwards.
GCGGCACCTGAGTGACACGGTCGCTATCCCTGCGCGTGCGCCTCGACGAACCGGAGGTGCTTGTCGATCGCTCCCGTCCCCCAGTGCGCTTGCTCAGGCGAATGGAGGTCAGGCGGCGCGGCTGGCGCTCGCGCGCTGCGCCAGCTCGACCACGACTGCTCGAAGCCGTTCGACGACCTCGGCGTCGCTGACCTCCCCGCTCGCATCGCGGTCCTGCGCAGCGATCGGCACCGCGTGGTGCGTGACCTCGGCGCCATGTGCTCGCAGCACGTGGGCAAGCGCGTCGCGGACATGCGCGCCGCGTCCGGGTGTCGCGACGTGGAGCATGGCGACCGGCTTGCGGTAGAGCGAGCCGCTGCGAACCGTCCAGTCGAGCGCGTTCTTGAACGCACCTGGGATCCCGAATGTGTATTCCGGTACGGCGAGAAGCACGCCGCTGGCGTCGGCGCAGGCGTGCCGGAAGCGCAGGACCGGCTCGGGCGGAACGGGCTCGAGGTCGGGGTCGAAGGGCGGCAGTGCCCGCGGCGAGTCGTCGATCCTGACGACCAGGCCGTCCCGTGCCGCGGCGCGGCCCGCGGCACGGAGAGCGGCTGCGTTGATCGAGTCGCGTCTCAGGCTGCCCGAGATCGCCAGGATCGGCCGCAAGACGCGCGGCGCCGCCACCTACCGCCCGTCCCTCTCGATCTTCTTGCCTGCGGGTGAGAGCACGTACCAGCCGGCGCCGAAGTCGTGCAGGCCCTGGCCGTTCGTCTGTCCCGGCCTCGTGTCCCCCGCGAAGCGGTAGAGCGGGTGACCGGCGTAGGTCACCTGCCTCCTCCCGTTGGCCCGACGTGTGATTCCGAGCAACGACTGCTTCGCTCCGCGACCGGCAACCGGCTTGCCCTGCGAAAGCAGCGGCGGCCAATACGCCGCGCATGCTCCCGCGCAGGAGCTGCGCCCGCGCCTGTCCTTCTCGAACAGGTAGAGCGTGCGGCCGCGGCCGTCGACGAGAATCCGGCCGATCGACCTGGCAGCCGGCTTGACCGTCGCCGCGCGCGCGGCCGAATGAGTCGCCGCCGGCGCGGCGCTCGACCCGCCGGCGAGTGCGGTGACGGCCGTGAGGGCGACGAGGATGAGCTGGGAACGTTTCACGACTACTCCTTCCTTCGCACGTGAGCTCGAGTGAGACGGCGGGCCCCGAGAGGGAGGGCCCGCCGTCTCTGTCATCCGCCTAGCGGGGCGGGAACTGCGAGTTGGGGACGGGGTCCGCGAGGTTCGCGGTCGGTGCCTTCGCGGTGAACCCGATCACGGCACAGTTGATGTCGACGCCGACCGACCCATAGGGGGCGGGCTGGCCGGTCGCGGGGTCGACGCCGGTGATCAGGTCGGGCCGCGTTGCGGCCAGGTTGAACACCTGCACCTCGTCGATCTGGCGCTTGTCCAGCCCCTGCTGCACGGCCTTGTCCGTCCAGAGCCCGAGCTGCGCGTCCCACAGCGGGCTGTAGGCCTGCGCGTGCCGCGGGTCCTTCTCGGTCGGGAAGTCGCCGAACACGTTCAGCAGGTCGCCGCCGTTGCGGAGCGCGTCGATCAGCGCGGTGTTGCCTGCGCTCGCGTCCTCGGAGGCATGGCCGTCGTTGACCAGGTGGACGAATCCCTGCGCCTGCTTGTTGTTGTCTCCGGTCTGGCCGTTGATGAAGCCGAACAGGCGCTCGCGGGCGGAGCCGAGGAAGTCGTCGCCGCCGTTGTAGGGCGCCTTGTCGAGCGCGGGCACATAGGTTGAGCGCTCGAGCACCGAGGTCAGCGGCTGACCGGCGTCGGTCGAGATGTAGACGATCGGCTGGCCCGCATCGAAGCCCTTCACGAACAGCAAATCGACCCAGGACTCCGCGAACTGGCCCGGCGCCGAGGGGCCGGCGATGTGGATGCCGAGCACGCGATCACCCGTGTTCGTGTGATGGACGACGTCGAAGGGGCCGTCACCGGTCGCAACGATCGGCGCGCTGTACACGGTTGGTGAGCCTGCGATCCGGATGAACGGGCTGTAGCCGGGCCGCGCGACTGCGCCCGGCTGGAAGTTCGCCAGCGGGAAGCCGTTCGGGCCCGGCTGGGCGATCCGGGTAGGGCTGAAATCCGGTGCGCCCTGGAAGTTCACGACCGCCTGACCGAACCTGTTCTGGTCGGGCGTCGGCGAGTCGAGCGTCACCGTCTGCACGGCCTCGGGGTCGTTGATCGCGAGGTTGCTGAGCTTCGGCGCATAGTTGACGCCGAGGTCGTGCGCGATCCCCTGATCCGACGCATCGAGGAGCACGAACCAGACGGTCTGGCCGTCGGCCGCGCCCTTGTACAGGGGCAGACGCACGGACTCCTTGCTCAGATCCACCTGGATCGCGCTCTCCACCGTGAGATGGTCGCGAGGCAAGAGCCCGCTGAGCTGACCGAGTCCCTTTGCCGAGGCCGGCGCGTCCTTGGAGCCCGCAAACGCGCTCCCGATCGCGACGGCCGCGGCGGCGATGACGAGCGTCACCGCCCCGAGCAGCCTGCGCTTCGATAGCAGCTTCATCCGATTCTCCTTTCGTCCGGGCAGTGCCGGGTAGCGAGGGCGCGACGGTACGGAGAGCCGGTCAGTGGCAACTCAGCGCGAACTGAGTGCCGGATCGATCTCCTGCTCGCTGTAACGAATCCGCCACGAGTCGAGACGTATGCGCCATGCGCGTACCGTCAGGGACGGGCCCCAGACCGCCCGAGAGCACGTGACACACGCGGCTGAGCGATCGCAGGCGCCAGTGATCCGGCTGTTCGGCCCACTCTCGTTCGAGGACGGCGACCGCAGACTCGGGCCGACCGACTTCGGTGGCGTTCGGCCGAAACAGGTGCTCGAGATCCTGCTTGCAGCCCGCGGCCACCGCGTTCCGACCGACCGCCTTGCCGAGCTGCTCTGGGGCGATGACCGGCCGCGAAACGTTCCCGGCTCACTGCAGACGTTCGTCTCTGTGCTTCGCCGCCACCTCTCCGCCGACGCTGAACGCGCCCGCGAGCTCGTCGTGACGGAGCCCGAGGCATACCGCTTCGCCACCGAGCTCGTGACCCTCGACCTCGATTGCTTCGACCAACTCCTCGAGCGCTCTGCGCGCGAACCGACCGCGGGCGCCCGGGCGGCGCTCGAACAGGCGCTCGAGCTCGTACGCGGCGAAGTGCTGGAGGACGAGCCGTATACCGAGTGGGCGATTGACCTGCGGGGCAGCTATCAGGGCCGAGTTCTCGGCGCGCAGCTCGACGCAGCCGACGCCGCGCTTGCCGAGCGGGACTTCGCCGTCGCTCTCGCGCATGCCGAGAGGGCCAGGTCGCTCGACCGTTTCAGCGAGCGCGCGCACCGCTCCGAGATGCTGGCCCTCTACGCGCTCGGCCGCACCCACGAGGCCCTGTCCCGCTACCGCGACTACCGCAAGCGGCTCGACGACGAGCTCGGCCTCGAGCCGACAGCGGGAACGCGCGCGATCGAGACCGCGATCATCCGTCAACAGGACGTCCACGCCCTCTTGCCGCGCCCGCTTCGAGCGGTGCACCGGGACGCCGCCGGCCAAGCCGTCCGCCTCGTCGGGCGTCGAGCCGAGCTGGACACGCTCGTGCGGACGGTCCGCCGAGGAGTCGACGACGGCGTCGCGCTGGCACAGATCGAGGGCGAGACGGGGCTCGGCAAGACGCGGCTACTAGACGAGCTTCAAGCACAGCTCGACGGCATCCGCGTCGGGCGCGCGAACTGCTCACTGCTCGAGCGGCATCTTCCCTACGTGCCCCTCGCGGCCGCGCTCCGCGAGGCCCTCGCGGACGTCGAGCTCGATCCGGACCGTCTCCCTGCCCTACGGCAGATCCTCCCCGAGCTCGCGCTGGGCGCCCCGATGCCGCACTTCGACGAGATCGAGGTGCTCGAGGCGCTCGTGGCGCTCGTTGCCGAGCACGGGCCGGTCGTCCTGCTGATCGACGATCTCCACTGCGCGGACGCTCGTACGCTTGCGGCGCTCGGCTACCTGCGGCGCCGGGGCGCAGCTTCGCCAGGCGCGATCGTGACGACCGCCCGGTCGACCGGCGGATCTCCTGCGCGCCCGCCCCACCGTCTGGAGGCGGATACGCGCATCCGCCTGGAGCCGCTCTCGGCAAGCGACTTGGCCGAGGTCGGCATCGAAGAGCTGCACGACTCGACGGGCGGCGATCCGCGGCTCGTTGCCGAGGCACTCGGGAACGGACGCGCCTCCAGCCGGTCGGAGACGTTGACGGAAGCGCTGCTCGCGCAATGCCGCGCCGAGGGCGATTGGGCCTTCCGCGTCCTCGTCGCCTCCTCGGTCGTCGCGCAGCCGTTCGAGCCTGAACCACTCGCCGAGCTCCTAGGAGTCGACGCCGCCGAGTTGATCGAAGAGCTGGAGCGCCTGTGTGAACGCCGAATCCTGCGCGTCGACGGGTTCGGCTTCTGCTTCCGCTACGACCTCGTCCGCCAAGCGCTCCTCGAGAGCATCTCGCCGGCCAGGCAACGCCTCCTGCGGCAACGGCTCGATCAAGATGTCACCGCCACCGCCGAGGCCGGCTGATGCGGATGCAGCCGAAGCGCAACTTCATGCACGAGACGGTCTTCGAGGACTCGCCCGAGCCGGCGTACGTGATGGACCCCGAACACAACCGCATCCTCGCCGCCAACGACGCCGGATGCGCGCTGCTCGGCTACACGCGCGAGGAGTTGCTCGAGACACCGATCTCCCGCATCCATCCGGCCGAGCTGGCGGAGTTGAGTGAGCTTCTCGAACGCGTCCTCGAACACGGGCGTGCCTCGACGATCAAGCTCACCTGCCGCACCAAGGGCGGGGCCTTTCTCCCGACCGAGATCTCGCTGCACGCACTCGAGATCGACGGGCAGATCCGCATCCTCGGTCTCGTCCAGGACCGAAGCGAGCACCGCCAGCGTGCCCGCGCCTCGCTCGACTGAGGCGCCACACAGCCACCACTCAGCGGCGGCTGCCACCCTCGACGAAAGCGAAGCCGAGGAAGGAGCACCCGATGGTGACGAAAGGCCTGATCGTCCGGCTCGAGGCAAGGCCCGACAAGAACGACGAGCTCGCTGCATTCCTCAGCGACGCTCTACCTCTCGTCGAAGACGAGCCGCAGACCGTCGCCTGGTTCGCGGTCAGGACGAGCGCCTCGTCGTTCGCGATCGTGGATGTCTTCCCAGACGAGGCCGGGCGCCGGGCACATCTCGCCGGCCCCGTTGCCGTCGCGCTGGGGGAACACGCGAACGAGCTCTTGGCGAAACCGCCGGAGATCGAACAGGTCGACGTGCTCGCCGCCAAGCTGCACGTGACGCCGGAGCCGTCATGACGGCGGCATCCGTCTCCGGGACTCGCCGAGAGCTGGCGCATCGGGCCAGCGGCGGCCTCGAGGTAACGCTCTTCTGGAACGCCTCCGACGACAGTACGAGCGTCGAAGTCTGGCAGCAGGCCTCTGGCGAAGCACTCGCGTTCGCAGTCGCCGCCGAACAAGCGCTCGACGCCTTCTACCATCCCTTCGCCCACCTCCCGACCGCGTTTGCCGATTCTCGAGATGCCGAAGGCGGCAACTGGTGACCGTTCCCGTGAGCGGTCTCTTCGAGACACACCTCACCGTCAGCGACCTGAGTCGTTCGGTGGCCTTCTACCGCGACGTCGTCGGGCTCTCGCCCGCGTTCGAGATGCCGGAGCGCGGCGCCGCGTTCCTCTGGATCTCTGCGCCCGGCGAAAGCATGCTCGGGCTCTGGTCGCTCGGCTCTGCTCCGATCGGGATCTCGTCGCACATCGCCTTCAGAGCGTCGCTCGAGGATGTCCTGGGCGCCTCCGATCGGCTGCGAGGATTGGGCATCACACCGCTCTCGTTCTTCGGGATCGAGGCGACCGAGCCGAGCGTCATCGGTTGGATGCCTGCTGCCGCCGTGTACTTCCGCGACCCCGACGGTCACCTTCTGGAGTACCTGGCGATGCTCGGCTCGCCGGCTGACCCTGAGGGACGGATCGTTCCGTGGTCGCAGTGGGTCGCGAAGATCAAGACGTCGAACCGGCCGGCGATTGCTCGATGACCGCCGTCACGGAGACCGCGCTCTATCGTCGCGGCACGGAGACCCTGCTCGCCTCGTGGGAGGAGTATGCGCGCGGCGTGTCCGATGCCGCGCTACAGCGCCACCCGGGTGTTGCCGCGGCCGTCTTTCCGAGGGCGCCCGAGCGGAACGTCTACAACAACGCGCTGCTCGAGCGCAATCTCACGGCCACCGAGCGCGCCGACGCCCTTGATGCGATGGAGGCTGCGTACGCCGCGGCGGGCGTGACTCGTTTCGCCGCCTGGGTGCACGAGAGCGAGCGCGCGTTGCGCGCCGATCTCGAGCGGCGCGGCTACATCCTCGACACCTCGACGCGCGCACTGGGCATGCCACTGGACGGCATCCGACTGCCCCGGCCGGAGATCGAGCTCGGTTCGACAAGCTGGGACGACTACCTGTGCACCTTCGGCCTGCCAGCGGGTCTCCTTGCCGGCGCAGATCACGCCGCCTTTCACCTCCTGGTCGCGCGCCTCGACAGCGAGAACGTCGCGACTGCGATGGCGTTCGATCACCACGGTGACCGCGGCATCTACAACGTCGGAACGTTGGAGCACGCCCGGCAGCGAGGTCTGGCTACAGCCCTAACGGCCGTCCATCTGCACGACGCGCTCGCGCGCGGATGTCGAACGGCGAGCGTGCAGTCCACGAAGATGGCCGAACGCGTCTATGCCGCCGTCGGCTTCCGCGATCTCGGTCGGATCCTCGAGTACATGCCATAGGGACCCTCGTCGAGAGCGTGCACGCGTGAGCGAGGAGTTCCTGATACGCATCTCGGACGTCGCCGGAATCGACGACCGGAGAGAGCTCGAGGAGCGGCTCTACGCCTTCAACGTCGAGTCCACCGGCTATCGCGACCCGCGCAATCTCTCGTGTTTTCTGCGTGACGCGGAAGGGGTGCTCGTCGCCGGCATCGACGGCTTCACCTGGGGTGGATATGCGCACGTCGAGGTGCTTTGGGTCGCAGAGCCGCTCCGCGGAAAGGGTCTCGGGACGAGGCTGCTCGAAGCGGCGGAAGCGGAAGCGCGGGCCCGCGGCTGCGTCACCATCATCGTCTCCTCGCACGAGTTCCAGGCACCGAATCTGTACTCGAAACTCGGCTACCGCCAGGTCGGGGCGACCGACGACACTCCGCTGGGCTACCAGGACTTCTTGTTCCAGAAGCGCCTTGCTGTTGCGCGCTAGCCGTAGTTCAGCGCGTGAGGCCGAGTCCTTCCGAACGCCACCCGGCGCCGACCAGGAGCAGGCGCAGCATCGCCACTCCGTCGATGGGCAGAACCGTCCACTCGTCGGGCCGATTGCCTCGTGGCAGTTGCTCAGCGGGTCTTACGTGACGCCGTCTCTAGCCGCGACAAAGGGGCTCCTGAGCGGTCGCAGGGTGGCTCTATCCACGGCGACGCAGACGCCGTAGGATCGGCTCGTGCCGACTAGTACGGCCGATGAGCTGAAGAAGGTCGCCCTCTTCAGCGGCCTCAGCCAACGACAGCTGAGGCGGCTCGCGCGTCTCTGCAAGGTGCGTGAGTACGACCCTGGACAGTCAGTGGTCAGCCAGGGCCACATGAGTGGGATCTGCTTCTTCGTCATTGCCGAGGGAGAGGCGTCCACCAGCATCGACGACAAGGACGTCGGGACGCTGAGGCCGGGTGACCACTTTGGCGAGCTATCGCTGATCAGCGGGCAGCCCCGTGGCGCGACGGTGACGGCGAAGGTGCCGATGCGCTGTCTTGTCATGACCTCGTGGGACTTCCAGCGCTTCGTCAAGGACAACCCTGACGTCTCCTGGAAGCTGCTCAAATACCTGGCCGAGCTCGTCGCCCGAGAGCGGAGCAGATAGCGCTCGACGTCGTCGGGCGTGACCTCGCGCTCGGGCCATCGGAAGGCGCCGGGATTCTGGCGCACGTAAGGGGAGAGCGCATCGACCATCCGGCCCGCCTAATCACGCAGCGGGCGAATTGCGGCGGTCGGGTCAGGGCCTGCGACCCCGCCTAAGCGGGGCTTTGTGAGGAGGAGGAGGAGGAGGAGCGGATGATGGGGACTCGAACCCACGACCTTCTGCATGGCAAGGAACGAGCGCGAGGCGACTGAAGATGCCAGAGGGCGAGGAACCGCACAGTTGAGCGAAGTCAGCGGGCGCGAACGTGACAGCAGATGCCTGCAGCCGACGCCCAAGGCTGACTAAGAGGCTGACTAACGGCCGACGTCGGCCGATACAGCCCGCTCGAGCACATCCTCGACGAGCGCCGCATCGTCGCGGGCGTCACGGGCGTAGACGCGGAGCGTGAAGCCCGCGTCGGCGTGGCCGGTGAGACGGGCGAGCGTTGTCGCAGGCAGCTCGAGGTCGGTCGCAAGCATCGAAGCAAACGGGTGCCGCAGCGAGTGCCACGAAAGCCGCTCCTCCTCCCCATTCTCGACCTTAGCGGTCGTCTTCGCATTCTCGAGCGCCCGCCGCAGGTTCCGCTCCTGCACCGGGAGGCCGTCCGCGGTTGCGATCACAAGGTCGTCCGGCCGAGTGTGCGGCGAGCGCAGCCTCCACGCGACGAGCACGCGGCGAAGCACAGGCAGCAGCGGGATTGTGCGGATGCCCGCCGTGGTCTTCGGCGGC
>DATIFC010000131.1:0-11394 GCA_035455445.1 Gaiellaceae bacterium | reverse complement strand
GCGAGGTCGCTGTAGCTCGCGGGGCTGCCGCACGCGACGAACGCGCCCCCGTCCAGCCGGCACGAGTGATGGAGGCCGGCCTCGGCGCCGTGGAAGGCGATCGTCGCGGTCGAGGCGTTGGTCGGGCTGCGAGGAGCGGAGTCGACCACCGGCGCCGCCGGCGCGACCGTGTCGACCGTCCATTCCCACACGGTGGCGAGGCCCGTGTTGCCGAGCGGGTCGGTCGCCCTGACCGCAAACCGGTGTTTCCGGTCGTCGAGGCCGGAGTAGGTCGCCGGGCTCGTGCAGGGAGCGAAGCCAGCGCCGTCCAGCTCGCAGGCGAACGTGCTCCCCAGCTTGTTGGAGGTGAACGCGAAGCTCGCTCCGGTGACGTTCGTCGGGTCGTGCGGCTCGGTGGCCGGGTCGATCGTCACGACCGGGTTGGTGAGGTCGATCGTCCACGTGTACGAGGTGGGCGCACTCTCGTTTCCGGCGGGGTCGCGAGCGCGGACGTCGAAGACGTGCGCTCCGGCGGCGAGCCCGCTGTAGGCCTGCGGGCTGGTGCACGCCGCGAACGCCGCGCCGTCCAGCCTGCAGAAGAGGCTCGCGGTGGCGTCGTCGTCCGTGAAGGCGAAGCTCGCAGAGACCGAGGCGGTGACGCTCGGCGGCTTCGAGGTGAGCGTCGGCGCCGGCGGCGGCGTGAGGTCGATCGTCCAGCCGTACGAGGCAGGAGCGCTTTCGTTGCCGGCCGCGTCGACGGCCTTCACCGCGAACGTGCGCGCGCCGGCGACGAGCCCGCTGTAGCTCGTCGGGCTCGTGCACGCCGCGAAAGCCTGGTCGTCGAGCCGGCAGCGAAACGCGGCGGTCGCGTCGCCGTCGCCAAACGAGAAGGAGGCGCTCGAGCTGTTGGACGGATCGGGCGGGGTGCCGGAGATCGTCGGCGTCGGCGGCGGGGTGCCGTCCACCGTGACCGTCGGCTGTGGGCCTTGCAGGTCGAACGCCGTCGCGTCCCGCGCCAGCGTGGTGTTCCACGCGTACGACTGCTCAGCGGCCGGCGCGGCGGCGGTGAAGGTGATCCGAAGCGTCCCGCCCGGACACAGCTCGCTCGTGCCCCCGGGCGGCGCGACGGCGTGGATGGCGGCCGGCGCGGCATCGAGCGTTACCGTCCAGGCGGCTGCCGAGCAGCTCCCCGCCGCGGTCGTCGTCGCAGCGAGCGTCGAGGCGTCGACCGCGAACCCCGCCGGAACGGCGACGTGGCCGTTGTTGGCCGCGGCAGTTGAGTTGTTGCGGTTGGCCAGCGCGACCGTGTACGTCGCGGACGCGCCCGGCACGACCGCGCTCGGGGTGATCGTCGCGCCGTAGCGGTTGTCCGAGGCAGCCCCGGCGGCGCCGGCCAGCAGCGACAGGGCGAGCGCGACGACGGCTCCGAGGACGAGGCGCGCTCCTGGCCTGAGGCTCACGACGAGGCGAATGCGACGAGGAGGGTCAGTAGCAAGCCGAGCGCGAGCGTGCAGAGGGCGACAAAGAGCAGCAGCTCGCGCCGCCCGTCGACGGCTGCGGCGACGCGCGTCGGGAACGCGCGAGTGGGGACTATCGCAACGGCGGCCGTGGCGAGCAGCGCCACGAAACCCGCGGCGAGGAGAGCCAGGAGCGCCGACGGAATGCGCAGTTCGCCCGTCGCCGCGGCCGGTGCCACGGGCACGGGCGCCGCGTCCAAGCGCGAACGGTCCGGCCCGGCCGCCGAGCGCCTCGCCGCCTGACGCATGCGCAAGGCGCGAGCGTTCCTCGACTCGGGCTGGTGGGCGCGGGTGCGGCGCACCACGCTTCGTGGCCGCGGGGACCTGCGGACGGTTGGAGGCGGCGGCGCAGGAGCGGCTGGAGGAACCGTCGCCGGCCGCGGAGGCGGGGGCGGCGCAGGCGGCGCCGGCGGCGGGGGGACGTGGGTCGTTGCCGGGGGCGGAGGCGTGCTGCGGGTCGTCGCCGGATACGGATCCGGCTTCGGGATCGTCGTAGCCGCCGGTGCAGCGCCGGAGCCCGTGGCCGGCAGGTACGCCGCCCCGAATCCGGCAAGAGCCAGCACAGCGACGAGCGAGACGCTGCCCCTACCGGCGGCCCGCCGCGGGCGTGTGATCAGGGCGTTCCAGTTTGACGTCAGGGTGGCGGCCCCCCTTGCATCGCCGCAGTCGCAGACATCGAACGTAGCACCCGATTTTCCGAATGCGACCTGGCCGAAGGTCGAGTCTCGCCGGCGCCTCTCGGCCGCCTACGGCAGCTCGACCGACCGGAGAGCGCCTAGCCGAAGCCGAGGATGAACTTCGCGTCGTCGGACATCTTCTCCGGCGTCCAGGGCGGGTCCCACGTCAGCTCGGTCTCGACGTCCTCGACCTCTGGGAGCGAGCGCAGGACCTCCTCGATCGACTGCTGGATCAGCGGGCCCGCGGGGCAGCCGATCGAGGTCAGGCTGTAGGTCGCCTTCACCCTCGGGCCCTGCACCTCGACGTCGTAGAGCAGGCCGAGCTCGACGATGTCCATCCCGAGCTCGGGGTCCTCGACGCTGCGCAGCGCCTCGATCACGTCGTCACGCGTCACCGGGCCCCAGGGTATCGAGGCAGGCCGTCCTCGGGGAGCATGTCCCACGGCGCGCTCGAGTCGACGAACGAGTGGTACTGCGGCAGGATCCCCGGATCGCCGTCCAGCGAGCCGAGCCGGATCGAGACCTCGTCGCCCTCGGGCCAGTCGCCGCCGAAGAGCGACGAGCCGCACTCGGAGCAGAAGACCTTCACCGCCGTCCCGCCCTCGGGGCGGTGGACGCGCAGCAGCTCCTCGCCCTGCAGGAGCCGGAAGCGCCCGCGCGGCACGCGGCCCTGGGTCAGCCCGAAGGCGCCCGAGTGCTTGCGGCAGAGCGAGCAGTGGCAGTGGCTGGCCCGTAGGAACGGCAGCTCCGCTTCGAATCGCACCCCGCCGCAGAGGCAGCTCCCGGACACCGTCACGACGCAAGTATCGCGGCCGGCGCACGCACTCGGCCCGCACCGGGGAGTCCCGTGACCACCACGAAGAGGCGGTTCGACGCCGACACGCCTTAGTAGCCGAGCAGCCGCACTTCCTCGCGCCGCTCGCGGGCGAAGAAGTGGATGCCGTCGACGAAGCGCACCCAGTTGCAGCGCGTGCACATCACGAGTGAGTGCGTCCTCGCGCTGTCAGCCAGGAAGCGCACACCGCGCAGCAGGTCGCCGTTGGAGACGCCGGTCGCGACGACGATCACCTCGCCGGGCGCGAGGTCCTCGATCGTGAACAGCCGCTCGAGGTCGTCGACACCGGCCTCGCGCGCCGCCTCGACCTCGCTGCGTGAGGTCGGCCACAGCTGCGCCTGCAGCTCTCCGCCGAGGCAGCGAAGCGCCGCCGCGGTGAGCACGGCCTGGCGCGTGCCGCCGATCCCGATCGCGAGGTGGTCGTTCGTGCCGCGGATCGCGGCCGAGATCGACGCGGTCACGTCGCCGTCCTGGATCAGCTTGATCCGAGCGCCCGCCGCGCGGATCTCCTCGATCAGGTCGTGGTGGCGCGGCCGGTCGAGCACGATCGTCGTCACGTCGTTGACCATCCGGCCGAAGGCCTCCGCGATCGCGCGGATGTTGTCGCCGACCGGCCTCGTCAGGTCGATCGAGCCGCGGGCCTTCGGGCCGACGGCCATCTTCCGCATGTACATGTCCGGCAGCCGCTGGAAGGCGCCGGGGTCCCCTACCGCGACCATCGACATCGCGCCGTAGCCGCCGCGCGCGACCACGCCGCGGCCCTCGAGCGGGTCGAGCGCGAGGTCGACCTCGAGGCCGCCCGCGCCGAGCCGCGTGCCGCCGGCGAGCTGGCCTCCCTCGTCGCCGGCGCCGATCACGACCTGGCCGTCGATCGGCAGCTGCTCGAGCGCGAGGCGCATCGCCGTGGACGCGTCCTCCTCGGCCGTCTCCTGCTCGGCGCGCCCGAGCCAGCGCGCGCCCGCAAGCGCCGCCCGCTCGGTCACGCGCGCGTAGCTCTCGCAGAGGCAGAAGCGGGCGTCGACCGCGTCCACCCTGGAGTCACGCGCCTCGGGCTCGGTCTGCGTCATCCGCGCACCTCCCGCGGCTCGGCGGCGTTCAGGACGAGCTCCATCACCTCGACGATCGCGTCCTCGATGTTGGCGTTCTCCACCACGGGGACGTCGTGCTTGCCCGCCCTCTCGACGATGTACTCCTGGACGTGCCGGATGTCGTCGAAGCAGTCGAGGTACTTCTCGTACGGACGCGTGCCCTCGGAGTCGCTGTCCCGGATCCAGAAGTGGCTCGCGTGGGCCTCGGCGTCGTCGATCGCGAGCACGCACTGGACGACGAGCGCGTTCTCGATCGGCGGCAGCATCCCCGGCACGAGGTGGACGCCCTCGAGCACCATCGACCAGCCCTCCTGGAGCGCCCGGTCGATCGCCGCCGTCACGCCGACGAGCACGTCGCGCGTCTGCTCGAGGAACCCGTCGATCACGGCCTTGCCGAGGTCGTCGTCCTCGTCGGCCATCGCCCGGCCCGCCTCGAAGCTCGAGTAGTGGATCGCCGGCATGAACTCCCGCGAGAAGAAGGCGCGCATCGTTTGGCGGACGAAGTCGGTCGAGGTCACGCGCGTGATCCCGAGCCGGTACGCGACGTCGGTCGCCACCGACGACTTGCCGGTCCCCGTCGCGCCGCCGACGAGCAGGATGATCGGCAGGTCGAGCTCGTAGAGGTCGTGGTAGCGGCGCAGCCTCCGCATCGCCGTCGCGCCGTCCTCCGGGCCGAGCGACTCGCGCGCGAGCTCCTCGAGCCGCTGGATCGTCACCGACTGGCGGTCGCTCTTCGCGAGATCGCGCTCGAGGGCGAGGGCGAGCTCGTAGGCCCGGTCGGCCGAGAGCCCCGCCGCGATCAGCGCCCGCGCCATCAGCCCCTTCGAGAACGGCAGGCCGTCCTCGCCGCCGAGCGGGAGCGGCTGCCGGAAGCGCCGGTCGGTCATCGCGGCACCACCTCCTTGGCGGCGGCCGCGTCGGCGAGTCGCACGAGCTCGACGTCGAGGTCGTGGACGCCGACCGGGACGAGCTGGTTGTCGGCGAAGACGACCTCCGCCCCGCGCTCGAGCGCGGCCTCCGCGACGACGTCGATCGCAGCCGCCTTGATCTCGACCAGGTAGACGTCGGCCTCGGCGTGCGCGAGCTCCTCGCGGAGCTCGTCGCGCCGCGCGAGGTTCCCCGAGACGAGCTCCACGTCGGCGCCGTGCTCCTCGTGCAGGTGCCGGCTGATCGCCTCGTGCGCCTCCGCCGGCGCGGTCGAGAAGTACGCGACGCGCCGCCCGGCGACGGGCTCGACCGGCCGCGGGCGCAGCTCCACCGGCACGACGGGCAGCTCCTTGACCTCGTGGATCGCCTCGACCAGGCGCTCGTCGTGGCCGCCGGTGACGACCACGAGGTCGGAGACGAGGATCCGGTAGGCGTTGAGGTAGCCGGTGGCGACCTCGACGGGCTGCGCGGCGCTCGTCACGAGGAGGCGGGCTCCCGTGTCGACGGGCGGGATCGCAGCGCCGCTGCCGTCGAAGACGACGAGGTCCGGCTCCCGCTCGGCGGCCAGCGCGGCCCCGGCGAGCACGTTCGTCTCGCCCGGCGAGCCGGCGAGGCCCCCGCCGCAGCGGCGGCAGCCGATGGTGACGGCGCCCGCGAGCGCGGCGGTCTCGAGGTAGTCCGACGCGGCGTGCCGGCCGGCCCGCGAGAGCTCGAGCAGCCGCTCCAGGGTCGGGGGCACGTCGGCGACCTCCGGCTCGGGCGGCCCACCGCGGCCCATCGCCACGACGACGACGTCGCGGTCGCGGCCCAGCAGGCGCGCGACGTGGCCGGTGACGGCGGTCTTGCCGACGCGCTTCCCGGTTCCGATCACCGAGAGCGACGGGCGCGGAAACGGCGCCAGCACGGGCGGGTCGAAGCGGAAGTCCGTGCCCGCGTAGGGCAGGCCGAGCGCGAGCACGCGGCTCGCGACGCGGAAGCGCTCGCGGGGGCCGAGCACCGGCTCGTCCGAGAGGTCGACGACGATCTCCGGCTCGAGCGCCGCGATCCCGCCCTCGAGCGACTCCACGACCGGGACGCCGTAGTCCTCGCCGCCGCGCAGCTTCTCGCCCCCGCCGGCGAGCCACAGTCCCGCGACCTCGTAGGGCAGCGCGGCCAGCGCGTCGCGCACCACGGGCGGGTAGTGCTCTCCGTCTCCGATTACGAGAGCGCGCATCAGGTCCTCGTCGTGACCTCGTCCTCGATCCGCGACGTGTACTTCTCGAACGCGCGGGTCTCGGTGGAGAACTGGATGATCCGCTCCTGCCCGTGGAACGGGTACTTGCGCCAGACGTCGACGTGGCGGTCGCTGACCTCGATCACGTTGTAACAGGGGCGCGTCTTGCCGCGCAGGCGCTTCGAGGAGACGGTGCCGGCGTTGACGACGAACAGGTTCTCCAGCCGCCACGCATACGGAACGTGCTTGTGGCCCGAGAGGACGAGATCGACCCCGGCGCGCTGCAGGCACTCGATGCAGTCGCCCGCGTCGTAGACGACGTTCCGCTCGCGCCCCGTGCCGGGCACCGGGAGCAGGTGGTGGTGCAGGACGAAGATCCGCAGGTCGGCCTCGCCCGCGAACTGCTCCTCGATCCAGCGGTAGCGGCCGCGGCCGATCTGCCCGTGGTCGAGGTCCGGCTCGGTCGAGTCCACGGCGACGACGGTCACGCCGCCGAGCCGGAGCACCGAGTTGCGCTCGCCGAACATGTCCTCGAAGTGCACGTAGCCGACGTTGCGCGAGTCGTGGTTGCCGGGGATCACGACGAAGGCGTCGCACTCGAGCCGGTCGAGGTAGCCCTTCGCCATCGCGTACTCGTGCTTGAAGCCGAACGTCGTGAGGTCGCCCGAGCAGATGACCATGTCGGGGGCGAGCTCGTTGATCTCCGCGACCGCGCGCTCCATCAGGTTCGGCACGAAGTCGGGCCCCCCGCAGTGGATGTCCGAGATCTGCGCGATCGTGAAGGCGCCGTTGCGACCCTGCGGCATGGGCGAAGTGTAGAGCGCATGAATGCCTGGTACCTGCCGGTTTTCGGTGCTACGGTCGCCCGAAGGGAGGAGCGATGGAGTACCGCGTCCTGGGGTCGCTCGAAGTGCTCGACGCCGGCGGGCGGCGGGTGGCGCTCGGGGGTGCCAGGCAGCAGACGGTGCTCGGCTCCCTGCTGCTCCGCGCCGGGCAGACGGTCCCGCTCGACCGGCTCGTCGAGGAGCTCTGGGAGCGGCCTCCCGACACCGCGGCCAAGACGGTGCAGGTGTACGTGTCGCGCCTCCGCCGGCTGCTCTCGCCCGGCGCGATCGAGAGCCGTTCGGGCGGGTACGCGCTCGTGCTCGACGGCGACGACCTCGACCTGACGCAGTTCGAGCAGCTCGCGGGGGAGGGCCGGGAGGCCCTGGGCGCGGCCGACTACGAGCGCGCGGCGGCGCTGCTGGGCGACGCGCTCGCGCTCTGGCGGGGGCCTGCGCTGAGCGGCCTCGCCGCGGAGGCGCTGCGCCGCGAGGGCGAGCGGCTCGAGGAGGCGCGCCTGCAGGCCCTCGAGGACCGGTTCGAGGCCGAGCTCGGCCGCGGCCGGGAGCGCGAGTCCGTGCCCGAGCTGCGCGCGCTCGTGGCCGAGCACCCCTTCCGCGAGCGCCTGCGGGCACAGCTGATGCGCGCGCTCTACGCCGCCGGACGGCAGAGCGAGGCGCTCGAGGTCTACCGCGAGGGGCGCACGCTGCTCGACCGGGAGCTCGGGCTGGAGCCGGGCGCCGAGCTGCGTGACCTGGAGCGGCGCATGCTCGGCCACGATCCGACGCTCGAGGCCGCACCGGCGGCGGCGAAGCCGATGGAGGCCGCAGGCGCTGCGGCCGAGCCGATCCGCGCGCGCCGGCCGGCCACGGTCGTGTTCGCCGACGTCGTCGACTCGACCGCCCTCGGCGAGCAGCTCGACCCCGAGTCGGTGCACCGGATCCTCGAGCGCTACTCGGCGACGGCGACCGCGATCCTCGAGCGTCACGGCGGCACGGTCGAGAAGTTCATCGGCGACGCGATCGTCGGCTTCTTCGGCCTGTCCGAGCTGCACGAGGACGACGCGCAGCGGGCCGTGCGCGCCGCGCTGGAGCTGCGCGAGGCCGTCGAGAAGCTCCGCGACGAGGTCGAGCGCGACAACGGGGTGAGCCTCGGGATCAAGATCGGCGTCAACTCGGGCGACGTCTTCGTGGGCGGCGGCTCGGGCCGCGAGATCTTCGCCACGGGGGACGCGGTCAACGTCGCCGCGCGCCTCGAGCAGCTCGCGGCCGAGGGCGAGATCCTGCTCGGGCAGCGCACGTTCCGGCTGATCGAGGGCACGGCGCGCACGGAGCCGCTGGAGCCGCTGTCGGTCAAGGGCCGGAAGGCGCCCGTGTCCGCCTGGCGGCTGCTCGGGCTCGAGCCGGTCGAGGCGCTCTCGCACCGCCACGCGACCCCCTTCGTCGGCAGGGAGCGCCCGCTGGCGGAGCTGCACGCCGCCCTCGCGCGGGCACGCGAGGAGCGTTCGTGCCGGCTGTGCACGATCACCGGGCCGGCCGGGATGGGCAAGTCGCGGCTGGCGGAGGAGTTCGCCCGCGAGGCCGGCGACTCGGCGACCGTCGCGGTCGGCCGCTGCCTCTCCTACGGCGAGGCGATCACCTACCACGCGCTCGCCGAGATCCTGCAGGAGCTCGTGGGCGGCGAGCCGGGGCACCGGATCGCAGAGCTGGTCGCGGACGAGGAGGAGGCGGCCCTCGTCTCGCGCCGCGTGCAGGCGGCGATGGGCCACGCGCAGGAGACCGCCCCCGCCGAGGAGACGTTCTGGGCGGTGCGGCGGCTGCTCGAGGCCGTCGCGGCCCAGCGCCCGCTCGTCGCGATCCTGGACGACCTCCACTGGGGCGAGCCGCTGCTGCTCGACCTGCTCGAGTACCTCGCGGGGTTCTCGACCGGCGCGCCGATCCTCATCCTCTGTCTCGCGCGCGACGAGCTCTTCGAGACGCGCCCCTCCTGGGCGACGGGCGGGCCGGACCGCGAGATCGTGGCCCTCGGCGCTCTGCCCGAGCCCGCTTCCCGGGAGCTCGTGCACGCGATCGGCGCGGGCGAGGTCGAGCCGGCCGACGAAGCGCGGATCGTGCACGCGGCCGAGGGCAACCCCTTCTTCCTCGAGCAGCTCGTGGCGACACGCGCGGAATGCGGGGCCGA
Organism: Gaiellaceae bacterium; assembly: GCA_035455445.1. Lineage (GTDB taxonomy): Bacteria > Actinomycetota > Thermoleophilia > Gaiellales > Gaiellaceae > AC-32. The sequence goes on along the minus strand of DATIFC010000131.1, from coordinate 2,155 downwards.
GCATCTGCCGCCGACCGTCCAGGCGGTGCTTACCGCCCGCGTGGCGCGCCTGCCCCCCGGCGAGCGCACCGTGCTCGAGCACGCCTCGGTCGAGGGGCGCAGCTTCGGGTGGAGCGCGGTCGCCGCGCTGCTGCCGGAGGAGGAGCGCGAGGAGGTCGGCCGGCACCTGATGGCGCTCGTGCGCCGACAGCTGATCGAGCCCGACCCGTCCGTCTTCGCCGGCGAGGACGGCTTCCGGTTCAGCCACGTCCTCATCCGGGAGGCCGTCTACGAAGGGCTGCCCAAGGAGCTCTGCGCGGACCTGCACGAGCGGCTGGCGGGCCTGCTGGCCGAGGAGCCCGGGAGCGAGGACGAGGTCGTCGGCCACCACCTCGAGCAGGCGTACCTCTGCCGGGCCCGCCTCGGCCTCGTCGACGACCACGACCTCGAGCTCGCGCGCGAGGCGCAGGCGCGGCTCGAGGCGGCCGCGCGGAAGTTGCTCCTGGGCGGCGACCCCGGCGCTGCCGCGGGCCTGCTGCAGCGCGCGGCCGCGCTCCTGCCCGCCGACAGCCCCTCCCGCCTGGCGCTCCTGCCGTCGCTCGGCTCGACGCTCCTCGAGGCGGGGCGCCTCGCCGAGGCCGATCGCGTCCTCACCGAGGCCGTTGAGCTCGCCCTGGACGACGCGCTGCTCGAGGCGCGGGCGCGGCTCGAGCGCCAGTTCGTCCGGCTCCAGGCCGAGGGGGCCATCGACGAGTCGCAGCGCGTGGCGAGGGAGGCGCTGAAGGTGTTCGCGCGGCACGGAGACGAGCTCGGCCAGAGCCGGGCCTGGTGGCTCGAGGCGACCGTCGCCTGGATCCACGGCGAGGCGACGGCCGCCGACGAGGCGTGGCGGCGCGCGGCCGAGCACGCCGAGCGGGCGGGAGCCGACCGCGAGCTGTTCGAGATCCTCGACTGGCGCGCGTCCGCCGCGCTCGTCGGGCCGACGCCGGTCGACGAGGCGATCGAGCGCTGCCGCGCGCTCGCGGAGAGCGTCCGGTGCAGCCCGGTGGCGCACGCGGAGGTCCGGCACGCCCTGGCGGCCCTGCACGCGATGCACGGCGACTTCGACGAGGCCCGCTCCCTGATCTCGGAGAGCAACGCGATCCTCGACGAGCTGGGCGGTCTCTACTCGGTCGCCGTCTCGCACCACGAGGCGCTGGTCGAGATGCTCGCGGGCCGGCCGGACGCGGCCGCCAGGCGGCTGCGCAGGGCGTGCGAGGTGCTGGAGGGCATGGGCGAGCGGGCGATCCTCGCCACCACCGCCGCGACCCTCGCGCAGGCGGCCTACGCCCTCGGCTCGCTCGAGGAGGCGGACTCCTGGTGCGCGGCGAGCCGCGAGGCGGCGGCCGGAGACGACCTCTCGGCCCAGATCGTCTGGCGCGGGGCCCAGGCCAAGATCCTGGCGGGACGCGGGCGGCACGAGGAGGCCGAGGAGCTCGCGCGCGAGGCGGTCCACCTCGCCTCCGGGACGGACTTCGTCACCTACCACGCCGACGCGTGCCTCGACCTGGGCGAGGTGCTCGCGCGCGCCGGCCGCGCCGAGGAAGCAGCCGATGCGCTGCGAGCCGGGGTCGCCTTGTACGAGCGCAAGGGAAACGTCGTCTCGGCCGGGCGTGCCCGCTCGCGGCTCGAGGCGGGATCCCCACACGACGGAGGTGCGACATGACCGGGAAGTTCCACGAGCTGACGCTGCGCTCGGACGGCAGCGTCGAGGTGTCCGGCCCCTTCGACCCCGAGCGCCGGGACGTGCGCCGGGCAACCGTGTTCTTCGTCATCGTCCAGGGCGAGGGCCAGGCGGACATGCTGTCGGTCGAAGGCTGCGGGGAATGGCAACAGGGCCAGCCGGACTGGACCGCCGTCGTGCCGGCGACGGGGACGCGCGCCGACGGGGCCGACGGCGTCCTCGATCTCTCGAGGGACGGCGGAAGGGTCCGCGGCATTGCCGTCGCGGTCGCGATGACGCCCTCGGCGCCGTCGATCCTCGACCCGGGCAGGTTCGACCCGCCGACGATCGAGCAGCTCACCTGGTGCGCCGAGACGAGGCTCGTCGCGGCAGCGGCTTCCTGACCGGGAGAACGCCGAGCGGGCCTCGAAAGGCCCGCTCGGCGCCCGCCCCCCGGTGGTGACTACGAGGTGC
>DATIFC010000130.1:0-20430 GCA_035455445.1 Gaiellaceae bacterium | reverse complement strand
GAGGATCCCGATTCGCAGCGCGAGCTGCGGCGTGAAGCGGTACGGCCCTTCGACCCGCGGGTCGGGCGGCAGGAAGCGGTCGGAGCCCGTGCGCGGCTGCCGCGTCCCGGTGCTAGCCAAGGAGGCGCACCTCGGTCGCGGTCTCCGGCGCCGAGGCGAGCGCGAGCACCCGGCGCACGAGCGCGTAGACCGGCAGCGTCAGCAGCAGGTTCAGGCCCACCTTGGCCGGCAGCGCGTCGAGCAGCACGGTCCGCGCCGAGACGTCGTCGCCGAGCATGTAGTGCAGGATCAGCGCGCCGATCTGGACGAGCACCGTGGCCACCGCGACCGAGACGAACGGCGCATGCAGCCGGTCGCGCCCGGTCGTCTCGCCGTAGCGGCCGATCCAGTAGCCCGCGATCGTCAGCAGCAGCGAGGTGAGGCCGAGGGTCGAGAGCGTCGCCGTGTCGACGAGCAGGCCCGCGAAGAAGCCGCAGGCGGCGCCGTAGATCGAGCCCCGCAGGAGCGCGATCGCGACCAGCGTCAGCAGCACGACGTCGGGGTAGCCGCCCAGGATGTCGATCTCCGAGAAGATCGTCACCTGCAGGATCGCCGCCACGAAGACGAGCAGCGCGGCCTTCGCCGGGTCGAGCAGGTTGGGCGTCACCGGCCGCGGGCCTTCGGGACGAGCACGATCACCGAGCGCAGCGAGTCGAAATGGACACTCGGCGTGATCTGCGCCTGCCAGTAGAGGTCGACCTCGCTCTGCGAGGCGCCGCTGACGTAGCCGATCGGGATGTTCGCCGGGTAGATCGAGGACAGCCCCCGCAGCTTCCAGCCCTGGGTGACGACGGAGTCGCCGACCTTCAGCACGGCGGACTTCCTGACGCGGTCGAGCGTCAGCGTCCCAGGGCCCTCGCCGTGGCTCACGAGGCCGACGGCGTTGGTGTCGAAGTCGAGCGCCGACACCTTCAGGCTCGGATCGGTGAGCAGCGTCACCTGCGCCTGGCTGCCCGCGACCGTGCTGACCTTGCCGACCAGGCCGTCCGCGGTGACGACCGCGTCGTCACGCCTGATCCCGCTGCCCGAGCCCGCGGCGATCGTGACCTGCTGGTCGAACTCGCTCGGCGGGCGCCCGACCACCTCGGCGTTCACCGGGTCGAAGTCCTGGGGGAAGGCGGGCGAGTGCTGGTAGTTCAGCTGGCGCTTGAGGTCGGCGTTCTCCGCGGCCGCGGTCTGGTTCTGGATCACCTGGGCGCGCAGGCGGTCGAGCTTGGTGCGCAGGTCGGCGTTCTCGGACTTGGCGTGGATCAGGCCCGCGAACCAGCCGTAGGCGTCGCGAAACGGGCTCGCGACGCGGTTCGCCGCCACCTCGAACGGCCGCAGGACGGTGGCGCCGGCGCTCTGGACGCCGTGCAGCCCGCCGCCCGCTGGCTCGCGGAAGTAGATGGTGATCAGGACGAGCGAGAGCAGCACGAGGACTCCCGCCACGACGCGCCGCTTGACGGCGGTGGAACTGCGGGAGGACGACCCGGCGGGCCTGGAGCGGGGAGCTGGGGACCCCAGGACCGCAATCCGTGCGCTGCGGTTCCTCTGCTGCACGAGAACGACCTAGTGTAGGGAAGACTCCGGGCGGCCGTGGAAGTTGGCCGGAGGCCCTAGGGGCGGTGGTTGTTGCGGCGCTTCTGCGCCTGGCTGCGGTGGATCGCCTCGAACTCCTCGAGGCTGCGGCCGGAGCCGACCGCGACGCAGGTCAGCGGGCTCTCCGCCAGGTGGACGGGCATCTGCGTCTCGTGGCGGAGGCGCTCGTCGAGGCCGTTCAGCAGCGCCCCGCCGCCGGCCAGGACGATGCCGCGGTCCATGATGTCGGCCGCGAGCTCCGGCGGCGTCTTGTCGAGGGTCGACTTGATCGCGTCGATGATCTGGCCCACGGGGCCGTCGAGCGCGCGGCGGACCTCCTCGCTCGAGAGGATGATCGTCTTCGGCAGGCCGGTGAGCATGTCGCGGCCGCGCACCTCCGCCTGCACCTCGTCGCGCAGGTCGAACGCGGAGCCCACCTCGAGCTTGATCTCCTCGGCCGTCTGCTGGCCGACGAGCAGCTTGTACTCGGTCTTGATGTGGCTGATGATCGCCTCGTCCATCTCGTCGCCGCCGACCCGCAGGCTCTGGCTGACGACGATCCCGCCCAGGCTGATCACGGCGACCTCGGTCGTGCCGCCGCCGATGTCGACGATCATGTTCCCGGTCGGCTCGGCGACGGGGAGCCCGGCGCCGATCGCGGCCGCCATCGGCTCCTCGATCAGGTAGGCCTGGCGCGCGCCGGCCGAGAGCGTCGCCTCCTCGACCGCGCGCTTCTCCACGCCAGTCACGCCCGACGGCACGCAGACGACGACACGGGGGTGCGCGAAGCGGTGCTGGTGCACCTTCTGGATGAAGTGGCGCAGCATCTGCTCGGTGACGTCGAAGTCCGCGATCACGCCGTCCTTCAGCGGGCGGATCGCGCTGATCGTCCCGGGCGTGCGGCCGAGCATGCGCTTCGCCTCCACGCCGACGGCGTGCACCTCGCCCGTGCGCTGGTCGATCGCGACCACGCTCGGCTCCGAGAGCACGATGCCGCGGCCGCGCACGTAGACGAGCGTGTTCGCGGTTCCGAGGTCGACGGCCATGTCGCGGCCGCCGAAGCCGTTGAAGTAGCCCAGCAGACCCATCAGCCCGCCCGAGTCTAGCTAGGAAAGCGGGATTCCACCGTTCGCGTGCTCTCCGTAGTTCGCCGCAGCAGGTTCGCGGCACCGTGCCGATCCGCCGCCCGGCACGAAGCGGGATCATGTCCTCGAGAGGGAGGTGACCCGCGTATGGCCGTGCTCGACAAGTGGACACCTCTGCACGAGCTCGAGCTGGTGGAGCGCCGGATGCGGAACCTGTTCAACGCCGCCGGCTTCCCGGCTCCGCTCCCCGCCGCCGACGTCTACGAGACCGACGACGAGTTCGTCGTTGAGCTCGAGGCGCCCGGGTTCGAGCGGGAGGAGCTCGCGGTGGAGGTCACCGACCACACGCTCACGATCAAGGGCACTCGAAAGGAGACCACCGAGGAGCAGGAGAAGTCGTTCCGGTTCCACGAGCGGCTGGAGCGCGCGTTCGAGCGCCGCTTCCCGCTGCCGGTGGCCGCGGACGAGGAGCACCTGGAGGCCCGCTTCGAGCGGGGCGTGCTCGAGGTCCGCGCGCCGAAGGCGGTGGCCGCCAAGCCGCGGAAGGTCCCGATCGGGTCGAAATGAGCGAGCTCACGGCGGCGGGGACGAGGTCCCCGCCGCCGGCGGCTTCGATCCGGCAGGTCGACGAGCGCCTGTGGGAGATCCCGGCCGAGGCACGGCCGGACATGCGCGTGCCCGCGCGCATCTTCGCCGACGACGAGCTGATCGGGGCGATCCTCGCCGACCGGTCGCTCGAGCAGCTCCAGAACGTCGCCACGCTGCCCGGGATCGTCGACGCCGCGATCGCCATGCCCGACATCCACCAGGGCTACGGCTTCCCGGTCGGCGGCGTGGCCGCGACCGAGCTGCCCGACGGCGTGGTCTCCCCCGGCGGCGTCGGCTACGACATCAACTGCGGCGTCAGGCTCCTGGCGCTGCCGCTCTCGGAGGCCGAGCTCGGGGGCCGCCTGGAGCCGCTCGTCCACGAGCTCTCGCGCGCCGTCCCTGCCGGCACGGGCCGGCACGGGCGGCTGCGCCTCGAGGGCGAGGCGCTGCGGCGCCTGCTGCGGGAAGGGCCGCGGCTGCTCGTCGAGGAGCTCGGGGTCGGGACGGCCGACGACCTCGAGCGCACCGAGTCGCTCGGCTGTTTGCCCGACGCCGACCCGGCGGCCGTCTCGGAGCGCGCCTGTGCCCGCGGCGCGCGGCAGGTCGGCACGCTCGGCGCCGGAAACCACTTCGTCGAGCTGCAGCGGGTGGAGCGCGTGCTCGACCCGGCCGCCGCCGAGGCCTTCGGGCTCGACGAGGGCGGCCTCACGGTCCTGATCCACTCTGGCTCACGCGGCCTCGGGCACCAGGTCTGCACCGACTACGTGCGCCGGATGGACGCCGTGCAGCGGCGCTACGGGATCGTGCTCCCCGACCGGCAGCTGGCCTGCGCGCCGCAGTCGTCGCCGGAGGGACGGGCCTACCTCGCCGCGATGGCCGCCGCCGCGAACTTCGCCTGGGCCAACCGGCACGCGATCGCGCACGCCGTCCGCGAGGCCGTCGGGCGCGTCCTCGGCCCGGAGGTCGCCGACGGCACGCGGCAGGTCTACGACGTGGCGCACAACGTCGCCAAGCGGGAGCCCTACGGCGGTCGCGAGCTGCTCGTGCACCGCAAGGGCGCCACCCGCGCGTTCCCGGCCGGGTCGGAGGAGATCCCCGTTGCCTACCGCGAGGTCGGCCAGCCCGTCTTCATCCCGGGCAGCATGGGCACCTCGAGCTTCGTGCTCGCGGGCGAGCCGGGCTCGCTGGAGCGTTCCTTCGGGACGACGTGCCACGGCGCCGGCCGGAGGCTGAGCCGCACGAGAGCCCGGAAGCAGGTCACCGGCGCGGAGCTGCGCCGCCGGCTCGGGGCGCAGGGAATCGTCGTGCGCTGCCCCTCGAACCGGGGCCTCGCCGAGGAGGCGCCCTTCGCCTACAAGGACGTGGAGCGCGTCGTCGACGTCGTCTCGCGCGCCGGCCTCGCGCGTCCGGTCGCGCAGCTGCGCCCGATCGGCGTGGTGAAAGGCTGACCGCCGTGCTGGGCTCGCGACATCCCGGCCTCCCCGGCTGGCTGCTGGAGGCGCCGCTCTTCCACGACCGCTTCGAGGCGGGGCGCGCCCTCGCAGAGGAGCTCTCGCGGAGGATCCCGGGGACGTGCGTCGTCGTCGGGCTGGCTCGAGGCGGCGTCCAGGTCGCGGCGGAGGTCGCACGAGGTTTCGGGGCCCCGCTCGACGTCGTCGCGGTGCGCAAGGTGCGCCATCCGTTGCAGCCCGAGTACGCGCTCGGAGCGGTGACCCCGGGCGACGGCGTCTACCTCAGGGGCCACGAGTGGCTCTCGGAGGAGGAGCTCGCGACGGTCGTGGCGCGCGCACAGGCGGATGCGGAGCGGCTCGACCGCGCGCTGCACGCCTCGCACCCGCCCCTCCGCCTCGCCGGGACGAGGGTCGTGCTCGTGGACGACGGCCTGGCGACCGGCGCGACCATGCTCGCGGCCGTCCGCTGGGCGCGCGCCGGGGGAGCCGTCGAGATCGTCGCCGCGGTGCCGGTCGCCGCGCCGGAGACCGCCGCCCTCGTCCGGGCGCAGGCACGGCTCGTCTGCCCGCACGAAGAGGCCGACTTCGTCGCGGTCAGCCTCTGGTACGAGGACTTCCCGCAGGTCGGCGACGCCGAGGTGGTACGGCTGCTGGACGAGGCCTCGGCGAGGCTCGCCGCCCGCTGAGGCGCGCGTCAGGCAAGCCCGGAAACCGCGTCAGTCCTCGCAGATGTCGACCGTCCGGCCGCCGGTGAGGCGGAGCAGGTCGGTCGTCTGCAGGCGAAGCGATTCCTCGTGGGTTCCCGCCTCGAAGACGATCCAGCCGGCGTCGACCAGCCGCTCGTCGACCAGCACGCGGTCGCCGGTGTCCTCGGCGAGCGGCGGCACCGCCCCGAGCTCGAACTCCGGGTACGCCCCGGCCAGGACCTCCTCGGTCGCAAGGCGCACGTCGTTCGTCCCGAGCCGGTCGCGAACCTTGTGCAGATCGAGCCGCCTCGTCGCCGGCAGCACCGCCCTGACGAAGCCGTCGGGCGTGCTCAGCACGATCGTCTTGGCGACGTCCGCGGCGTCCACTCCGAGCGCCTTCGCCTCCGCGAGAGCGGACTCGGTGTGTGGATGCGGAAGCAGGTCGAACACGACTCCCGTGTGCTTGAGGTGGTCGATCAGCGCCCGCGGCGCTGTGTGGACAGTCATCGCTCCTCCTTCCTCGGCCGGACGATCGCGTCGCTGCTCGGGTAGAAGACGCTCTCGTGTCCGTCGTCCCAGCGGACCCGGTAGTGCCGGTGCCCTTGCGCCCCGAGCACCTCGAGGATCTCGCCGGTCCGTTCCGCGTCGCCGACCCGGTGGCCCGCGATCGCGAGAACGTCGCCGACCTCGGCGTCGGCTGCGCTGTGTTGCGCCTGGGTCACGTCATCCTCCTTCTGACGAAAGGCCCTTCGAGCTTGCCCCGCGCGAGGTCGCGGGCCATCCGGGCAAGCACTGATTTCCCCTGCGGGTAAGGCCGCTGGACTGCGGCTTAGCCACACCCGCCATCGGTGGCCGTACCGATGCCGACGACGAGCCGGGAGCGGGACCATCGACGCATGGCCGTGCGGGAGCGCACCGAGGCGGAGGCCACCGCGAGGGAGCGGCTCGCCCTCCGGCCCGACAGCCTGCGGCGGCGCCTCGACCCCCTGGAGCTCGGCTTCCGCAGCACCGAGGAGGTCGACCCCTTGGTCGGGACGATCGGCCAGCCGCGGGCCCTGGACGCGCTCGAGTACGGGCTCGAGATCGGCACGGCGGGCTTCAACCTCGTGGTCACGGGAGCTCCCGGGTCGGGGCGGCTCAGCACCGTCCTCGACTACCTCCGCGCCCGGGCGGCCGGCAAGCCCGTCCCGGACGACTGGGTCTACGTCCACAACTTCCAGAACCCCGACCGGCCGAACGCGATCCACATGGTGCGCGGCCGCGGCTCCGACTTCGCCCGCGCGATGGACGACTTCGTCGAGGCGGCGCGCCGCGAGATCCGCCGGGCGTTCGAGAGCGAGGAGTACGACCGGCGCCAGCGGGAGGTGATCGCGGAGATCGCCCAGGAGCGCGAGCGCCGCGAGAACGAGCTCTCGCTCTTCGCCGACGAGCACGGGCTCGCCCTGAAGACCACGCTCACGGGCATCGCGTCGATGCCGCTCCTCGACGGGAAGCCGATCACGCGGGCGGAGTTCGAGGCGCTGCCCGAGCAGCGGCGCGAGCAGATCACGAAGGCGACGGAGGAGGTCGAGGAGCGGGCCGGCAGCTACCTCCACCAGGTGCGGAAGCTGGAGAAGGAGGCGACGAGGCGGGTCGGGGAGCTCGAGCGGGAGGTCGCCCTGTTCGCCACCGAGCCGCTGTTCCACGAGCTCGAGGAGCGGTTCGGCGACCAGCCCGAGGTGGTCGACTACCTGGGCGACGTCAAGACGGAGCTCCTCGAGCACCTGGACGAGTTCCGGGACGGCGAGGAGGGCTCGCTCCCGCCGCCGTTCGGCCCGTCGCTGCACCGAGACGGGCACGCGCGCTTCCGCGTCAACGTCCTCGTCGACAACCGCGAGGCCGAGGGCGCGCCCATCGTCGTCGAGCACAACCCGACCTACTACAACCTGCTCGGGCGGGTCGAGTACCGCGCCGCGTTCGGCGCGATGGTGACCGACTTCCGCGAGATCAAGGCCGGCGCGCTGCACCGCGCGAACGGCGGCTTCCTGGTGCTCGACGCGCTGGACGTGCTCGGCCATCCCTTCGCCTGGGAGGCGCTGAAGCGGGCCCTCCGCGGCAGCGAGATGCGGATCGAGAACCTCGGCGAGGAGTTCAGCCCGGTGCCGAGCGCGACGCTGCGGCCCGAGCCGATCCCGCTCGACGTCAAGGTCGTGCTGCTGGCCTCGCCGCTGCTCTACCAGGCGCTCTACCACCTCGACGAGGACTTCCGTGAGCTGTTCAAGGTCAAGGCCGAGTTCTCGCCCGAGCTCGACTGGTCGCCCGAGCACCACCACAACTACGCGGCCTTCGTCAGCCGCTGCGTGCGGGAGAACGGCCTGCGCCACTTCGACCGGGCCGCGGTGGCGAAGCTGATCGAGCACGGCGCGCGGCTGCGCGAGAACCAGCGGAAGCTGACCGCGCGCCTGCTGGAGATCTCCGACCTCGTCTCGGAGGCGAGCTTCTGGGCGATCACGCTCGGCCACGCGCTCGTGGAGGCGAGCGACGTCGAGCTCGCGATCCGCAAGAAGGAGTACCGCTCGAGCCTGCTCGAGGAGCGCGTCCAGGAGCTGATCGGCGAGGGCACGATCGTGATCCAGACGGCGGGCGAGCGGGTCGGCCAGGTGAACGGCGTCTCGATCCTCGACGTCGGCGACTACGAGTTCGGCCGCCCCTGCCGCGTGAGCGCGCGCGTCGCGCTCGGCCGCGGCCGGATCGAGAGCATCGAGCGCGAAATCGAGCTGTCCGGGCCGATCCACTCGAAGGGCGTGATGATCCTCTCCGGCTACCTGCGCGCGACCTACGCGGAGGACTGGCCGCTGCCGGTCTCCGCGACCATCACCTTCGAGCAGTCGTACGACGAGGTCGAGGGCGACTCGGCCTCCTCGACCGAGCTCTACGCGCTCCTCTCGGCGCTCTCGGCCCTCCCGCTCGACCAGTCGATCGCCGTCACCGGCTCCGTCGACCAGCACGGCGACGTGCAGGCCGTGGGCGGCGTGACGCGGAAGGTCGAGGGCTTCTACGCCACCTGCAAGGCGCACGGCCTGACGGGGAGCCAGGGCGTGATCGTCCCGGAGGCGAACGTCCACAACCTGATGCTCGACGACGAGGTCGTCGAGGCCGTCCGGGCAGGCGAGTTCCACGTCTGGGCGGTGCGGACCGCAGACGAGGGCATCGAGCTACTGACGGGGCGCCCGGCCGGCGGGCGCCGGGCCGACGGCTCGTACCCGGAAGGAAGCGTGCACGGCCTGGTGGCCGCCCGCCTCGCCGACTACGCCGAGCGGCTCCGGGCCTTCGAGGCGACGGACGGGCAGCCCGGGGACGACGACACGGGACCGTGAAGCCCGTCTGCGCGCCACCGGAGGCGGGGCGACGCAAGGGGCTCCTGCCGCGCGGCCGCGGCGATCTCGTCCGCCAGACCCTGATCTGGCTCGGCTTCGGCGCCGCCTACGAGATCGCCCGCGGCCTGGCCGACCGCGGCACGCCGCTCGCGCTCGAGAACGCGCGTCGGATCCTCGACGCCGAGCTGGCGCTGCACGGCGTCGTCGAGCCCTGGCTGCAGCGGCAGGTGCTCGCCGCGGGCGGGCTGCTGCTCCACGCCGTCAACTACACCTACTGGCTCTCGCAGTTCGTGGTCGTCGGCCTCGTGCTGCTGTGGATCTACCTCCGGCGCTACCCGGCGTTCCTGCGCGTGCGCGACACCGTGATCGTGACGAACACGATCGCCCTCGTCGGCTACGTCCTCCTCCCCACGGCGCCCCCTCGGCTGCTGCCCGGCCAGGGCTTCGTCGACACGGTGGCGGCCTCGCCGATCAGCCACGCGACCGATCTCGTCGAGCTGGCGTCGAACCCCTACGCGGCGATGCCGAGCCTGCACGCCGCGGACGCCCTGATCGTCGGCGTCTCGCTCGCGCTGCTCGTCCGCCCGCTCTGGCTCAAGGTCCTGTGGCTGCTCTGGCCGTGCTGGGTCGCCTTCGCGCTGATGGCGAGCGCCAACCACTTCTGGCTCGACATCGCCGTGGGCGTCGCCCTCGCCGCGATCGCGGTGCCCGTGACCGGGTGGATCGAGCGGCGTCGGGCGCGCGTCTCACACGTCGAGCACGACGCGGCCGCGCCACCGCCCGCCTTCCGGCCCGAGCGCCAGGCGGCTGAGCGTCACCGCCTTGACGAGGTGACGCGGGTCGCCGGTGCGGCCCTCGACGGTCGCCCGCAGCCGGCGCTCTCCCACCTCGAGCGACGCGACCCGCTCGGGGACGAAGCGCTCGACCTCGGCGAGGAAGACGAGCTCGTTCAGCCAGTCGACCAGGAGGAGCGCGGGGTCGTCAGAGGCGAGCTCGACCAGGCGCGCGACCGGCTCGCCGGCAGGGCCTGAGGCGAGCAGCTCGGCGACCGCGGCGAGGGCGGCCTCGAAGATCCCGGCCCGGTCGGCCGCTTCGAGCTCGACCTCGACCTCCCCGACGTGGTCGACGAAGCGATGGCTCACGCGGGGGTCAGGTCGAGCGCCGCGACGGCTCGCTCGAACTGGTCCTCGCGCACGTACATCACGTAGCCGAAGGAGCCGCGGCCGTCGATCACGCCCGAGGAGGCGTAGATGTCGATGCCGGCCTGCAGGAGGCGCTCGTGCACCCGCGCGAAGGCGCCGAGCTCGTCGTCGCCCTGTACTAGCAGGGCGTGGTACGGGCCGTCCAGCGCCAGCCCTGCGGCGCGCGCCTCCGCCACGAGCTTCGCCGGGTCCTGGGGGAAGAGCGCGAACTGGGCGAGCGCGGGGCCCGACGGCACCGCCGTGAAGGCGAGCAGGTTCACGCCCCGCTCGGCGAGCTGCGAGAGGACGCGGTACGCCGCTCCCAGCTCGTCGCGCACGTTGGCGTAGTGGTACTCGACCGGCCGGACCGCGAACGCCATCAGCGCACGCAGCTGCAGTCCCGCGGCAGGCGCCCGCAGGAGGGGCACCGGCGGTCAGGCTTGCGCCGGGTGAGCACGCGCTTCGCGACGCCCGCCGTGACCATCCAGTGTGCGGCGGCGAGCGCGATCACCGTGAACATGATCAGCCTGGGCTCCATCGCGACTCGATTGTTCCCCGGCCGGCCGCCGGCGGCATCCGTGCCCGAACCGATCGTCGTTGCGGACTTCCCGCGCCGCGGCGTGGTGCGTACTTCTCCGAACCGCGATCGGGCGTCCCCCGGATGCGGCACCGGCGACGGGCGGCCAGGCTCGGCGCGATGGGCCGACCGTCTCGCCCCGTCGCATCGACCGAGGAGCCCGGCTTCCCCGTCGGCCTCGTGGCGGACGAGGGCGTCGGCGAGGAGGCCAGGGCGCACGCTCTCGACGTGGTGCTCGCGGCGGCCCGGCACTCGCCGCGGCCGGTGCTGCACGCCCGGCTGACGCTGCGGCTGCACCGCGACCCCGCGCTCGAGCGCCCGGCGGTCGCGAAGGCCTCGCTCGACGTCGCCGGCAGGCCCGTGCGCGCGCACGTCGCGGCGACGCAGATGTCCGAGGCCCTCGACCTGCTCGAGCGGCGCCTGCGCCGCAACCTCGAAGACCTCGAGGAGTCGCGCCGCGCCCGGCGCCGCGAGACAGGCGTCGCGGCGGCCGGTGAGTGGCGCCACGGCAGCCTGCCGCCGGAGCGCCCGGAGCACTTCCCGCGGCCGCCGGAGGAGCGCGAGCTCGTCCGCCGCAAGACCTTCGCGCCGGCAGCGCTGAGCGCCGACGAGGCGGCGCTCGAGCTCCGGCTGCTCGACCACGATTTCCACCTGTTCACAAACGCCGAGACGGGCATGGAGGACGTCGTCCACCGACGCGACGACGGGACGGTCGCGCACGATCGCGGCCCGGCGCCGGCGCTGCTGCTCGACGACGCCCTCGAGCGGCTGAACGCCGGCGGCGAGCGGTTCGTCTTCTTCACCGATCCCCAGTCGCGGCGCGGGAAGCTCGTCTACCTCCGCTACGACGGGCACTACGGCCTGATCGAGCCGGACTGACCGATCCGAAGAAAGCCGCAGAGGCGATCGGCGCCCGCACCGATGCGTCGCGCGGCCATCGCGGCGAGGGTCGACTCATGGAAGGGACAACCGGCGACACGCGCGCGCTCGAGCGGGCGGCCGAGCGGCTGCGCGAGGCGCGGGTCATGCTGCCGACGTTCGGGCAGCTCGCCGACCCGGCGCTGATCCCGCGCGCGCTGCGCGACGAGCTGGCGGGGATCGGGCCCGACGAGCCGCACCCGCTGAACCTCTACCGGGTGCACTGGCACAACGGCGCCGACCGCCGCGGGCTGGTCGAGATCCCGCAGCACCTGGTCCTTCCGCCGGAGCTGACGGGCGTCGAGGCGACGATCGTCGTCGCGCTCGGCGACCGCTTCCCGATGATCGGCGCACACAAGGTGCTCGCGGCCTACGGCTGCCTCGCCCCGCGCCTCGCCGACGGCAGCTTCGACCCGGCCAGGCAGCGCGCGGTGTGGCCGTCCACCGGGAACTACTGCCGCGGCGGCGTCGCGATCTCGCGGCTGCTCGGCTGCCGCGGCGTGGCGGTCCTGCCGGAGGGCATGAGCCGCGAGCGCTTCGACTGGCTCGAGCGGTGGGTGAGCGACCCGGCCGACATCGTCCGCACGCCGGGCACCGAGAGCAACGTCAAGGAGATCTACGACGCCTGCCGCGAGCTGGCGGCGGACCCCGACAACGTGATCCTCAACCAGTTCGCCGAGTTCGGGAACTACGTCGTCCACTACCACGCGACCGGCCGGGCACTCGAGCGCGTCTTCGAGGCGCTGCGGGCCGAGGAGCCCGAGCTGCGCCTGCGGGCGTTCGTCTCGGCGACCGGCTCGGCGGGCACGATCGCCGCCGGCGACTACCTGAAGGAGCGGCTCGGCTCGCTGGTCGTCGCCGCCGAGGCGCTCGAGTGCCCGACGCTGCTGCACAACGGCTTCGGCGAGCACAACATCCAGGGGATCGGCGACAAGCACGTGCCGCTGATTCACAACGTGCTCAACACCGACGTCGTGCTGGCCGTGTCCGACCGCGCGACCGACCGGCTCGGGGTCGTGTTCGGCACCGAGGCCGGGCGGCGCTACCTCGCGCGCCGGCGCGGGGTTCCGGAGGACGTCCTCGCGGCCCTCCCCTCGCTCGGCCTCTCGAGCATCTGCAACGTCCTCGGGGCGATCAAGGTCGCGAAGCACCTGCGGCTCGGGCGCGGCGACGCAGTGGCCACGGTCGCGACCGACGGCGCCGCGATGTACGACAGCGAGCGCGAACGGGCGCTCACGCGGTACTTCCCGGACGGGCTCGACGAGATCGCCGCCGGCGAGGCCTTCGGCGAGCACGTGCTGGGCGCGACCACCGACAACCTGCGCGAGCTGTCGCGCGAGGAGCGGCAGCGGATCTTCAACCTCGGCTACTTCACCTGGGTGGAGCAGCAGGGGGTCTCGCTCGAGGACTTCGAGGCGCGCCGCGATCCGGCCTTCTGGGCCGAGGTGCGCACCCGCGCCGACGGCTGGGACGAGCTGATCGAGGAGCTCAACGCGAGGGCGGCCGTCCTGGAGGCAGTGTGAGCCGCCCGATCAGCCGTCTCGTCTGCGCGGGCTGCGGCGCCGAGCCGCCAGCCTCCACTCCGTACCCCTTCCGCTGCCGCAACGCCGGCGCCGCCGACGACGTCGACCACGTGCTGCGCCGCGACCTCGATCTCGCCGTGCTCGACTTCCCCGCCGGGGACACCGAGCCGAACCCGTTCCTGCGCTACCGCCCGCTCCTGCACGCGTACCACCTCGGGCTCTCAGACGACGAGTTCTGCGCCCTCGTGCGCCGGCTCGACCGGCGTGTCGCCGAGGTCGACGGCCACGGGTTCCGCGCCACCCCGTTCGAGCGCAGTGACGAGCTCGGCGAGCGGCTCGGCTTCACCGGGGGAGGCGGCGTCTGGGTGAAGGACGAGACCAGCAACGTCTCGGGGTCGCACAAGGCCCGTCACCTCTTCGGCGTGCTCCTCTACCTCGAGGCCGCGGAGCAGGCCGGCCTCGCCGATCCGTCGAGCCGACCCGAGCTCGCGATCGCGAGCTGCGGGAACGCCGCCCTCGCCGCGGCGGTGGTCGCGCGGGCAGGCGGGCGCACGCTGCACGTCTTCGTCCCGGTCGACGCGGACCCGCTCGTCCTGGCCCGGCTCGAGGAGCTCGGCGCCGACGTCGTGATCTGCGAGCGGACGGGCGAGTCGGGCGACCCGACCTACAGGCGCCTCCTGCAGGCGCTGGAGGAGGGCGCGCTGCCGTTCACCTGCCAGGGCAACCTCAACGGCCTGGCGGTCGAGGGCGGGCAGACCCTCGGCTACGAGCTGGCGGCGACCGGCGTCGCGCTCGACCGGCTCGTCGTGCAGGTCGGCGGCGGCGCGCTAGCGAGCGCGTGCATCCACGCGTTCCGAGAGGCGGCCTCGCTCGGGGCGGTTCCGGCGATGCCTCGCGTCGACACCGTCCAGACCGAGGGAGCCTGGCCGCTCAAGCGCGCGTTCGACGCCGTCGCGGCCCGCGGCGACCTCGCCTACGCGGCGGCGCACCGCTCCGAGTTCATGTGGCCGTGGGAGCGGGAGCCGCACAGCGTCGCCCACGGCATCCTCGACGACGAGACCTACGACTGGCTCGCGGTGGTCGAGGGGATGCTGGCCACCGGCGGCAGGCCGCTCGTCGCGGCCGAGGAGACGCTCGTGCGGGCGAACGAGCTCGCGGTCGAGGCCACGGGGATCGACGTCGACGAGACCGGCTCGGCCGGCCTGGCCGGGCTGCTGTCGCTCCGCGAGGCCGGCGCCGTCGGGGACGAGGAGCGGGTCGCAGTGCTGTTCACCGGAGTCCGCCGGTCGGCGGGCCCACGACCACGGAGGAACCGAGATGAGGAGCTTTCTGGGACGCGACATCCTGTCGCTCAAGGACTTCGAGCGGGCTGACTTCGAGCGGGTCTTCGAGGTCTGCGACGCGCTCGCGCCGATCGCGCGCGACCGGCGTAACTCGGACCTGCTCGCCAACAAGACGCTGCTGACGGCCTTCTACCAGCCGAGCACGCGCACCCGGCTCGCGACCGAGGCGGCCATGCACCGGCTCGGCGGTCACGTCCTAGGCTTCGCCGACGCCAAGATGACCCGGGCCGGCGACTTCTACCAGGAGTCGATCAAGGACACGGTCCACATGCTCGAGTACTACGGCGACGTCATCGCGATGCGCCACTTCGAGCAGGGCGCTCCGGCCGAGGCGGCCAGGTGGGCCTCGGTGCCGGTGATCAACTGCGGCGACGGCTGGGGCGAGCACCCGACGCAGGTGCTGACCGACCTCTACACGACGCAGAAGGAGCTCGGCTCGATCGACGGCCGCACCTTCCTGCTCGTCGGCGACATGCGCATGCGGACGATGCACTCGATCCTCTACGCCCTCTCGCAGTTCGACGCCAAGGCGTACGTGGTCGGGCCGCCCGAGATGTCGCTGCTGCCCGAGTTCATGCTCGAACTCGACGAGCGCAACGTCCTCTACGAGGAGGCCGAGTCGGTCGAGGACGTGATCGCCGACTGCGACGTCATCTACATGGAGCCGGTCGTCCAGGCCGACTACTCCGTCTCGCGCGAGGAGCGCACGGGCAACGGCGGCGTGGCGACGACCCCGCGGACCTACCAGGTGACGCGGGAGCTGCTGCGCGAGAAGGCCAAGCCGGCCTCGATCATCCTGCACAGCCTGCCGCGGATGGACGAGCTGCCCGCGGACGTCGACGAGACGCGGCACGCCCGCTACTGGACGGAGGCCTTCAACGGCGTCGTCCTGCGGATGTCGCTGCTGAGCCTGGTGCTCGGCGCCGCGGAGTGAGCATGGAGTTCGTCCTCAACGGCGAGCCGGTCTCGGCCGAGGTCGAGGAGGGGCAGAGCCTGCTCGAGCTGCTGCGCGAGGGCTTCGGCCTGCACTCGGTCAAGGACGGCTGCGCGCCCGAGGGCTCCTGCGGCGCCTGCACGGTGCTCGTGGACGGGCGCGCGGCCGTCTCCTGCGCCCAGCCGGCGGCCCGCGTCGCGGGCAAGCAGGTGCTCACCCAGGAAGGACTCTCGGCGGAGCAGCGCCGCCGCTGGGCGGACTGCTTCGTCGCAGCCGGGGCCTCGCAGTGCGGCTACTGCTCGCCGGGGATCGTGATGAAGGCCGAGGCGCTGCTCGACCGGAGCCCCGCTCCCTCGCGGGAGGAGATCGAGCGGGCGCTGAAGGGCAACCTCTGCCGCTGCACGGGCTACGTGAAGATCGTCGACGCGATCGTGCTCGCCGCGGCGGCCCGCCGGGGCGAGCCGCTGCCCGAGCCCGAGCGCAGCGGCCGTGTCGGCTCCCGCAGCGCGCGCTACGAGGGCACCGACCTCGCCCTCGGCGACAAGCCGTTCGTCGGCGACCTCGTCGAGCCGGGGATGCTGCACGGGGCGCTCCGTTTCTCGGATCACCCGCGTGCCCGCGTGGTGCGCGTGGACGCCTCGAAGGCGCGCGCGCACCCGGGCGTCGTCGCGGTGCTGACGGCCGAGGACGTTCCGGGAGAGCGGACCCAGGGGGTGCTGACGAGGGACTGGCGGCAGCTCGTGGCCGCCGGCGAGGAGACCGCCTACGTAGGCGACGTGCTCGCCGTCGTCGGGGCGGAGACCCGCCGCGCGGCCCGCGAGGCCGCCGCCCTCGTCGAGGTCGAGTACGAGGTCCTGGAGCCCGTGACCGACCCCTTCGACGAGCGGGCCCGGGAGCTCTCGGTCTCCGAGCTGAAGCGCGGCGACGTCGACGAAGCGCTCGCGGGCGCGGCGCACGTGGTCAGCGAGCGCTACCGCACGCAGTTCATCGAGCACGCGTTCCTCGAGCCGGAAGCCGCGCTCGCCGTGCCCGGGGACGGCGGCGCCCTGCGCGTCTACTCGCAGGGCCAGGGCGTCTGGGAGGACCGCCGGCAGATCGCCTCCTTCCTCGGGCTCCCGGAGAGCGTCGTCCGCGTGACGCAGGTCGCGACCGGGGGCGCCTTCGGCGCCAAGGAGGACCTGAACGTCCAGTGCCACGCCTCGCTCCTGGCGACCGCGACCGGCCGGCCGGCGCTCGTGACGCTGAGCAGGCGCGAGAGCCTGCGCTTCCACTCCAAGCGGCACGCGATGTGGCTCGAGTACGCCGCCGGCTGCGACGAGGAGGGACGGCTGCTCGCCGTCCGGGCCCGCATCGTCGGCGACACCGGCGCCTACGCCAGTGTCGGCGACAAGGTGCTGGAGCGCGCCGCCGGCCACGCCTGCGGGGCCTACCGCGCGCCGAACGTGGACGTCGAGGCGCGAGCGGTCTACACGAACAACCCGCCCTGCGGCGCGATGCGCGGCTTCGGCGCCAGCCAGTCGAACTTCGCGATCGAGGGCATGCTCGACCTGCTGGCCGAGCAGGTCGGGATCGACGGCTGGGAGATCCGCTGGCGCAACGCGCTCGAGGCGGGCGACCGCTTCGCCACCGGCCAGCTGCTCGGCCCCGGCGTCGGCCTGAAGCGGACGCTGCTCGCCGTGCGCGACGCCTACCGGAACGCGCGCTGCGCGGGGATCGCCTGCGGGGTCAAGAACACCGGGATCGGCAACGGCGTGCCCGAGCGCGGGCGGGTGCTCCTGCGGCCCGAGCCCGACGGCACCGTGACGCTCTTCCACTCCTGGACGGAGATGGGCCAGGGCGTGAACACCGTCCTCCGGCAGATCGCCTGCGACGCGCTGGTCCTGCCGCCAGAGCGGGTGCGCGTGGTGGTCGACACCGAGCACGAGCTCGACACCGGCCAGACGACCGCCTCGCGCGCGACCGTGCTCGGCGGCAACGCCGTCCTCGACGCGGCACGCAGGCTGAGGGCCGAGCTGAACGGCTCCCGGCCGGAGGAGCTCGCGGGACGCGAGTTCCCGGGCGAGTTCCTCGTCGACTGGACGACCTCGCTCGACGACCCCGAGCCGGTGACGCATCTCGCCTATGCCTGGGCGACCCAGGTCGTGATCCTCGACGAGGAGGGCCGGCTCGAGCGCGTCGTCGCCGCGCACGACGTCGGCCGGGCGATCAACCCCACGCTCGCGGAGGGCCAGGTCGAGGGCGGCGTTCACATGGCTCTCGGCCAGGCGCTCTCGGAGGAGTTCGTGGTCGAGGCCGGCGTGCCCGTCACCGAGACGCTCAAGTCCCTGCACATCATCCCGCCGACCGGGATGCCGCCGGTGGAGTGCATCCTCGTCGAGGAGGAGCAGCCGGAGGGGCCGTTCGGCGCGAAGGGCCTCGGCGAGGCGGCGGTGGTGCCCACCTGCGCCGCGACCGCGTCCGCGCTCCACGCGTTCGACGGCGTGCGGCGCACGGGGCTGCCGATGAAGGACTCGCCCGCCGCGCTCGCCGCCGTGCCGCACCTGGTCCGCAGGAAGGAGCGCGTGTGAGCCTCACCCTGACCGGCGCGACGGTGGTCGTCTCGCTCGACCCGCTCCGCGTCGTCGAGGCGGACGTGCACGTCCGCGAGGGCCGGATCGCGCACGCGGCCGGGGACGCGCGGCGCGACTGCTCGGGCTGTCTGATCGTGCCCGGCAACGTCTGCTCGCACACCCACCTCTACTCCGCGCTCGCGCGCGGCATGCCCTACGCGCTCGAGCCGCCCGAGAGCTTCCTCGAGATCCTGCAGCGCGTCTGGTGGCGCCTCGACCGCGCGCTGGACGAGAACGGCGTGCGCGCCTCCGCGCTCGCCGGGGGAATGGAGGCGCTGCTCTCCGGGACGACGACGCTCGTCGACCACCACGCCTCGCCGAACGCGATCGACGGCTCGCTCGACGTGATCGCGGAGGCGCTCGACGGGCTCGGCCTCCGCTCGGTGCTCTGCTACGAGACCTCCGACCGCGACGGCCCGGAGCGGGCCGGGGCGGGCCTCGAGGAGAACCGCCGCTTCCTCGAGCGCGTGCGCCGCGAGCCCCCGCCTCTGGCGCGCGGCCTGGTCGGTGCCCACGCGTGCTTCACGCTCTCGGACGAGACGCTCGCGGCCTGCGCCGAGCTCGGGCCGCTGCACGTCCACGCGGCCGAGGACGGCGTCGACGTCGCCGCGGTCGAGCGGCTGGTCGCCGCAGGGGCGCTCGGCGAGGGCACGCTCCTCGCCCACGGCGTGCACCTGGGCGAGCGGGAGCTCGAGATCGTCCGAGCCACGGGCGCGTCGGTGGCGCACAACGCCCGCTCGAACATGAACAACGCCGTCGGCCGTGCCTCGATCGGCGAGCTCGGCCCGCGCGTGAGCCTCGGCACGGACGGGATCGGCTCCGACATGTTCGAGGAGTCGCGCGCGGCCTACTTCCGCCTGCGCGAGGACGACCCCGCCACCGACGCCGGCTGGCCGCTCGCCCGCCTCGCCGAGGGCTCGCGCCTGGCGGGCCGCCTCTTCGGCGAGCCGCTGCTCGGGACGCTGCAGCCCGGGGCGCCGGCCGACCTCGTCGTGCTCGACTACGCGGCGCCCGCGCCGGTGCACGAGGGCAGCTTCGCCGGCCACTGGGTCTTCGGCCTCTCGTCGCGCCACGTGCGCGACGTGATGGTCGCCGGCGAGCTCGTGGTCGCCGACCGGCGGTTGACGCGGGTCGACCAGCGGCAGCTCGCCGACGAGGCCGCAGTCGAGGCCGGGCGCCTGTGGCGCCGCCTCGAGGAGATCCCGGCGCACGAGTTCGAGCCGAAGGGAGGACGGAGATGGCCGTCGCCGCTCACGACCGCGTAGCGCTCTACCTGCAGGACAAGCATCCGATTCGCGAGGGCATGGAGTACGCCCGGCTCGCCGAGGAGCGCGGCTTCGAGGCGGTGTGGCAGGCCGAGAGCCGCCTCGTCCGCGAGGCCACCGTGCCGATGGCCGCGTACGCGGCGGTGACGGAGCGGATCGCGATCGGCGCCGGCGTCGTCAACACCTGGACGCGGAACGTCGGGCTGCTCGCGGCGACCTTCTCGACGCTCGACGACCTCGCCCCCGGCCGCATCAGGCTGGGTCTCGGCTCCTGGTGGGAGCCGCTGGCCTCCAAGGTCGGCGTCAAGCGGCGCCACACGCGCACCGCGATGCGCGAGACCGTCGAGGCGACGCGCCGGCTGCTGGCGATGGAGCGCGTCACCTACCACGGCGAGCTCGTGCACCTGGACGACGTCGAGATCGACATCGTCCACGGCGACCGCTCCCCGAAGCACGTGCCGATCTACGTCGGCGCGACCGGGATGAAGATGATGGAGCTGGCCGGCGAGATCGGCGACGGCGTCCTGCTCAACTACCTCGTCGGCCCCGCCTACAACCGCGAGGCGATGGAGCACCTGGCCCTCGGCGCCGAGCGCGCCGGAAGGCCGCTCGGCGAGATCGACCGGCCGCAGCTCGTCGTCTGCTCGCTCGACCGCGACCGCTCGCTGGCACTCGACCGCTCGCGCGAGCTGGTGGCGCAGTACCTCGGGCAGCAGCCGCACATCGGCAAGGCGAGCGGGGTCGACGAGTCGCTGCTCGAGGAGATCGGCCGCGTGCTCACCTGGCCGGCGACACCGGAGCAGATCGAGCGCGCGATGGCGCTCGTCCCCGACGACGTCGTGCAGCTGATCACGGCCTCTGGCACCGCCGAGGACTGCCGCGCGAAGGTCGAGGAGTACGTCGCGGCCGGCTGCACCTGCCCCGTCCTCTACCCGCTCGGAGACGACGTGCCGGCGATGATCGAGGCGTTCGCGGCGGTTCGCGTGTGAGCGCCGCCTTCCAGCCGCGGTCGCTCGAGGAGGCGCTCGAGATCCGCAGCGCCCATCCCGAGGCCCTGCCCGTCGCGGGCGGGACCGACGTGATGGTGGAGGTCAACCTCCACGGGCTGCGGCCGGAGGCGGTGCTCGACCTCTCCCGCGTCGAGGAGCTCGACGGCTGGTCGCGCGAGGACGGGCTCGTCCGCCTCGGCGCCGGGGTGACGTTCGCGCGGATCGCGCGCGAGCTGGCCGAGTTCCGGCCGCTGGCGCAGGCGGCGCGCTCGTTCGCGTCGCCGCAGGTGCGCAGGCGGGCGACGATCGGCGGCAACGTCGTCACG
>DATIFC010000129.1:0-2094 GCA_035455445.1 Gaiellaceae bacterium | reverse complement strand
GCCTCGAGGAGCCGGCTGTCCTCGAACTCGTAGGTGGGAAGCCGGACGCCGAAGCCGCACTCGGCCACGCGCTGCGCGTTGTCGTGCTGGTCCCAGAACAACGGCAGCACGACCATCGGCTTGCCGAAGTGGATCGCCTCGGTGACGGTGTTGTTCCCACCGTGGGTGATCACGAGGTCGACGTGGGGGAGGAGAGCCGGCTGCGGCAGGAACTCGGCGCCGGTCATGTTCGGCGCCAGCTCGATCAGCTCGTGCTGCGGGCCCTTGCTGACCACGTAGCGGTGCGGCGTCTCGGCCAGGACGGCGACGAGGCGGTTCATCAGCTCGACGTCCGCGGAGCCGAGGCTGCCGAGGCTGACGTAGACGAGCGCGTCCTCCCCGGGCGGCGGCTCGAACTCCTCCTCGACGGTGCGCACACAGGAGTCGAGCCGCTGCCAGCGCTCTCCGAGCGGGCGTGAGCGCCGGTAATCGGCGTCTGCGGGATAGAGGTAGAGGTTCAGGAACGGGGACTCGTGGATGAACTCGAGCTCCGGCGGCGCCGGCGCGCCGCGCTCCTCGCAGAAAACGGAGAACTCCGCCTGCAGGGGCTCGTGCAGCTCGCGGTAGCGCTCCCGGAAGGCGTCCCAGGCGGCCCGGTCGCCGGTCGGGTAGCCCGAGAACGGAGGCGGCAGCGCCCGGTCCTTCAGCTCGAGCGGGTTACAGGAGACGATCCGCACCCACGGGCGCCCCGCGCCGAGCACCGCCGGGAACCCGACCACGTTGTCCTCGACGATCACGTCCGGCTCGAGCTCGCCGAAGATCTCGCGCAGCCGCGCGTCCACGTAGCGGGCGCCGTCCACGAGCTCCTGCCAGACCGGGAGGATGAACGTCTCGAGCTGCTCGATCGTCGGCTTGCGGAACTCCGGTGCGGTGTCCCGGACGAAGTCCTTCCAGAACTGGCCCGGTGCTTCCTCGACCTCCGGCGGCGGCTTCAGCCGCATCAGCGCTTCCTCGAATCCCTGCGCCTCGAGCGTGCCGGCGAACGACTCCTCGAGGACGAAGGTCACCTCGACCCCGCGCTCGCGCAGCACGCGGCCGATGCCGACGCAGTTGTTGGTCGGGCCGAAGGCGCCCTCGGGGAAGAAGACGACCTTCATGCCGCGAGTGCCTGCTCGAGGTCGGCCCAGAGCTCCTCAACCTCCTCGAGACCGACGCTCAGCCGCAGCAGCCCGGCCGGGACGCGCTCGCCCTCCCAGCGCGAGCGGGCCTCCAGCACCGACCGCACGCCGCCGAGGCTCGTCGCGTTCTCGATCGTCCGCAGCGAGGTCTCGACCCGTCGCGCAGCCTCGCCGTCTGCGACGTCGAACGAGAGCAGGCCGCCGAATCCGGGGTAGCGCACGACCTGCACCGCCGGGTGCGCGCGCAGGCGCTCGGCGATCTCCGTCGCGCTGCCGGTGTGCCGCTCCATACGCACGCGCAGCGTCTTCAGCGAGCGCGAGAGCAGCCAGCAGGGATCCGGCGCGGCGACGATCCCCGTCCGGGCGCGGAAGTCGCGCAGCCACGCCGCATCCTCCGGCGAACGGCAGACGACCGCGCCGAGCAGCACGTCGTCGTGGCCGCCGAGGAACTTCGTCGCGCTGTGGAGCGCGAAGTCGGCGCCGTGCTCGAGCGGGCGGAGGTACACGGGCGTCGAGGCGGTCGAGTCGACGACCACCCTTGCCGGGTGCGCGGCCGCTGCCTCGAGGTCGGGCATCTCCAGGAAGGGATTCGAGGGCGCCTCGAGCCAGACGAGGTCGGCGCCGTCGGGCGGCGGCCCCGTCTGGTCGAAC
Organism: Gaiellaceae bacterium; assembly: GCA_035455445.1. Taxonomy (GTDB): domain Bacteria; phylum Actinomycetota; class Thermoleophilia; order Gaiellales; family Gaiellaceae; genus AC-32. The sequence goes on along the minus strand of DATIFC010000129.1, from coordinate 286 downwards.
TCGACGTGCCGTACGCCCCAGCGCTCCAGCGTGGCGAGCAGGACGCCCGTGCCGAAGTAGCAGCCGGCCGCGAGCGCGATCGTGCGGCCGGGCTCGAGCAGGCCGAGGACGAGCGCCGTCGCCGCCCCGGTGCCGGAGGGGAAGAGGAGCGCGTCGCCGCCCTCGAGCAGCGCCAGCTGCCGCTCCGCCTCGAGGGCGTTCGGGTGCGCGTAGCGCTGGTAGTAGAGCTCGCCGGGCTCGCCGTCCCGGTACGGCCAGATGGTCGCGCGGTCGAGCGGCTCCACGG
>DATIFC010000128.1:0-32128 GCA_035455445.1 Gaiellaceae bacterium | reverse complement strand
GCCAGAGCCCTCGTCGGCCGGCCGGGCCGACGCTGCTGAACGGAAGCGTGCTGCGCCTGGATCCCGCGACGGGCGCGGCGCCGGCCGACAATCCGAACACGGACCCGAGCGACGCGAACCTGCGGCGCGTGATCGCCTACGGGATGCGCAACCCGTTCCGATTCACGTTCCGGCCCGGGACGAGCGAGCTGTGGATCGGCGACGTCGGCTGGGCGACGTGGGAGGAGATCGAGCGGCGGCCCACGCCGACGGGCGCGGTTCAGAACTTCGGCTGGCCCTGCTACGAGGGCGATGCGCGCCAGCCGTCCTTCGAGAGCGCCGGCCTCTCGCTCTGCACCGGCCTCTACGCCGCCGGCTCGGCGACGGCGCCGTACTTCGCCTACGGTCACGGCGACGAGGTCGTCCCGGGCGACAACTGCCCGACCGGCAACGGCTCGGTGGTGAGCGGGCTTGCCTTCTACGACGGAAGCAGCTACCCGGCCGCATACGACGGCGCGCTCGCCTTCGCCGACCACTCGCGGAACTGCATCTGGACGATGGGTCTCGGCGCGAACGGGCAACCCGACCCGACCCGGATACAGGTTCTCGCGCAGGGTGCCGCCAATCCGGTCGATCTCGAGACCGGCCCCGGCGGCGACCTGTTCTACGTCGACTTCGACGGCGGCACGATCCACCGGATCTCGTACAGCCCAGTGCCGGGCTGCCCTGCCGACACCTTCCGCGCCGAGTACCACAACAACATGACGCTCGCCGGCCAGCCGGTGCTGACCCGCTGCGAAAGCGCGATCGACCACGACTGGGGCACCGGCTCGCCCGCGCCCGAGGTCAACGCGGACAGCTTCTCGGCCGGCTGGACCCGCGACGTCCAGCTCGCGCCGGGGACGTACACGTTCACGGCGACGGCCGACGACGGCATCCGCGTCTACGTCGACGGCACCGCCGTCATCGACGCGTGGGTGGACCAGCCGCCGACGACCTACACCGCAACCGTGCAGCTCTCGGACGCGACGCACCACCTACGCGTCGAGTACTACGAGGACGGCAACACGGCCGTCGCGCGGGTCGGCTGGCACCTGGACACGCCCGACACGCCTCCCGTCCCCACGATCGACGCTCCGGGCCCGGCGTTGACGTACGCGGTCGGCCAGCAGATCTCGTTCAGCGGCCACGCGACCGATGCAGAGCAGGGCGCACTGCCCGCGTCGGCACTTTCCTGGACGCTGCTCGTCCACCACTGCACCACCCCCACGGACTGCCACGTCCACAACGTGCAGACCTGGCCCGGGGTCGCCGACGGCAGCTTCGCGGCGCCCGACCACGACTACCCGTCGCACCTCGAGCTCGTGCTGCACGCGACGGATGCGCTCGGCGTGACGACGGCGACGAGCCTGACCCTCGACCCCCGCACCGTCGACCTGACGTTCCGGACGCAGCCCGCCGGGCTCTCCGTCGCGGTCGGCAGCTCGAGCGGCACGGCGCCCTTCGTGCGCACGGAGATCGTCGGGTCGCAGTCCTCCCTGAGCGCTCCCGTGACGCAGCACCTCGGCGGGAAGAGCTTCCGCTTCGGCTCGTGGTCGGACGGCGGCGCCGCGACCCACAACTTCACAGCGCCGGAGAGCCCGGCCGCTTACACGGCGACCTACGTCGAGGAGCTGCCGCCGCCGCCGAGCGCGACGTCTGCGCCGACGATCAGCGGCACCCCTCGACAGGGGCAGGTTCTGCAGGCGACGGCCGGCGCCTGGAGCGGCGGGCCGACCAGGCTCGTCTACGCCTGGCTCCGCTGTGACGGACGCGGCTGCGTCCCGATCGACGGTGCGGGCGGGACGTCCTACAGGCTGACCGCCTTCGACGTCGGCTCCCGCGTCGCGGTGCGCGTCACCGCGACCAACGCGGGCGGCTCCACGGCCGCGCGGTCGAGCCAGACGGCGGTTGTGGCGAAGGCGGTGCGAGGCAGGGTACGCGCCTTCGTGCGGCGCCATCGGGCGCGGCCGCGGCTCGCGCGCCGCCACGGCTGAGCGGCCGGGCGCTGGTACCATCGCGGCGCCGCGGGCTCGGGCCGGGACCCGTGCGGTGGGAGCTTGCGAACCGCGTCAGATCCGGGAGGAAGCAGCGCTAAGCAATCCCTCCCAGGCGCGCGGTGCGCCCGGCCCGAGGCCGCGGCGACCTTTCGCCGAGTCTTGACCGAACGAGACGAAACCTTTGCCAAGGCCTGGCGAGGGCCTGGGAACGCCTCCTCTAGCGTGGGCCGCACCGAGATCCCGAGCGCAGAGGCGCGGATGGAGCGGCTTGAGCACCAGGCGACACCGAGAAGGCGCGAGCTCGCCCGGAGGATGTCTGCCGGCCTGGAGGTCGTCCTCTACTGGTGCGCGCGCCGCGCGTCGGTGACCCTGTCCGTCCACGACGCCCGCACCGGCGAGGCGTTCGAGGTCGAGGTCGCCGCGGCGGATGCGCTGGACGCGTTTCGCCACCCCTACGCCTACGAGCGGGCGCGCCGGAGCCCGACGCTCGTCGATGTCTAGCGTCGAGGACATCGAGGCCGCGATCCGGGCCTGCACGGCGCAGCGCCAGGCCCTGCGCGAGCAGGGCGCCGGTCCGGCCCAGCTGGAGCGGAATCGGCTCGAGCTCGTGCGGCTGCACAGGCGACTCGCCCGTGCCTGGATCGACCGCCACCTGGGCGACACCGGCCGCGCCGCGGCATAGCGCCCGGCTGCCTTCGGCGGTCGCACCCTTCGGTAGAGTCGCCACGTGGCCGCCCTGTACCGCAAGTACCGCCCGCAGGACTTCGACGAGGTCGTCGGGCAGGAGGCGGTCACGCGCACGCTGCGCAACGCGATCGCGCACGGGCAGATCCGCCAGGCGTACCTGTTCGCCGGGCCGCGCGGCACCGGCAAGACCTCCCTCGCCCGCATCCTCGCGAAGGCGCTGAACTGCGCACAGGGGCCGACGCCGACTCCCGACAAGACGTGCCACGCCTGCCGCGCGATCGCGGACGGCACCTCGCTCGACGTGATCGAGATGGACGCCGCCTCGCAGCGCGGGATCGACGACATCCGCGAGATCCGCGAGCGCGTCGTGCTGCAGCCGGTCGAGGGCCGCTACAAGGTCTACATCCTCGACGAGGCGCACCAGCTCACGGACGCCGCCTTCAACGCTCTGCTGAAGCTGATCGAGGAGCCTCCGCCCCACCTCGTCTTCGTCTTCTGCACCACCGACCTCGGGAAGATGCTTCCGACCGTCCGCTCGCGCTGCCAGACGTTCGTCTTCTCCCGGCCGCGGTTGCCCGAGCTCGTGCAGGTGCTGCGGCGGGTGGCCGAGGGGGAGGGCATCGAGGCGCCCGACGCGGCGCTCTCGCTGATCGCCCGCGCCGCCCGCGGCGCCTACCGCGACGCCGTCTCGACCCTCGACCAGCTCGCCGCGGCAACCGAGAACCAGGTCGGCGTCCAGGCGGTGCTGCAGCTGCTCGGCGCGGTCGAGGAGGAGGCGCTCTTCCGGCTCTGCGACCTGGTCGTCGACCGCGACACGGCCGGCGCTCTCACCTTCGTCGAGGAGCTCTCGGAGCAGGGCCAGGACCTCGGGCGGCTCGTCACCGACCTGCTCGAGCACCTGCGCCACCTGCTGCTCGTCCAGCACATGGGCGAGGTGCCCGAGTCGCTCCCCGTCACCGAGGAGACGCGCGAGCGGCTGCGCGAGCAGGCCAACCAGCTCGGCGAGGCGGCTGTGCTGCGGCTCTGCGACCTGCTCGCGGTCGCGGTCGAGGACATGCGCCAGGGCGGCGACCCCCGCCTGCCGCTCGAGCTCGCGCTCGTGAAGGTGACGCGGCCCGCGGCCGACCTGTCGCGCGAATCGACGGCGCACCGGCTCGAGCTGCTGGAGCGAACCGTCCAGTCCGGCCATGTCCCTGGGACAGTCCCTGGGCCACGTCCCGAAGAGACGCCTCCGGCCGAGCAGAAACGGCCGGATGAGTCCCCGCCGGCCCCGTCGCTCGAGCTGGAGCAGCTCCAGGAGGCCTGGCAGCGCACGATCCTCCCGGCCGTCGAGGAGAAGTCGATCCCGACGGCGTCGGTGCTGCGCGAGGCGCACCCGAAGGACCTCGCCGGCGACACCCTCACGGTCGAGTTCCCGAGCGCCGCCTCCTTCCACCGGCAGCTCGCGGAGGAGCCGAAGAACGCGACCCTCCTGGCCGAGGCCCTCTACGAGGTCACCGGCCGCCACCTCGAGCTCGCCTTCGAGGTCGGCGAGAACGGCGACGACGCCGAGCCAGCGCCCGACGAGCCGGTGAGCGAGGAGGAGATCATCGAGCTGATGAAGGGAACCTTCGACGCCCGTGAGGTGGACGAGCAATGAACATGGACTTCAACAAGATGCTGCAGCAGATGCAGGAGATGCAGGCCCAGATGCAGCAGGCCCAGGAGGAGCTGAAGCACGAGACCGTCCAGGCGACCGCCGGCGGCGGGATGGTCACGGTGACCGCGACCGGCGGCGGGGAGATCAAGGAGATCACGATCGACCCGAAGGCGATCGACCCGGAGGATCCGGAGATGCTGGCCGACATGGTCGTCGCCGCGGTGAACGAGGCGCTGCGCTCCTCGCAGAGCCTGATGGAGGCGAAGCTCGGCCCGGCGCTCGGCGGCCTGCACGGGCTCGGCCTCCCCGGGCTGTGAGCAACGGCCGCGTCGAGGCGCTGCGGCGGGTGCCGCTCTTCGTCGGGATGAGCGACGACGACCTGGCCGCGATCGCCGAGGCGGCGAACGAGGTCGAGGTGCCGCCCGGTCAGCTGCTCGTCCAGCCGGGGCAGGCCGGAACCGGCATGTTCTTCATCGCCGAGGGAACCGCGGTCGTCGAGACGAGGCGTGAGCACGTCGAGCTCGGGCCGGGCCAGTTCTTCGGCGAGCTCGCCCTGATGAGGCCCGATGCGATCCGCACCGCCCGCGTGCGCGCGAAGACGCCGCTGCGCTGCCTCGCCCTCGACCGCGCGAGCTTCCGCGGGCTCGTCGCGACGCACCCCGATGTGGCCGCGTCGCTGATCGAGGTCGCCCTCGGCCGCCTGGCCGAGAACGCGGGTGTCGTGGACGACTAGGCCGACGCTGACGGCACAATGAGCGGGGTGTTCAGCCCGTCGGTCGAGAATCTCGTAGCCCAGCTGACCCGCCTGCCCGGAGTCGGCCAGCGCACCGCGCAGCGGCTCGCGTTCCACCTCCTGCGCGTGCCCAAGGAGGAGGCGCTCGCGCTCGCGCAGGCGCTCGAGGAGGTCAAGGAGCGCGTCCGCTTCTGCCGCGAGTGCGGGAACCTGACCGAGGAGGAGACCTGCGAGATCTGCCGCGACGCCCGGCGCGACCACACCATCGTCTGCGTCGTCGAGCAGCCCGCCGACCTGATCTCGGTCGAGCGCACGCACGAGTACCGGGGCCTCTACCACGTGCTCGGCGGCTCGCTCTCGCCGCTCGACGGAGTCGAGCCGGAGCACCTGCGCATCGACGAGCTGCTCGGCCGCGTCGAGCGCAACGGGGTCGAGGAGGTCGTGCTCGCGACCAACCCGAACATGACCGGCGAGGCGACCGCCGCGTACCTGGCCGACCGCCTGCGCGGCCGCGTGCGCGTGACGCGCCTGGCGAGCGGCCTGCCGGTCGGCGCCGACCTCGAGTACGCCGACGAGGTCACGCTGGGCAGGGCCCTCAGCGGGCGCCGGGAAATGTAGGAACACTTCCACGGTGACGACGACGGAATTCGAGCCACTCCCTGCGCTCGAGAGCGCCGAGCCGAGCCTCGGCACGCTCGTGATGAAGTTCGGCGGCACCTCGGTCGCCGACCCGCAGAAGCTGAAGGACGTCGCGCGCCGGCTCGTCGAGGCCCGCGCGGCCGGAAACCGCGTCGTCGCCGTGCTCTCGGCGATGGGAGACACGACCGACGACCTCGTCCGGCTCGCCTACGAGGTCTCGCCGCGCCCGAAGCCGCGCGAGCTCGACATGCTGATCTCGGTGGGCGAGCGGATCTCCTGCGCGCTGGCCGCGATGGCGATCCACGACCTCGGCGCGGAGGCGATCTCGCTGACGGGCTCGCAGGCGGGGATCGTCACCGACACCGTTCACGGCCGCGCCAAGATCGTCGACGTCCGCGCCCGCCGCATCCACGAGGCGCTCGACCAGGACAAGATCGTGCTGGTCGCGGGCTTCCAGGGCGTCTCCACCGACTTCGACATCACCACCCTCGGCCGCGGCGGCTCGGACACGACCGCGGTCGCGCTGGCCGCCGCGCTGGGCGCGCAGGTCTGCGAGATCTACACCGACGTTCAGGGCGTCTTCACCGCCGACCCGCGGCTCGTCCCGAACGCACGCAAGCTGCACGCGGTCAGCTACGAGGAGATGCTCGAGCTGGCCGCGTCGGGGGCGAAGGTACTGCAGGTACGCTCGGTCGAGGTCGCGCGGAACCACGGCGTCAAGCTGCACGTCCGCTCCACGTTCTCTGCGGAGGACGGCACCTGGATTCGCGAGGAGGACGATCGGATGCTCGAGAAGGCGCTCATCTCCGGAGTCACGCACACGCGCGAGGAGACGCTCTACCGCGTGGAGGGCACGACCGCCTCGCGGCTGTTCTCGGCGCTCGCGGACGCGGGCGTGAACGTCGACACGATCGTGCAGACGGGGCCGGAGATCGTCTTCTCCGCGCCGGCCGAGGACCGCGACGCCGCCGCCGAGGTGCTGGACGGGCTCTCGGTGAGCTGGAGCTCGCGGGACGACCTGGGCAAGGTCAGCGTGATCGGCGCCGGGATGAAGAGCCACCCGGGGGTCGCCGCGAAGGCCTTCGAGACGCTCGCGCAGGCGGGCATCGAGCCCGAGGTCGTGACGACCTCGCCGATCAAGATCGCCTGCCACGTGCGCACCGACCACGTCGACGAGGCCGTGGTGGTGCTGCACCGGGCCTTCGAGCTCGACGCCCCCGAGGCCGAACGGCAGCATGGCTGAGAGCGTGGGCGTCGTCGGGGCGACCGGCGCGGTCGGGCGCGTCGTCGTCGAGCTGCTCGACGAGCGCGGCCACCACGACCTGCGGCTGTTCGCGTCGGCGCGGTCGGCCGGGACCGCGATCGGCGGGCGCCAGGTCGAGGAGGCGACGCCCGAGTCGCTCTCGCGCGGCGACCTCGACGTGTGTCTCTTCTCGGTCGGCGCGGGCGCGAGCCGCGAGCTCGTCCCCCACGCCGTCCTGGGCGGCGCGGTCTGCGTCGACAAGTCGGCCGCGTTCCGGCTGGAGGACGGCGTGCCGCTCGTCGTGCCCGAGGTGAACGGCGAGCGCGCCGGGGAGCACGACGGGGTGATCGCGAACCCGAACTGCTGCGCGATCCCGCTCACGCTCGTGCTGAAGCCGCTGCACGACGCCGCCGGCCTGCGCGCGGTGCGCGTGGCGACCTACCAGTCCGCCTCCGGCAAGGGCGCCAGGCGGCTGCAGCGGCTGCTCGAGGAATCGCCGGCCGAGCACGACCTCGACGCCGACTGGGACTTCGACGGCGAGGAGTTCGACGAGGAGGTGAAGCTCCGCGAGGAGACGCGCAAGATCCTCGAGCTGCCGGCGCTGCCGGTCACCGCGACGTGCGTCCGCGTGCCGGTCCCGGTCGGGCACGCCGAGGCCGTGTGGCTCGAGACGGAGGAGCCGCTCGATCCCGCGCGCGCCCGCGAGCTGCTGGCGGCCGCTCCCTCGGTGCGCGTCGAGGACTTCCCGACGCCGCGCCGCTCGGCCGGCGCCGACGAGGCCCTCGTCGGCCGGATCCGGCGCGATCCGGCGGCCGAGCACGGCCTCTCGCTCTTCGTCGCCTGCGACAACCTGCGCAAGGGCGCCGCGCTGAACGGCGTCCAGATCGCGGAGCTGGCGCTCGCGCAGCGCGCGGTCGCCGCCTGAAGCAGCGGAATCCGCTCGAAACCTCAAGCGGCTCCTGCAACGAGCCGATACCTGGGGCGAGATGCGGCCTGCTCGACTGGATCACACGTTCTTCGAGAACGAGCCCCGCTCGCACCTGGGCGCGCTCCTGCTGCGCAAGGGGCTACTGACCAACGACGAGCTCGACCGCGCGCTCGAGGTGCGCGAGCAGGGCGAGCTGCTCGGCGAGGCGCTCGTCCGGCTGCGCATCTGCTTCGAGGACGACATCGCGCGCGTCCTCGCCGACCAGGCCGGCGTCGAGTTCGTCGACATCGGCATCACCTCCGTCGACCTCCGCGCGGTCGGGCTGCTCTCGTGGCGGCAGGCCGAGGAGCTGCGCGCGATCCCGATGCGGCTGCACCCCGACGACACCGTCTCGGTCGCCGTGGCCGACCCGACCGACGAGTCGCTGCTGCCGAGCCTGAAGCTCGCCCTCGGCGGCCGCGACGTGCGGCTCTTCGTGACGACCCCCTCGGCGCTGCGCGCCGCCTGGGGCGCCGCGTACCCGCAGCGCTACTAGGAGGGCTTGGCGGAACTCCGCTTGTCGCCGGGGCGCGACGGGCGTTCCGAGGCAAGGACGCAGGGAGCGTTCGTAGCCGGAGGCTACGGGCGCGACTGAGGACGCAGCATCGGGGCGAGCAGCGCGTTCCGGCGGCACAGCCGGTGTTTCGTCAAGCCCTCCTAACTAGGGCCGGCGCGGAGCCGGCACCGGATCCGGCAGCAGCGCCTCGCGCAGCGACCGCAGCACGCGCGCACGCTTCCCCTCGTCGAGCACGGGCACGAGCCCGCCGAGCTCCAGGCGCGCCAGCTCGACCCGCCCCGCCGAGCGGACGGTTCGGAAGCCGAAGTCCGTGAGGAAGTCGTGCGGGAAGACGGTGCGGTGCACGAGGAACCGCTCGTAGTCGGACTCGCCCTCGGGGTAGCGGTAGGCGAACGCCTCGAGCGCGGCCGCGCCTTTCTCCTTCGCCTCGCCGATCGCAGCGAGGAAGAGGGACTGCAGCACCCAGGGGCTGGTGCGGTCGACGAGATACGCGCACGTCACGAGCACCGCGTCGTCGGACGGCGGCCCCGCCGGCATCTCGCTCGCGCGCGGGAAGAGCCGCGCCGGCCCGTACTGCATCGAGCCGAGCGCGCGCCCGTCGTCGTCGCGGTAGATCGTCCCCCAGGCGCCGAACTCGGCCTCGGTCTTCTCGATCCAGCGGCGCTTGTCGGGCTCGCGCCCGCCGGTGCGCGACTGCCACCACACGCAGCCGTGGCAGACCGTGGGCGCGGTCTCGAGCGTCGCGCCGGTCAGGCCGGCGATGCGAATGCTCACTGGCCAACCTCGCGAGCGGTTCGTTGGACAGAGCGAGGAAGGCCAGCTGGAGATGTCCAGCCAAACCGAACGCGTACCGTGGTCACGGCGCGGCGATCTCGTCGACGACGACGTCCACGGCACGGGGCCGGGCGCCGGCCATCCGCTCGAGGTAGTCGGCCACGCGCCGCTGCACCTCCTCGCCGACCTGCCGCGCCGCCGCGCCCCACTCGAGCTCGAGGTGGAGCTCGACGGTCACCGCGTCGTGGCCGCTGATCCTCACCGCGCCCTGCCGGGGCAGGCGGCCTTCGACCAGCCCGGCCACGCCCTCGACCTCCCGGGCCGCGTCGGCCGCATAGCTGGCGAGCACGTCCGTGGCGACGCTCGCGCTGCCCTCCATCACTGCGATTGTAGGAGGCGCCGGCGGGCCGTAGCTGAGCCGTCGCCTCCCGTCAGCACGAGCTCCGTCGCCTCGGGCCGCGCCAGGAAGCGAAACGGCACGAACGTCGTTCCGAGTCCGGCTGAGAGATGCAGCGTCGCCGCGGGCCGGTGGTAGAGGCCCTCGATGTACGTCCAGCGGATGTGCGCCAGACGCAGCCGGCCGCCGGGCCAGGGCAGGCAGATCTGCCCGGCGTGCAGGTGGCCCGAGAGCACCAGGTCGAAGACGCCCTCCGGGATCCGGTCGACGATGCTCGGGTAGTGGCAGAGCAGGATCCGCAGGTCGGCATCCGGGTCGGCGAACCGCTCGGGCCGGGCGAGCCTCCGCCGGTACGCGCGCGGGTCGACGCCGACGATCTGCACGCGCCTGCCGCGCAGCTCGATCGTCCGCGCGTCGTCCGAGAGGAGCGTCGCGGGCTCGAGGTCGACGAGCGCGGCAGGGTGCGAGAACGGGTCGCGCGAGTGCGCGAAGTCGTGGTTCCCGAGCACCGCGAAGCACTGCGGGAGCCGGGCGACGAGCGCGCGCAGCCGCGCCTCCGCGTTCGGTCGCGAGAGCAGGTCGCCGCTGATCAGGGTCAGGTCGGGCTGCCGCTCCTCGACCCACTCCACGGCGCGCTCGACGGCGTGCTCGCCGCGCGAAGGCACTCCGAGGTGGAAGTCGGAGAGGTGTGCGATGCGGAGGCCGTCGAGCTCCGACGGCAGCCCGGCGAGCCGGCACCGGAGCGTCTCCAGGCGTACCCAGCCGGCCTCGAAGTACCCCCACGCCAGCCCCGCCGCCGCGGCGGCGCCGCCGAGCCGGAGCAGACGCAACCGCTGCCTCAGGCCTCGAGCTTCTCGACGACCGGCGCGACGGAGACGACGTGACGCTTGAACTTCAGCTCCGACTCCTCCAGCCCGGCCGCGACCCCGATCAGCTGCGAGAGGTGCAGGATCGGCATGCGGAAGTCCTTGCCCGTCGACTTGCGCAGCTTCGACTGCCAGGCGTCGAGCGAGAGGTGGCAGAGCGGGCACGGGGTCACGATGGCGTCGGCGCCCGCCTCGCTCGCCTGCTCGATCGGCTGGATCAGCTCGCCGAGCGCGGTCTCCTCGCGCGCCTGGATGATCGGGAACCCGCAGCACTTGACCTTCGCCGGGTAGTCGATCGCCTCGCCGCCGCAGGCCTCGATGATCGCCTCGAGCGACCAGGGCCGGTCCGGGTCCTCGAAGCCGAGGAGCTTCGAGGGCCGCAGGATCTGACAGCCGTAGAACGGCGCCACCTTCAGCCCCTTCAGGCCCTTGTGCGCCACGCTCCTCAGCCGCTCGACGCCGTCGCCCTCGGCGATCAGCCAGAGCAGGTGCTTGACCTCGACGGTGCCCTCGTACGGCGGCGCGCCGACCGTCTCGAGGTTCCGGCTCACCCGCGCGCGCAGGTTGTCGTCGTTGCGCAGCTGCCAGTTCGCCTGCCGCAGGTTCAGCGTGCAGACGTTGCAGATCGTCATCAGCGTGTCCGCGCCCGTCTGCTCGGCGTAGGCCAGGATGCGCGCGTTCAGGTGCAGGTAGTAGTCGGGCTCGGCCTCGTGGATGTCGCCGGCGCCGCAGCAGGTGACGGACTCCAGCTCGTCGAGCTCCAGGCCGAGCTTCGGCGCGAGCGCCTGCGTCGAGATGTCGAGCTCCTTCGCCGAGAGCGAGGCGAGGCAGCCCTTGTAGTAGGCGACCTTCACGCCTCCGACCCCGCGCTCCTGCCGCCCGCTTCCTCCGGCGCGATCCGGCTGGCGGCCGCGTGGTCGGGATCGGCGTCGAGCACGTGCTCGATCTGCGCCAGCGCGTGCTCGCCCTGGACGATCCCGGCCGCGCCGTCGCGCCCCTGCTCGCGCACGAGGTCGTGCAGCGCCCGCGCCTCGCGCACGTCCTTGGCGACGTGCGGCGGGAACGGCGGCGGCACCTTGCCGTGACGCGCGAGGTCGAGCGCGAAGCCGATCTGCTTGATCGCCGCGACAGTGCCCTGCGTCTTCGGGACGAGCTCGGTCTCGCGCAGCCAGCCGGTCGTCTCGGCCGACTTGACGAACCACTTCGCGTGCTTGGCGCCCATGTCGTGGTCGATCTTCAGCCGGATCGACTCGGCCCCGAGCTTCGCAATCGCGTCGCGCGGGTCGACGCCCTTCGGGCAGCGCTGGTTGCAGAAGTAGCAGCGCGTGCAGTCCCAGATCCCGTGCTCCTCGTTGTACTCGTTGAGCCGGGCCACGTCGGCCTGGTCGCGGACGTCGCCGACGAAGCGGAAGCCCTTCGCGAGCGCCGCCGGCCCCAGGAACTCCGGGTCGGACTCCATCGAGTTGCACTCGGAGACGCAGCACCCGCACATGATGCAGAGCGACTCCTTGTGGATCGCGTTCATCTGCTGCTGCGAGACGATGCGCTCCTTCTCGGCGACCTCGTCGTAGCCGGGGTCGAGCCACGGCTTGACGGCGCGGATCTTGCCCCAGAACGGCGCCATGTCGACCACGAGGTCCTTCAGGACGGGCAGGTTCCCCATCGGCGAGATCACCGGCACGTGCCCCGCGTCGGCGAGCGGCTTCATGCGCTCCTTGCAGGCGAGCACGGCCCGGCCGTCCATACGCATCCCGCACGACCCGCAGATCATCATCCGGCAGCTCTTGCGGTAGGCGAGTGTGCCGTCGTGCTTGTCCTTGATCAGGTCGAGCACGTCGAGCAGGCAGGCCCACTCGGGCGCGTCCACCTCGTAGTCGCGCAGCCCGCGCTCGCCGCTCTCGGGGTCGTACCGCCAGATCTTCAGCGCGACGTCCACTAGCGCTGCAGCCTCGTGAGGTCGAAGACGGAGGCGCTCGGCGGCGGCGCGATCGAGACGCGGCGGCCGAAGTCGTGGAGCTTCATCGTCACCTTCGCCGCCTGCCGGCGGCCCGCGTGCTCCTGGTAGCTCACCTTGCGAATGTAGCCGTTCGCGTCGACCCACACGTCAATTGGCAGCTTTGCCAGCCCGCTCGCCCGCACGCCTTCGAGCGAGCTGCGCGCGCTGCCCTTCGCCTGGTGCGCGGCCTTGCTCACGTCCACGCGGACGCGGTAGTGGGTCGTGTCCTGGCCGCCCACCTGCTCGCCCCCGACCTTCTTCACCTGGTCGGCGCCGCCGAGGTAGGCGAGCGCGTTGTTCGGCGTCGGGCTGGCGTTGAGCAGCCCGCCGAGGTCGACGCCCCGCTGCTTCGCCAGCTTCGCGAGGTCGAGCTTGATCCACTGCTTGCCGCGCCCGATCGTGCGCGCGAAGGCGGGCGAGCGCATGTAGAAGATGTCGCCGGTGACCACCGTGTCGACCGGGATCTGCTGGCCGGCCGCCTTGACGGTCATGGTCAGCTGCCCGGCCGGGCTGTCGCCGTTGTCGAAGACGCCGCTGCCGGTACCGCTCAGGCCCTGGCCCGAGATGCCGAAGTCGGCCTCGAAGCTGCCGGTGCTCGAGGTCTTCTGCGCCGCCTGCGCGATGTCGGCCGGGGAGGCCGAGCCGCCGCCCCCGCCGCAGCCGGCGGCGAGAAGCGCGAACGCCGCGAGCATCGCCGGGCGCCGCATCAGTAGGTGCGCTCCATCGGCTGCCACTTCGTCACGGTGACCGGCTTCCATTCCAGCTTCGGCGCGCCGTCCACCCAGCGGACGAGGGTGTGGCGCATGAAGCGCTCGTCATCGCGGACAGGGTAGTCGTAAGGTCGCGCGTGGGCGCCGCGGCTCTCCTTGCGCTCGAGCCCGGCGACGATCATGCAGGCCGCCAGCTCGAGCAGGAACTCGAGCTCGAGCGCCTGGGTGAGGTCGTTGTTGAAGACCTGGCCCTTGTCCTCGACGGTCACGGTGCGGTAGCGCTCCCGGAGCCCGAAGACGATGTCGCCCTGCCTGCGCATCTGCTCCTCGCGCCGGAAGACGCCGAAGTTCTCGTGCATCGTCTCGGCGAGCTCGTTGCGGATCGTCCACGGGCGCTCGCCGTCGCTGCGGTCGAGCAGCTGCCGGAGCTCGCTCTCTGCGTCGGCCTCGGCGCTCGCCGGCACCTCGACGGTCGTGTGCGTGAGCGCCCAGTCGGCCGCGTGCGCACCGGCGCGCTTGCCGTACGTGATCGTCTCCATCAGCGCATTGCCGCCCAGCCGGTTGGCGCCGTGGACGGAGACGCAGGCGCACTCCCCGGCCGCGTAGAGCCCCTCGAGCGAGGTGCGGCCCCACGTGTCCGTGTCGACTCCGCCCATGTGGTAGTGCGCCCCGGGCCGGACCGGGATCGGCTCGTGGATCGGGTCGACGCCCGCGAAGGTCATCGAGAGCTCACGCGTCCCGTGCAGGCGCTCGAGGATCTTCTCCGCCCCGAGATGACGCAGGTCGAGCAGCACGTTGCCGTCCACCCCGCGCCCCTCGTCGATCTCGGTCTGCTCGGCCCGTGAGATCACGTCCCGCGAGGCGAGCTCCATCGCGTTGGGCGCGTAGCTTCTGAGGAAGCGGTCGTTCTCGGAGTTGAGCAGGAAGGCGCCCTCGCCGCGGCAGCCCTCGGTGATCAGCACGCCGGTCGGCGCGAGGGTGGTCGGATGGAACTGCATCATCTCCATGTCCTTGAGCGCGATCCCGAGCTCGAGCGCCTGGGCCATTCCGTCGCCCGTGCACGCGTACGCGTTCGTCGTGCCGGTGTAGAGCCGTCCCGCCCCTCCGGTCGCGAGGATCACCGTCTTGGCCCCGATCGTCACGAGCCCCCCGTCGAGCAGGTTCCAGGCGATCACGCCCTGGCAGCGCCCTTCGTGCTCGACGAGCCTCCAGACGAAGAACTCCTCGTAGACGTGGAGGTCGCGCTTCATCACCTGCTCGTAGAGGACGTGCACGAGCACGTGGCCGGTGATGTCGGCCGCGTAGGCGGTGCGGGGCTCGCCCGCGGCGCCGAACGGGCGCTGCGCGATGCGCCCCTCCTCGGTGCGCGAGAAGACGGCGCCCCAGTTCTCGAGCTGGTAGACGTCGTCCGGCGCCTCGTCGCAGAGGACCTCGATCGCGTCCTGGTCACCGAGGTAGTCCGAGCCCTTGACCGTGTCGAAGGCGTGCTTCTCGGGGTCGTCCTCGGAGGCGTTGCCGAGCGCGGCGTTGATCCCGCCCTCGGCCGCGCCGGAGTGGCTGCGGACGGGATGGATCTTCGAGACGAGCGCGACGTCGGCGCCAGCGTCGTGCGCCTCGATGGCCGCACGCATCCCCGCGCAGCCGGCTCCGACGACGAGCACGTCGTGCTTCGCCTCCACGCTCGGAACCTATCGGATCGCCCCGCGAGGTCGTCTCGTCACGGCCGTCACGCTTCACGTGATCTTCATCTTGTCCCTCTATCGTGTTCGGCGGGGCGTGCTCCGCATCGACCGACATCAACTTGGACCCCGCGTGTACGTGCTGGGCGCGAGGGTGCACGAGTGGCACCTGGGCGCCGCGCTGCTGCTGACGCTCCTCGCCGGCGCGCTCAGCGACCGCGTCGACCTGTCCGTCTCGACCGGCATCGCGCTGATCGCGGGAGTGTGGCTCGTTGCGAAGGATTGGCGAGACCTCGTCCCCGCGCAGCGCGACACCGCCGAGTGGCGAATCGGGCTCCACGGCCGCACCGCACCGCTGCGCACCGTCCGCCGCGCCGACGCCCTGCCGCGGGTGGCGGCGGCGGGCGCCTTCCTTGCCGGTCTCGTCAACCTCGCCTCCGCGGTCACGCCGAACATCGGCTGGCGCAGCCACCTGCTCCTGCAGGTGGCGCCGCTCCAGGCGCTGCGGGTCTCGCACGCCGTGGCCGTTCCCGCCTCGCTGCTCCTGCTCGCGACCGCGCCCTACCTCTGGCGCCGCCGCCAGGGAGCTCTCCGGCTCGCGCTCGTCCTGCTGGTCGCGCTCGCGGCTCTCGACCTGCTCAAGGGCCTCGACTTCGAGCCTGCCGCCGGCAGCCTCGGACTGGCGGCCATCCTCTGGCTCGGACGCAGCTCGTTCTGCGTCCGCCACGACCCGGTCACGCTGCGCTCGGCTCTGCGCCTGATCCCGCTCGTGGCGGCGGGGGGCCTCCTGCTCTGCGGCCTTGCCGTGTGGATCGCCGCGCCGGACTCGGCGAGCTTCGCCTCGATCGTGCGCGAGACGCTGTCGGCGCTGATCTGGCAGCCGGGGCCGCTCGACTTCCACGACGAGCTCGGCGGGGTGGACGAGGCGATCGGGGCCGCGGGCCTGCTCGCGCTGGGCGCATGCCTCGGCCTCGTGCTCCGCCCGCTCGCCGCGCCGAGGTCGCTGCCGGACGTCGACGTGCGGCAGGCGGCGCGCCGGCTCGTCAGGCGACACGGTGCCGACACGCTCGCCTACTTCAAGCTCCGCCACGACCAGCACTACCTCTTCAGCCCGGACGGCGCCGCGTTCCTGGGCTATCGCGTCGAGGCGGGCGTCCTGCTCGTGTCCGGCGACCCGGTCGGCGCGGACGACGCGCTGCCCGCGCTCTTCCGCCGGCTCGGGTCGTTCGCCGAAGAGCGCGGCCTCAAGCTCGCTGCGGTGGGCGCCGGTGAGCGGCTGCTGCCCCTGTGGCAGCAGCTCGGGCTGCGGGCGCTCTACCTCGGCGACGAGGCAGTCGTCGACACCTCGTCCTTCTCGCTCGAGGGGCGGGCGATCCGCAAGGTGCGCCAGTCCGTCACGCGGCTGACGAAGGCGGGGTACGCGGCCGAGCTGCTCGAGGTCGGCGCGCTCGACGACGCCGTGCTGGCGGAGCTCGACGGCATCAGCAGCCACTGGAGGGAGGGGGCGGTGGAGCGCGGCTTCGCGATGTCGCTCGACGCGCTGCGGCGCGACGATCACGCCGACAGCCTCGTGCTGGTCGCGCGCGACGGCGACGGCCGCGCCCGCGGCTTCCTGCACTTCGCGCCCAGCTACGGCCGCCCCACCGTCTCGCTCTCGCTCATGCGACGCGAGCGCGACACGCCGAACGGGCTCACGGAGTTCATGGTCGTGCGGGCGCTCGACCTCCTTCGCGAGCGCGGGGTCGAGGAGGCGTCGCTGAACTTCTCCGTCTTCGCACGGCTGATCCACGAGCCGCGCGGGAAGCTCGAGGCGCTCGCGGGACGCGGGCTGCTGCTGGCCGACCGCTTCTTCCAGATCGAGCGGCTCTACCGCTTCAACGCGAAGTTCTTCCCGCGCTGGGAGCCGCGCTACCTCGTGTACGAGCGTCCGCTCGGCCTCCCGCGGACGGGGCTTGCGACGCTGTGGGCGGAGGGCCAGCTGCCGAAGCCCTGGCTGCGCTAGCCAGCGCGCGGCTCGAGTCGAAGGCGATCCAGAAACACAGCGCCGCGAGCGGTAGCTCCGCGACGAGCGCCTGCAGGAGCGACCAGCGCAGCTCGCGCGGCGACGCCGTGATGAGGTCGAACCACGCGTCGCCGAGGAGCGCGGTGCCGGCGGCGGCGGCGGGCACGGCCAGCCACGTCGACCGGCGGACGAGCGCGATTGCCGTCGTGGCGATCGCCGCCGCCTCGAACACGTCGAGGCCGGCCCAGGCGAGATCCCAGTGTCGGGCGAGGTGGCGCGCCGGCAGCGTCGCGGTGAGAAAGGCCGTCCACGGCAGCAGCGCGACGACGACGCCGCTCAGGATCAGCAGCAGCCAGGTGCGGGCCGCCGCGAGCCGGTCGAGCACACGCATGCGCCCATTCTGCCCTGCAGGCAACGTCTCGCAGTCGGCTCACGGGTATGCTCCGGCCCGTGGCGAAGATGCTCTTCCGGCTGCCCGACGCGGCCGACGTCATCGACAATCCGGATCCCGAGGAACTGAAGGCGCTCGCCGCGCGCATGCCGAACGCGCGTCCGACGCGCCACGGCAACCTCAACGTCCAGACCGAGGTCGTGAACCGCTCCAAGGGCTCGACGTTCATCGTCACCGACGAGCCCGACGGCCAGAACCAGGCGATCACCCGTGAGGAGGGCGAGCGCTGGGCCGAGCGGCAGGACGCCTACATCGCGGAGCAGGAGATGGTCGTGATCGACGGCTACATCGGGAACAACCCCGAGTTCCGCACGGCCGGGCGCCTCTACATCGAGGCAGCGAACGCGAACATCGCCGGCATGCAGCAGCAGCTCTACTTCTCGCCGGCCGGCGGCGAGGACCTCGAGCCCGAGCTGACCGTCATCTACACGCCCAACCTGAAGGCCGAGGGCTACCCCGACGACCGCCTGATCGCCGTCGACCTCGACCAGGGCGTGACGCGTGTCCTCAACTCGGACTACTTCGGCGAGTCCAAGAAGGGCGGGCTGCGGATGTGGAACAAGCTCGTCTACGACCGGGGCGGGATCCCGCTGCACGCGGGCTGCAAGATCATCCCGACCGAGCGCGGCAAGCGTGTCGGCCTGATCGTCGGCCTTTCCGGGACCGGGAAGACCACCACCACCTTCACCCGCCAGAACGGCTCGCTGCCCGTGCAGGACGACTTCGTCGCCTGGATGCCCAACGGCCGGGTCTACGCGACCGAGAACGGGTGCTTCGCCAAGACCTTCGGCCTCAACCCGGAGGACGAGCCGACGATCCACGGCGCGGTCACGCAGCCGCGCTCGTACCTCGAGAACGTCTCGCAGCACGGCGACGAGGTCGACTTCTACGACACGAACTACACCTCGAACGGCCGCGCGACCTTCCCCTTCGACGTGATCGAGGCCGCCTCCGCCGACGAGATCGAGGAGGCGCACTTCCTCCTGATCCTGAACAAGAACGAGAACATCGTCCCCGGCGTGGCGAAGCTCGAGGGACCGCAGGCGGCGGCCTTCTTCATGCTCGGCGAGACGACCGGCACGAGCGCGGGCGGCGCGGACGAGGCCGGCAAGTTCCTGCGCGTCCCCGGGACGAACCCGTTCTTCCCGATGCCGCACGACCTGCAGGGCAACCGCTTCCTCGAGCTGCTCGGCCGCAACCCGCTCGAGGTGTACGTGATGAACACGGGCCGCGTCGGCGGCCCCGAGGGCGACGACCGCTCGCGCAAGGTGCGCATCAAGCACTCCTCGGCGATCGTGAAGGGCATCGCCGAGGGCACGATCGCATGGGAGCGCGACCCCGACTTCGGCTACCTCGTCGCCTCCTCGGTCCCGGGCATCGACGAGCCCGAGATCCTGCATCCGCGCGCGCTCTACGAACAGCAGGGCCGCGCCGACGATTACCGCGGGCTCGTGGAGCGCTTCAAGGCCGAGCGGGCCGAGTTCCTGCGCGGCTTCTCGAGCCTCAGCGACGAGATCGTCGCCGCCGTCGCCTAGCTAGGGCACCCGCTCGACGGCGAAGAGCCGCCACTCGCCGGGCACGCCCTTCAGCGCCGCGCTGCCGCGCTCCGCGAACTCGATCCCGGCTCCGGCGACCAGGTCCTTGACCGTCGAGGAGACGAGCACCTCGCCGGGACCGGCCTCGCCGGCCACGCGCGCACCGATGTGAACCGCGATCCCGCCGACCTTGCCGTCGATCACCTCGCACTCGCCGGTGTGCAGCCCTGCGCGGACGTCGATGCCGAGCTCCTTGACCGCCTTCGAGATGCAGCTGGCACACCTGATCGCGCGGGCGGGCCCGTCGAAGCTGGCGAAGAACCCGTCTCCGGCAGTGTCGAGCTCGCGACCACGATGGCGCACGAGCTCTTCCCGGATGACGCTGTGGTGCCGCAACAGGAGCTCGCGCCAGGCACGGTCGCCGAGCTCGACCGCCTTCGCCGTCGACCCGACGATGTCGGTGAAGAGGACGGTGGCGAGCACACGCTCGGGCTCCTCCGCAGAGCTCAGGCGCTCGTCCCACGCCCCGCGCAGGAACCTCTCCATCTCCTCCAGGACCGCAGGCGAGTCGCCGGCGGCAATCGAGTGCTCGCTGCCGGGAAACACGACCGACCTCGCACCGGGAACGTGCTCGGCGATATAGCGTGAGCCGCCGACGATCGACGGGTCGTCCTCCGCCCGGTACATGACGAGCGTCGGCACCCGGATCGCTCCGAGCACCCCACGCACGTCGATCTCGCGGTTCATCCGCATCAGCGCCACCGCCGCGCCCGGGCTCGCCGCCTGTCGGGCGAGCCTCGCGAATGCCTCCCGCTCCTCGGGCGGTGCGTCCGGGAAGAGCTCCGCGGCCATCGCGCGCCCGTACTCGGGCGTGCCCCAGGCATGGGCCTCGTCGAGCGCCGCCCCGAACTCCTCCTCGCTCTCACCCCACGGGTAGTCGGGCGCGCTGCGGTCGGACGCGATCGCCCCGAAGAGCACGAGAGCCCAGCAGCGGTCCGGGTAGGTCGCGGCGAACAACGCGGCCATCGACCCGCCCTCGGAGGCCCCGAGGAGCGCTGCGCTCTCCGATCCCACCGCGTCCAGCACGGCCCGGACGTCGTCCATGCGCGTCTCCAGGGTGGGCACGCCCTCGACGCGGTCCGACATGCCGGTGCCACGCTTGTCGAGGCGGATCAGGCGCGAGAACGACGAGAGCCGCTCGATCAGCCGGACGTTGGACGGAACCTGCCACGCAAGCTCCACGTGCGAGACGAACGGCGGCACGTAGACGAGGTCGAAGGGCCCTTCGCCGGTGACCTGATAGGCGATGTGGACGTCTCCGCTCCGGGCGTAGCGAGTCTCGGGAGGCTCCACGGGTGCGGACGCTATCCAGTCCACCCGGGAATCGCGAGGCGCCCACCGAACACGTACGTGTGAGCGATCCGGTCGAGCGCTTCCTGGCGAGCCCCGCCCTCTCGGAGGCGACGCGGCGCGCCTACCGCGTCGACATCGAGGAGTTCTGCGCGTGGCTCGGCCGCCGCGGCACGCGGCTCGAGGACGTGGACGTGCGCGTGCTCGCCGAGTACGCGACGGAGCTCGGCCGCGCCCGCCCGCGGAAGCTGGCGCCGTCCACGATCGCGCGCAAGCTGGCGGCGGTCCGCGCCTTCCTTCGGTACACGCTCGGCGCTGCCCGCGTGCCCGATGCGTCGTTCGCGCCGCGGCGGCCGCGGAGACTGCCGGACGCGCCACGGCCCCACGAGGTCGAGGGAGAGCTCGACGCCCTCGAGGGGGACGGCCCGCTCGCGCTGCGCAACCGCGCCCTGGTCGAGCTCGTCTACTCCGCGGGGCTGCGCTCGCAGGAGGCGGTCGACCTCGACCTCGCCGACGTCGACTTCGAGCAGGAGCTCGTGCACGTGCGAGGCAAGGGCGGCAAGGAGCGGGTCGTGCCCCTCGGCGAGGAGGCCTCGCACCTGCTGGGGAGGTACCTGCGCGACGCGCGCCCCGACCTCGCCCGCGAGGCCGAGAACGCGCTCTTCCTCTCCGCGCGGGGCCGGCGGCTCGACACGAGCACGTTGCGCCGGCTGCTGCCGCACCCGCACCGGCTGCGACACGCGTTCGCGACTCATCTCCTCGAAGGAGGCGCCGACCTGCGCACGATCCAGGAGCTCCTCGGCCACAGCTCCCTGTCGACCACGCAGATGTACTCCCACGTGGACGCGCGCCGGCTGCGCAAGGTCTACGACCGCTCGCATCCGCGCTCCTAGGGTTGCGGCCCCGAGCCACCGGCACGTGCGGGCGATATCCGCGCCCCTAAACATGTGATATTTCTATCACCTGAATGGAGGACGCCCGGATCTGGAAGGCGCTCGGCTCGCCGCACCGGCGGGCGCTGCTCGACGCGCTCAAGGACGGGCCGAAGACGACGAGCGCGCTCTGCGACGTGCTTCCCGGGCTCTCGCGCTACGCGGTGATGCAGCACCTGGGCGTGCTGGAGCGGGCGGGCGTCGTGCTCGTCCGCCGCGAGGGCCGCGAGCGCTGGAACGAGCTGAACGCCGTGCCGATCCAGCGCGAGCTCGAGCGGTGGCTGAACGGCTTCCAGCAGGCGGCGGCGTCGCAGCTTCTCGCCTTCGAGCGGCACCTCCGAGCGACTGCACCCGACACGAAGGAGGAGTGATGCACCCCGTACGACACATCGCGTTCACCAACGAGCTGCGCTTTGAGCGGGCCCGCGAGGAGGTGTTCGAGGCCTTCCTCGACACCGGCAAGTGGTTCCAGATCAGCTACGGCCAGGAGCGCCTGAAGCGCGTCGTCAACGACCGCCGGGTCGGCGGCCAGATTTACGAGGACTGGGGCGACGGCACGGGCAAGCTCTACGGGACGATCGGCTGGTGGGATCCACCGGCCGGCTACTCGACGATCAGCCAGATGCTCGGCGGGGGGATCACGCTCAACCACCGCTACGAGTTCGCCGACGACGGCGGAGCGACGGTCCTGCGCCACGAGTTCAGCGCCTTCGGCCCGATCTCCGACGAGATGGCGGAGGGCATCGAGAGCCATGCGTCGCTCGAGAGCTTCAGGCCGCAGCTCCGGGCGTGGATCGAGCGCGAGCAGGTGATCCCGCCGCCGGAGCTGTGACCCTGCATCGGTCTCGGGGATCACGCGCGAGAAGCGGGTGCCCACCACTCCCGCCCACCGACAGGCTAGAGGCAAGAGTGTCACGTGTCCGTCACGGCTTCGTGCCGGATGTGTGACGCCTGCGCGGTGCACGACCCCGGCTCAGGGGTTCGACCTGCGGGCATGCATTCGCGCCTGCTCGCGCAGCCGCTCCTCCGCCACGTCGAGGTGGCCGAGCGCTGCCCACGCGTGAGCGCCGCCGCGCGGGACCTCGCCCGCACGCATGTGGGTGGCGGCCGTGCGGCAGTGCTTCGCCGCCCGCATTAGCTCGTCGGCGGCGACGTCGAAGAGCCGAGCGGCGGCCTCGAGGTTCTCGTTCACGGCCACCGCGGCCGAACTCTACGGCAGGCGTCCGCCCCCGCGGGGCGAAGGAAGAACGTCCGATGGACCCGCCCCGGGCCGACCCGCCACCTCCCGACCCCGAGGTCGAGGGCTTTCTCGCCCTGCTCGCGGCGCGGCGGGCACCGAAGACCGTGGACGCATACCGCCGCGATCTCCGGGCGCTCGGCGACTGGCTCGGCGGGCCGCCCTCGCGAGCGACGCACGAGGACCTGGAGCGCTGGCTGGCAGAGCTGCGCGCGGCCGGCCTCTCTCCGGCGACGATCGCGCGCCGCGTCGCCGCGGTGCGCTCGTTCTTCAGGCACCAGATCCTGCTCGGCGCTCGCACCGACAGCCCTGCCGCCGCCCTCGAGCTCCCGCGCCGCCGCCGAAAGCTCCCGCGCACGCTCTCGCCCGCGGAGGCCCAACGGCTGATCGAGTCGGCGGCCGGATCGGCGCCGCGCGCGCTGCGCGACCGCGCGCTCGTCGAGCTGCTCTACGGCGCCGGCCTTCGCGTCGGCGAGGCGGTAGGCCTCGACCGCACCGGCGTCGATCTCGAGCAGCGCCTCGTCCGCTGCACCGGCAAGGGCAACAAGGAGCGCGTCGTCCCGGTCGGACGGCATGCGGTCGACGCGCTCAGGCGCTACCTCGCGCACGGTCGCCCCTACCTCGACAAGCACCACCGCCCGGAGCTCTTCCTCAACGCCAGGGGCGGCCCCCTCACCCGTGCCGGCGCATTCCTGATCCTGCGCCGACTCGCCGGCCGCGCCGGCCTCGAGCCCGAGCGCGTGCACCCGCACCTGCTGCGGCATTCCTTCGCGACCCACCTGCTCGAGGGCGGCGCCGACCTGCGCAGCGTGCAGGAGATGCTCGGACACGCCGACCTCGGCACGACCGAGCTGTACACGCACGTCTCCGACCGCCGACGCCGCGACGTCTACTTCCGCAGCCACCCGCACGCGCGCCGGAGAGACGTTTCGGGCTCGTGAGGAGCTGGAAACAACGGTGCAAGATGGCCCCGGATCCACACCTCGCAGCGTTGATGACGTCGATCGCCGGTGTCGGCGTGCTGATGTCGTTTGCCGGCGTGCACAAGAGCGCGCTCGAATGGAAGCGGCGCCGCCGGGTCTGCCCTTCGTGCGGCCGCCACCTGCGCGGGCGCGCCTGCGGCTGCAACTAGCGGGCTAGCGCGTCTTCGCGCGCTTGTCGAGCCCGGCCGCGACCTTCGCCGCCGTCTGGCGTACCTCGCGCGAGAGACCTTCCTCCTCGGCGATCCCCTGCAGCAGCACGATCGTGTCGCGCTGGGGCGAGCCGTTGCGCAGCGCCAGGATCGCAAGGCGCCGGACGGCCTCGTTGTCGTCGGCATTCGCGAGCGTGTGCAGCAGCGGCCGCACCGAATTGACGGTCCGCGGGTGGTCGCGGGAGAGCAGCTCGAGCGAGAGCAGCGACGAGCCCCGGCAGGCGGGGCTGTCGTCGTCCAGCCCGCGCCGCAGGAGCTCCTCCTTCTGACGAAAGCGGAACTGGCCGACGGCGCGGTAGGCGGCAGCCCGCTCGCGGTAGTCCACGGAGCGTGCCTGCGCCTCGAGCTCGTCTGCCCACGCCGCGCGCAGCTTCGCGAGGTCGCGCTCGTTGCCGCTCTCGGCGAGCGCGTTCGCCTCGACCCCGGCCTCGGCAAGGCTCAAGTCCGGACCGCGGCTCCGTCCACGGACGACGCGGGCCGCTGGGCCGGTCCGACGTAGCGCGCCGAGGGCCGGAAGAGGCGCCCGGTGCGCTTCTGCGCGAGGATGTGGGCCGACCAGCCGGCCACGCGCGAGCAGGCGAACATCGCCGGCGCCAGCGGCGGTGGGATCTCGGCGACGTCGAGCACGATCGCCGAGTAGTACTCGACGTTCGTCGCGAGCACGCGCTCGGGGTGGCGCTCCTGCAGCGCCTTCAGCGCCACCGCCTCCAGCTCCTCGGCGACCTGTACCTGCGGCGCGCCGAGCTCCCGCGCGGTGCGCTTGAGAATGCGCGAGCGCGGGTCCTCGGCACGGTAGACGCGGTGTCCGAAGCCCATGATCCGCTTGCCCGACTCGAGGGCCTCGCGCACCCACCGCTCGGCGTCGCCGAGCTGCGACACCTCCTCCAGCATCGGCTTCACGTACGCGGGGGCGCCGCCGTGCAGCGGCCCGGAGAGCGCGCCGACGGCAGACGAGAGTGCCGCCCCGCAGTCAGAGCCCGTCGAGGCGACGACACGGGCGGTGAAGGTGGAGGCGTTGAGCCCGTGCTCCGCGGTGCAGATCCAGTAGGTGTCGATCGCCTTGACGTGCCGCGGATCGGCCTCGCCGCGCCAGCGCAGCAGGAACTTCTCCGCGGCGGTCTCGCCGCGTGCGACCACGTCGTCGGAGGCGGGCTCGCGCCCGTCCGCCTTCGCGGCCGAGCGGGCGACGATCTCCATCATCTGCGCGGACAGGCGGCCGAGATCCTCGCGCGCCTGCTCGTCCGAGATCTCGTTCAGCTTGCCGAGCTTCCACTCCCCGGCCAGGCGCGCCGTCTCGGCCTGGAGATCGGCCGGCGCGCTCCCGGTGAGCCCCGCGGGCTCGTAGGGCTCGGGATCCGGCATCACGGAGTTGAGGTCGTCGTCGACGAGCAGGCCCCACACGCGCTCGTAGGGGTAGTGGCCGACGAGCTCCTCGATGTCGACCCCGCGGTAGCGGAGCGAGCCGCCCTCGCGGTCGGGCTCCGCGATCTCCGTCTCGACGGCGACGACGCCCTCGAGCCCTGGCTTGAACTCGTTCACGGCCGGGAAATCTACAGGCCGAGCCCCCGCCGGCGACGCCGACCCAGTGGGGTCGCGACGGCGTTGCCGGGGTGGCGGCCGGACGCACCTCCCTCGGCGCACGAGCGGTCGACCGCTCGATCCGGATCGGCTCCGCTAGAGTCCGGCGCCGTGGGTCACGAGGTCACGTTGATCCCGGGTGACGGCACCGGGCCGGAGCTGACGGAGGCTACGCGCCGCGTACTCGAGGCGACTGGCGCCGACTTCGAGTGGGACGTGCAGGAGGCCGGCGCCGACGTGATGGAGCGCTACGGCGGCAACCCGCTGCCCGACCACGTGCTGGACTCGATCAAGCGCACCGGGGTGGCGCTGAAGGGGCCGATCACGACTCCGATCGGAACGGGCTTTCGCTCCGTGAACGTCACGCTGCGCAAGACGCTCGACCTCTATGGCCAGGTGCGCCCTTGCAAGAGCTACGCGGGCGTGCGCTCGCGCTACGAGGACGTCGACCTGATCATCATCCGCGAGGCGACCGAGGACCTCTACGCGGGGATCGAGTACGAGGAGGGCTCGAGCCACGCAACGGAGCTGGCGGAGTGGATCGCCGCCCGCGGCGGGACGGTGCCCCCCGAGTCCGGGATCTCGATCAAGCCGCTCTCGATCGGCGGCAGCCGGCGCATCGTCGAGTTCGCCTTCGACTACGCCCGCCGCAACGGCCGGCGCAAGATCACGGCGGTGCACAAGGCGAACATCATGAAGTTCTCCGACGGGCTCTTCCTCCGCGTCGCGCGCGAGGTGGCGGAGCAGAACCCGGATCTCGAGTTCGAGGACCGGATCGTGGACAACCTCTGCATGCAGCTCGTGCAACGGCCCGAGGAGTACGACGTGCTCGTGCTGCCGAACCTCTACGGTGACATCGTCTCCGACCTCGCCGCCGGTCTCGTGGGCGGCCTCGGCCTCGCACCCGGTGCGAACTTCGGCACGCACGCCGCGGTCTTCGAGCCGACGCACGGATCCGCTCCGAAGTACGCCGGCCAGAACAAGGTCAACCCGATGGCGATGATGCTGTCGGGCGTGCTCATGCTCCGGCATCTCGAGGAGCGCGACGCCGCCGACCGGCTCGAGAGCGCGATCGCGGACGTCATCCGCGCGGGCGAGCGGGTCACCTACGACATGAAGCCGACGCGCGACGATCCCACTGCGGTCGGCACGAGCGACGTCGCGGATGCGATCATCGACGCGATGGGAGCGCGGGTGTGAGCGAGCGGCGCAAGATCACCGTCGTCGGCGCGGGAAACGTCGGCGCGACCTGCGCGCAGGTGCTCGCCACCCGCGACTACGCCGACGTCGTGCTAGTCGACATCAAGGAGAACCTGCCGCAGGGCAAGGCGCTCGACATCAACCAGATGGGTGCCGTGCTCGGCTACGAGCCGTACGTCGTGGGCTCGAACGGATACGAGGAGACGGCGGGGTCGGACGTGGTCGTGATCACGGCCGGCCTGCCCCGCTCGCCGGGCATGAGCCGCGACGACCTGGTCACGACGAACGAGAAGATCGTGAGCTCGGTGACCGAGCAGGTGGTCGGCGGCTCGCCGGACGCCGTCCTGATCGTCGTCTCGAACCCGCTCGACGCGATGTGCCATGTGGCCAGGAACGTCTCCGGCTGGCCGAAGCAGCGCGTGTTCGGGATGGCAGGCATCCTCGACACCGCGCGCTTCTCGACCTTCATCGCGTGGGAGACGGGGTCGTCGGTCAAGGACGTCACCGCGATGGTGCTCGGCGGCCACGGCGACCAGATGGTCCCCGTCGTCTCGGCGACGACCGTGGGCGGGGTTCCGCTACGGCGGCTCGTGTCCGAGGAGCGGATCGCGGCGATGGTCGAGCGCACGGCTAAGGGCGGCGGCGAGATCGTGAACCTGCTCGGGACGTCGGCCTGGTACGCACCGGGAGCCGCGGCCGCGCAGATGGTCGACGCGGTGATGCTCGACGAGCACCGCGTGCTCCCGTGCACCGCCTACCTCGAGGGCGAGTACGGGATCGACGGCCTCTACATGGGCGTGCCGGTGAAGCTCGGCGCCGGCGGGATCGAGGAGATCGTCGAGCTCGAGCTGGGCGACGACGAGCGCAAGGCGCTGGCTGCGTCCGCCGAGGCGGTGCGCGAGGTCGTCGGCGTGCTCACGACCTAGGGGCTGCGTGGGCGATACGCGGAGGACCGCTAGGCACCGCACCCGCATCGGCGCGATTGGCGCGGGATCGTCACGGTTCGGTCACAGACACGGCACGTGCCGGGCGGTACGCTCGCAGCGGGCGGCGGGTGGAACCTCAGTCCCCACCCAGGGTGGGGACGCGCGCGTGAACATTCAACGGTCGCCGGGGAGGGTGCGGTGGAGCTCGGGCTGAGCGGTCGCACGGCGATCGTCTGCGGGGCGTCGGCGGGCATGGGTCTCGCGATCGCCGAATCGCTCGCCGCGGAGGGAGCGAACGTCGCCATGTTCGCCCGGCGCCGCGAGCTCCTCACGCGCGAGGCCGAGCGCCTCGGCGCGCTGGCCGTGCGCGGCGACGTCACGAATCCGGCAGACCTGAAGCGCCTCGTCGACCGCACCCTCGAGGCTTTCGGCGGCATCGATGTCCTCGTGAACAACAGCGGGGGGCCGCCGCGTACCGCGGCGGTCGGCCTGTCCGACGAGCAGGTCGAGGGTGCCGTCGAGCTGCTGCTCCTCTCCGCGATCCGGCTCACCGCGCTCTGCCTCCCCCAGCTCGAGCGCAGCGGCCACGGACGCGTGATCAACATCGAGTCGAGCTCGGTGCGCGAGCCGATCGAGAACCTCGCGCTCTCCAACCTCGTCCGCCCGGGGGTCGTCGGATGGGCCAAGACGATGGCGCGCGAGCTCGGCCCTAAGAAGATCACGGTGAACACGATCGCGCCCGGGCGAATCGAGACGGAACGATTGGCGGAGGCGTTCGAGGGCAAGCCGCGCGCCGAGGACCTCGAGAAGATCCCCCTGCGGCGCTTCGGTCAGCCCCGCGAGGTCGCGCAGGTCGTCTGCTTCCTGGCCTCCGACGCCGCCAGCTACGTCACGGGCACGGTCGTGCCCGTGGACGGCGGACTGACGCGCAGCCTGCTCTGAGGCGCATATCCTCGCCGTGATGCGGTGGTTCTCGCCGGGCCGGCTCGCGGCGAGCGGCCTCTTCCTCCTCGTGGCAGCCGGGCTCGTGCTCTGGCTCGCGCCGGCGCACGGCTACGACATCCGGCTCGTCGACCCGGCCCATCCCGCCGACCCGCTCGTCACGGTCCCTGGCGAGAAGCGCGGTGCGCCGCCCGGCCCCATCTACTTCGTCGACGTGCGCGAGCGCGAGGCGCGACTGCTCGAGAGGCTTCTCCCCTTCACGCGCGCCTCGGGCTCCTCGCTCGTGAAGGCACCGCCGATCCCGTCCGGGGTGGAGCAGCAGATCGGGCAGCAGGACATGACCGAGTCCCAGAAGGTCGCCGCGGTCGTCGCGCTGCGGCACCTCGGCTACCGCGTCGCGGCCAGGAGCGGCGGCGTGACCATCGTTCTGGTCGATCCGCACGCGCCGGCCGCGAAGGTCCTTCGCACGAGCGACGTGATCGTCTCCGCGGACGGAAAGAAGGTGACGTCGGTGATCGGCCTGCGCGCCGTGCTGGCCAAGCATCGGCCGGGCGACCTGGTGCGGATCGGCTACCGCCGTGACGGCAAGGTCAGAGCGGCCACGATCAAGACCGTCTCGGACCCGCAGGACCCGAGCCGCGCCCTCGTCGGCGTCTCCGCGAGAGACGCTCTACGGGTGAAGCTGCCGCTCAAGATCACGATCGACGCCGGCGGCGTCGGCGGGCCGTCGGCCGGTCTTGCCTTCGCACTCGACATCCTCCAGGAGCTCGGGCGCGACGTCAGCCACGGGCACAAGGTCGCGGCCACGGGGGAGCTGGCGCTCGACGGGACGGTCGGGCCGATCGGGGGTGTCAAGCAAAAGACGCTCGGCGTCCGCAGGGCGGGTGTGGACGTCTTCCTCGTGCCGGCGGGAGAGAACGCACGGGAGGCGCGGCGCTATGCGGACGGGCTGCGCATCATCCCTGTGAAGAACTTTCCACAGGCGTTGCGGGCACTGGCAACGTTGCGCTGAAGGCTCAGGAAGCGGCAGTTTTCGGCACGTTCGAAAGCGCCGGAAATTGCATTGTTTTCTCGGTAGGCAAACCTTTGATTCGGACTCGCCTGCCCCTATCATCTCGCGATGTTCGGGCAGGCGACCAAGAGGAGCAAAACGGGGCGTGAGCAAAAAGATCCAACCAACCTGCGGTGATTGCTACTTCCAGCGGGCAGGGCTCTGCGCCCTGACCCTCGACGCGCCCTGTCCTACGTTCAGGGCCGCCAGTCGCGGCGCACTCGTCCCGCCGCGTCAGCCGCGGCTCGTGCCGCGGCCCCTGGCCACGGTGGCCGCTGCCTCGGCTGCCTAGACTAGGCGCCGTGCAGGACGAGCCCGAGCACCAACTTACCCCGCCTGCCGACGCCGAGCCCGCGCCGGAGGAGCGGCCGGAGGGGTTCCGTCGCCAGTGGCAGCCTCGGCTCTACCTGCGAATCGCGATCATCGTCCTGCTCACGGCGTACGCGATCGCGTTCGTCCTCGAGAACAACAAGCGGGTCGGCGTCCACTTCGTCTTCGGCACGGCACACAGCTCGTTGATCTGGCTGATCCTGTTGAGCGTCGCGCTCGGCGTCCTGCTGGGCGTGCTCCTCTCGCAGCTATACCGCCGCCGGCGCCGCCGCAAGTAGGCGCGCGAGCCGCTGCACGCCCTCGTCGACCTCGGCGGGCGAGACGAAGCTGAAGGCCAGGCGCGCCGATGCCGGCGAGCCGCCGAAGTCGGCGCCGGGAACGAAGGTGACGCCGCCCTCCCTCGCCCGGCCCAGCAGCTCCGACGCGTCGACGCCTTCGGGCAGCTCGAGCCAGAGGAAGTAGCCGCCCTCGGGCCGGTTCCAGCGCGCGCGGCCGGTTAGGTCGCGCTCGAGCGCCTCGAGCATCGCGTCCCGCCGCGCGCGGAGAAGGCCGCGGACACGCTCGAGGTTCGGCTCGAACAACCCGCGGCGCAGGAACTCGAAGACCGTGGCTTGCGAGAGCAAGGCCGGCGTGATGTAGGTCGAGGCGACGAGATCCTCGAGCTCCGACGCGAGCGCCTCGGGGACGATCGCGTACCCGACGCGGAGCCCGGGGGCGATCGTCTTGGAGAAGGACGACGAGTACATGACGTTGACCCCGCCCTCGAGCTCGAAGACCGAAGGGAGCGGCTCGCCCTCGAAGCGGACGAGGCCGTACGGGTCGTCCTCGAGCACGGGCAGCCGGCGCGAGCGGGAGAGCTCCGCGAGGCGGTTGCGTCGCGCCTCGCCGAGGGTGGCGCCGGTCGGGTTCTGGAAGGTCGGGATGGTGTAGAGGAACGCCGCCGGCGTGTCCTCGAGCGCACGCTCGGCCGCCTCGACGTCAAGGCCGCCGGCGTCCACCGGAATCTCGGCGAGCTCGATACCGGCAGCCGCGAGGATCTTGCGCGGGCGGTCGTAGGTCGGCCGCTCGACGAGGACGCGGCGGCCGTCGCCGCCCAGCGCGTCGAGGACGAAGTGGAATGCCTGGAGCGAGCCGTTCGTGACGAGCACGCGAGCGGGCTCGACGCCGTGCCGCTCCGCGAGCCACTCCCGCAGCGGCCCGTACCCGAGCGTGCTGCCGTAGGAGAGGGCGACCGAGCCGTCGCGCTCCAGCGCGGCCTTGGCGCACTCGGCCAGCTCGCCGACCGGCAGGCATTCCGGCGCCGGGATACCGCGCGCGAACGAGATCGTCTCCACGGCGCCAGTCTAGGCCCAGCCCAGGCTCCCGTCGGATCGCCGGGGCGCCGGCCCTTTCGCGGGCCGGCGCCCCGCGGACGTTGTCTAGCTCGCCGGGCAGTCTCCGATGCTGCCGGAATCGACGATGGTCGGATACGGGTAGGCCGCGTCCCGCCAGTGATCGCCGCACGCGTTGTAGTAGTCGAACTCGTACGACGTGTCCGTCACGGTCGGCGACTCCCCGTCCGCGGCGAAGAACGCCGTGATGAAGTCGTCCCACGCCCCGGACGCGGGCATCGTCGCGTCCGGGTTGAAGTCGAAATCACCCGTGATCTTGCGCGTCCAGACGCCATTGAACGTACCGTGATCGGCAGAGTCGAAGGCATTCGCGCAGTCGCCCGGGTGGTGGGCTCCGGGAATCGTCGTGAAGGTGCCGTTCACGTCGTAGCGCGTGACGTAGTAGCCGAGGCCGTCCTGCGCCGGGTTGACGACGTACCAGCGATCCCCGGTGTCGTGCGCCCAGACCTCGACCCCGTCGCAGCCGGTGTCGTCGCGGTTCGCGAGGTGCACGGGGCCGAACGTGCCCAGGGCGGGCATACCGCGGTCGCCCTTGTCACCCTTGTCACCCTTCGGGCCCTGGGGCCCCTGGAGGCCCTTCGGCCCCTGGATGCCTTGAGGCCCCTGCGGCCCCTGCGGGCCGGGCGTGCCCGCGCCGCCGCGGGCCCCCTTCGGGCCGCGGATGTTCCAGGCGATCCTCTTGAACCCCTTGTGACAGTGGCTGAGCTTCAAGTCGCCGAGCGTGGCGCGACCGCCACTGGTCTCGACGCAGGCGTAGATGACGCCGTTCCTCACCCCCAGCTGCGCGTGAGGACGTGCGACCCGGGCGCCGCCGCCGAGGGCGGTCGAGACGCCGAGCACCAGCGCGATGAGCGCCGTGACGCCGATGTACCTCATGGGTACCCCCCTTTTCTTGCGTCTGGCCGGCCGCAGTAGGCGTCCGGCCCCCTCGGGGCGGAACCATTACAAAGGTCAGAGCGGATTGCGAGCTACGCGCGGGCGGAGGCAACCTCGACCGCGAGCTCCGCGACCTCGGTCGGGGTGGTTCCGACGCGCACACCGCGCGCCTCGAGCGCGTCCTTCTTCGCCTGCGCCGTGCCGGAGGAGCCGGAGATGATGGCACCCGCGTGCCCCATCGTCTTGCCCGGAGGGGCGGTGAATCCCGCG
>DATIFC010000127.1:0-2053 GCA_035455445.1 Gaiellaceae bacterium | reverse complement strand
TGGGCTCGACAGCGGGCACCGTCAAGGAGGGTGTCGACGCCCTGCGCGACGAGGGCCTGCCGGTCGGGCTGCTGCGCATCGTCTCCTTCCGCCCCTTCCCGCGAGCCGCGGTCGCGGAGGCGCTCGCAGGCGTCCGCTCGGTGGTCGTGCTCGACCGCGCCGACTCGCCGGGCGGCGCGCCGCCGCTGTATGCCGAGCTGGCGAGCGTGCTCTACGGCAGCGGCACCGGCCTGCGCGGCCACGTCTACGGGCTCGGCGGCCGCGACTTCCACCCGGAGGACGTGCGCGAGCTCGTGACCGGCGAGGCCCCGGCCTACCTCGCGTTGAGGAGCGAGACGTGTCCCGTCTGAAGACCCTCGTCCGCGAGCAGAACGGCGTCCAGCCGCTCGCCGGCGGCCATTCGCTCTGCCAGGGCTGCGGGATCCCCGTGGTGGTGCGCACCGTCCTCGGCTCGCTGCACCGCCCCGCCGTCGTCGTGAACGCGACCGGCTGCCTCGAGGTCGCGACGACGCGCTTCCCGAACACCGCGTGGAACGTGCCCTGGCTGCATGTCGCCTTCGAGAACGCGGCCGCGGTCGCGAGCGGCGTCGAGACCGCCCAGCGCGTGCTGCGGAGGCGGAACGGCCTGCCGCAGGACGAGGAGGTCGCGGTCGTCGTCTTCGCCGGGGACGGCGGCACCTACGACATCGGCCTGCAGGCGCTCTCGGGCGCGCTCGAGCGCGGCCACCGGATGCTGTACGTCTGCTACGACAACGAGGCCTACATGAACACCGGCGTCCAGCGCTCGGGCGCGACGCCCTACGGCGCCTCGACCACGACCAGCCCCGCCGGGCTCGAGAGCTTCGGCAAGGCGCAGCAGCGCAAGGACATGACCGCGATCGCCGTCGCGCATGGAGTCCCCTACACGGCGCAGGCCTGCTCGTCGCACTGGTTCGACCTCTCGCGCAAGGCGGAGAAGGCCGCCGCGGCGGACGGGCCGGCGTTCCTGAACGTGCTCAGCGACTGCCCCGTCGGCTGGGGCCACGAGCCGCGGCTCGGCCTGCGAATCCTCGATGCAGCGGTCGAGTCGCGGTTCTGGCCGCTGTACGAGGTCGTCGACGGCAGGTACCACCTCACCTACCGCCCGCAGAAACAGCTGCCCGTCGAGGAGTGGCTCCGCCCGCAGAAGCGCTTCGCGCACCTGCAGCCGGAGCAGGTCGAGGAGATCCAGCGGCGCGTGGACGCCGACTGGGACGCGCTGCTCGCCCGCTGCGGCGAGAGCGCACCCGCGGACGTGCGCGCCTGAGCGATCGCCTCGCGAGGCGCGATCGCGCACCCCTTCGGTTCCACCCGGGGTCAGATCTTGCATTGACACATCGCCAGGCGACGTCCACAGAGACGGTGTGACGAGTTAGTGCCGTTTCCCGCTCTGGACGACTTGTTGCGGAAACGGCACGAAAATGCGGCAGCGCAAGACCTGACCCCGGGGTACGCCTGCCGCGGCGATGGCTAGCCGGCCGGGCTGAACAAGGTCAGCTGCATGCCGTCCGGAGCGCGGACGCGCGCGTTGCGGTCGCCCCAGGGCGCCGTCACCGGCGGCGCTTCCTGCTCGGCGCCGGCCTCGACGAGCCGCCGCGCGAGCGCCTCGCTGTCGGCCGCCTCGAGCGCGAGCCGCACCGTCCCCGACACGCGCTTCCCGGCCTCGATCCGGTCGACCGTCTCGGCCTGGCGCTCGTCGAAGAGCTCCAGCGTCGCCGGTCCGGCGTCGAGCAGGACGACCCGGCCATCCTCGGAGCTCCAGTCGGCGACCTGCTCCAGGCCGAGCGCGTCGCGGTAGAACGCAACAGCCTCGTCGAAATCGCGCACGGTCAGCACCACCCGGAACTCGCCCGCTGCCATGACCGCTCGAACGCCGGCACGTGGAGGCTATTCCCGCTTGCATTTAGCGCCTAAAGTAATTAGCGTAGCTGCTAAATGCAGCGCGACCCGCTCAGCACCG
This sequence comes from Gaiellaceae bacterium, assembly GCA_035455445.1. Lineage (GTDB taxonomy): Bacteria > Actinomycetota > Thermoleophilia > Gaiellales > Gaiellaceae > AC-32. The sequence continues at coordinate 75 of DATIFC010000127.1, read as the reverse complement.
TCTTTGCCGCGCTCGCCGATCCCACGCGGCGGGCCATCCTGAGCCGACTGACCGAGGGCGAGGCGACGGTCAACG
>DATIFC010000126.1:0-5649 GCA_035455445.1 Gaiellaceae bacterium | reverse complement strand
CGCTGGCCGCGATCGGGATCACGCTCTTCGCGTCGTCGTCGCCCGCGAGCCGCAGCACGGGCCGCGGCTAGAGCCACATCAGGGTTTCCCCGGATGCGGCCGGAGCGAGGCCGCTGCTTGCGTTCGGAGATGGATGATCGCGCGCGCTGACAGCGGGGGATCGCCGCTGCTGACGGCGACCGGAGCCGCCGTCGGCCTGGCGGGATTCGTCTTCGTCGGCGTCGGCCTCTGGGCACGCCGCGAGGCCGCGCGAGCCCTCGCGCAGGAGCGCATCTCGAGCCCGCTGGACGAGACGCAGGTGACGAGCGGCCCCGCGGCGCGGTCGCTGGCCGAGTTCATCAGGCGCAACACGCTCGTGGCCACCGGCGGCCGCACCTACGCGGAGGTCGACGCCTACCTCGACGCCGACGGCAGGCCGACGCCGGACAGCGCCGTCGCCGTGAAGGACGAGCTGACCGGGCGGCCGGTCGAGAACCCCGACCACGACCTCTGGATCCAGTCGACGACGCTCCAGTCCGCGCTGATGCAGGCGTACATGGCGTCCCGTCTGGCCGAGCTGACCGTCGCCCTCGGCGCGGCGTTCGTCGCGGTCGGCGCCGGGCTGGCGAGCGCCGGGCGACGGTGATCACGGAGCCGGCCCCGGCCGGGCCCGCGGCGCGGGGCGACGGCCACAGCGTCCGCTCGTACTTCGACGCGTTCGCACCGGCCCCGGCCTGGGACGAGCTCGTGCGCTGGCCGCCTGACGTCTTCGCCCTCGCCAACCTCGTCCTCGACCACACCGAGAGCTACCGCTTCGTCGTCGCCCCCCCGCCGGGGAGGCGCTGGCCGCCGCTGCGGGACTGGGGCGACGAGGTCCGCGGCGCCGCGCGCCTCTGGCGGGAGGCCTGCGGCGCTCGAGGCGAGCCGCCCCAGCTCGTGCGGCGCTGCTGGCGCACCGTCACCCGGCTCCAGCACGAGCCGCTGGCGCGGGTGCGCAGCGGCGAGGCCTGGGAGCTGGCGGCCGCGCTCCTGACGCTGCATGCGCTGGCCGACGAGGCGTGCGCCGAGCTCGTCTTCGGAACGCCGGACGCCGAGGCGTCATTCGAGGGACGCGCCCTGGAGCTGCTCCGGTCGCAGGGGTCGCTGTCGCGCCTCTCGCCCACGCGGGTGCGCATCTTCCCGAAGACGAGCTTCTCGCCGCGCGGGATCACGATCCGCTCGCTCTCGCGGTACCTCGGCCTCTGCTACGAGGCCGTCCACGTGGGCTGGAGCAGCGGCGAGGCCGCGGGGCCTGCCGGGCGCACCGACTACAACATCGTCCTCCTGCCGTGGCCGCTGAGCATCAAGGCCGACGACTTCCGGCCGGCGCCGCCCGCGCTGCTCGAGAACATGGACCTGGAGCGCTTCGGCTTCTTCGAGTTCGCCCCGGAGCCAGGGCTCGACTGCGGGCTCGTCGGGGCGCTGCTCGAGGAGGCGGTCGAGACCGCGGGCCGCGTCGACGCCGTCATCCTTCCCGAGACGGCCGTCCAGGCCGAGGAGGTGGACGCGCTCGAGCGCACCCTGGCCGAGCACGGGGTGACCTTCCTGATCGCCGGCGTGCGCGAGCCATCGGCCGCCTCCGCCCAGGGTCGCAACTACCTCCATTTCGGCGTTCGCACGCAGGCGGGCTGGGAGCGGCTCGAGCAGGACAAGCACCACCGCTGGTGCCTCGACGAGGGCCAGATCCGCCAGTACCACCTCACCCGCTCGCTCGACCCGAGCAGGCTCTGGTGGGAGGCGATCGGCCTCCGCGAGCGCACGCTGAACGTGATCGACGTGGGCAACGGGGTCACCGCCGCGCCCATGGTCTGCGAGGACCTCGCCAGTCTCGACGAGGTCGCCGACCTCGTGCGGCGCATGGGGCCGAGCCTCGTCGTCGCCGTGCTCCTCGACGGGCCGCAGCTGGCGCCGAGGTGGCCGTGCCGGTACGCGAGCGTGCTGGCGGACGACCCCGGCTCGGCGGTGCTGACGCTCACCGCCTACGGCATGGTCGAGCGCTGCCGCCCGCCGGGGAAACGCCGCTCGCGAGTCGTCGCGCACTGGAACAGCCGCCCGGACGGCCTGCGCGAGGTGGAGCTGGCGCCGCGCGCCTCCGGGGTGCTGCTGCGCACCTGCGTCGAGAGCGCGACCCTGTGGACGGCGGACGGCCGTCGCCACGAAGACGTTCCGCGGCTGAGGCTCCGCGACGTCGGCCAGCTGCGCGCGACCGCGACTCTTGCGGGTGCCCTCGCCGGGGCGTAGAGTCGCGCCTCAGGTCTTGCGGCGGCCTGCTCCGGTGGTCGAGTGACGGAGGGAGGCGCGTTGGCGAACCTGTTCCTGAAGATCGACGGAATCCCGGGCGAGAGCCTGGACAGCAAGCACAAGGACGAGATCGAGCTCGTCTCCTTCGGCTGGGGCGTGACGCAGGCCGTCGCCGAGAGCCCCGGCGCCGGGGGAGGCGCCGCGGGCCGCGCGCACTTCCAGGACTTCCACTTCACCATGCGCGTGAACAAGGCCTCGCCGCAGCTCTTCCTCGCCTGCGCCGCCGGCAAGCACATCAAGGAGGCCAACCTCAGCGTCCGCCGCACCCAGAAGGAGCAGGTCGAGTACCTGAAGATCAAGTTCAGCGACCTGCTCGTCACCTCGTTCCAGGAGGGCGACACCGACGGAGAGGTGCCGCAAGAGTCGATCGCCTTCGCCTTCTCGCGAATCCAGCTGGAATACCGGCCGCAGAGCGCGCGCGGCGCCGCCGGCGCCGCGATCACGGCCGGCTGGGACCTCTCCAAGAACGTCAAGCTCTGAGCGCGCGGGCGGCCGCCGCTCCGGCCGCGCCGCGGCCCGAGGTCGTGGACGCGCTACGCGCGAGGCTCGCCGGAGCCGGGTACACGACCGAGCGCCTGGAGGAGGCCCTCGGCGGCGGGCGCATCTCCTTCGGGGCGGCTGATCTCGCGGTGCACGAGCGGCGGCTGGCGCCCGGCGATCCGTTCTCCGCGCTGGCGCGGCTCTTCCTGCTCGGCCTGGAGCTCGCGGCCGCGGAGGCCGAGGAGGCGCTGGCCCCCGTCGAGCTCGCTGCGCTCGTCGAGGCCGGCTGGCTCGAGGAGTCCGACGGGACGGTGCGCGCGGCGCTGAAGCTCGTCCCGCACGGCGACCTGCTGATCGCCTCCGACCGCGACAGCGAGGGGCCGACCGGCCCGGACTGGGTCGCGGGCCTCCATCCGCCGTCGGTGACGCTCGCGAAGCTGACCGTCCGCCGGCGGGTGGGCAGGGCGCTCGACGTCGGCACCGGCAACGGGATTCAGGCGCTGCTCGCCTCGCGCCATGCCGAGGCCGTGGTGGCGACCGACGTCAACCCGCGCGCGCTCGCCTTCGCCGCCGCGAACGCGCGGCTGAACGGCCTCGAGAACCTCGAGCTGCGCGAGGGGAGCTACTTCGAGCCGGCGGCGGGCGAGCGCTTCGACCTCGTCACCTGCAACCCGCCCTACGTGATCTCGCCCGAGTCCCGCTACGCCTACCGGGACAGCGGGCTGCCGGGCGACACCGTCTCGCGCGAGGTCGTCCGGCAGGCTCCGGGGCTGCTGGCCGAGGGCGGCTTCGCCACGCTCCTCGTCAGCTGGGCCCACGCGCCCGACGACCCGCTCGGGCCGGTCGAGCACTGGGTGGAGGGCAACGGATGCGACTGCTGGCTGCTCCATTTCGGCAGCGACGACCCGGTCAGCCACGCCGTCGGCTGGCTGAAGCCGGTCGCCCGCGACGAGCCGGAGCGGTTCCGGGAGCAGCTCGACGAATGGCTCGCCTACCTCGACGTGCTCGGCGTCGAGGCCGTCGCGCACGGAGCGGTGATCCTGCGCCGGCGCTCCGGCGGGAGCAACTGGGTGCGCCGCGACCGCGTCGTGCTCGACCGGCTCGAGCAGGCGAGCGACCACGTGCTGCGCGTGTTCGCGACGCAAGACCTCCTGCAGGCCCTCGCCGGCGAGCGCGAGCTGCTCGACGCGCGCTTCGCGGTCGTGGAGAGCGTGCGGGTCGAGCAGACGGTCGGGTTCCCCGACGGCGAGGCGGAGCTGCTGGGGATCGCCCTCACGCTGCGAGAAGGCCTCGGCTTCCGCACGGCCCTGGACGTCCACACGGCGGAGCTCCTGCCGCTGCTCGAGGGGCGCACGCTGCGTGAGGCCCTCGCCGAACGGGTGCGTACGCTGGGCCTCGGCGAGGGCGATGCCGCGGAGTTCGAGCAGGCGGCGCTGCCGGTCGTCCGCCGGTTGCTCGAGCTCGGCGTGCTCGTCCGTACGTAGCCTGCCGCCCGTGCACCGGCTCACGAAGGAGCAGGCCCGGAGGGTCGCCGTGCGCGCGCAGCTGCTCGACGCGCCGCGGCCGACCGACCTGCTCACCGTCGTGCGGCGGCTGACCCTGCTGCAGATCGACCCGACCGCGGCGATCGCGCCGAGCGCCGACCTCGTCGTCTGGAGCCGCCTCGGCTCCTCGTACCGGCCCGGCGAGCTCACACGGGCACTCGAGCAGGAGCGCACGCTGTTCGAGCTCGACGCGATGGTGCGGCCGATGGACGACCTCGGCCTCTACCTCGCCGGAGCCGTCGAGTTCCCTACCTACGAGCGCTCTCGCACGTGGTTCGCCGACAACGACCGCTTCCGGCGCGACATCCTGGGGCGGCTCCGCAAGTCCGGGCCCCTGAGCTCGCGCGACATCCCGGACACCTGTGTCGTGCCGTGGGCATCCAGCGGCTGGACGAACAACCGCAACGTCACCCAGATGCTGGAGTTCCTGATGATGCGCGGCGAGGTCGCGATCGCCGGGCGCGTGGGGCGGGAGCGGCTGTGGGACCTCCCGGAGCGCGTCTACCCGGCAGGCCTCACCGTCCCGTCCCTCGAGGAGGCAGAGCGCAGGAAGGACGAGCGGCGGCTCGCCTCGCTCGGGATCGCCCGCGAGAGGGCACGGAAGATGCCGATGGAGCCGGTCCATGTCGGCGAGGCCGGCGAGCCGGCCGTGGTCGAGGGCGTGAAGGGCGAGTGGCGCGTCGATCCCGCGTACCTCGACGGCGCCTTCGCGGGAAGGACGGCGCTGCTGTCGCCGTTCGACCGGCTCGTACACGACCGCGTACGGGCCGAGGAGCTGTTCGACTTCGAGTACACGCTCGAGATGTACAAGCCGGCCCCGAAGCGCCGCTGGGGCTACTACGCGTTGCCGATCCTCCACGGAGACCGCCTCGTGGGAAAGGTCGACGCCGCCGCCGACCGCAAGGCCTCCGCGCTGCGCGTGAACGCGATCCACGAGGACGTCAGGTTCACGCGCGCGACGAGCAAGGGCGTGGATGCCGAGCTGGAGGATCTGGCCTCGTGGCTCGGCCTCGAAGCGGTGGAGCTGAGACCCGCGGGCTAGGTCTCGACAGCGCGCTCGCGCTCCACCATCGCCCGGCCGAGCTCCGCGCGGGAGCGGATGCCGAGTTTCCCGTAGCCAGGTTGGGCTCCACCGTCTTGGGGCTGACGAAGATCCGCTCCGCGATCGCCCGATTCGTGAGACCCGACGCGGCGAGCTTCGCGATCGTCTCCTCGGTCGCCGTTAGATCCTTTGGTGCCTGCGAACCGGGATACCACCGACCTGGCTCGTCGAGCTGCTCTTCACGTCAGACCCGGAGCCCGTCGT
>DATIFC010000125.1:0-3480 GCA_035455445.1 Gaiellaceae bacterium | reverse complement strand
TCGACGCCTACCTCGAGGACGCCGAGGCGATGGACAGCTCGGGGCGCCGCCACCGCGGGCTCCTCGCCGGCGACGACCTCGCCTCGTGGCAGGCGTCGGTCGAGGCGCCGATCGAGCTCGACTACCACGGGTGGCGTGTCTCCAAGACCGGCCCGTGGGGGCAGGGCCCTGTCTTCCTGCAGCAGCTCGCGCTGCTCGACGGCCTCGACCTCGACTCGCTCGAGCGCGACGGCGCCGACTTCGTGCATGCCGTCGTGGAGTGCGCGAAGCTCGCCTTCGCCGACCGCGAGGCGTGGTACGGCGACCCGAACTTCGTCGACGTGCCGCTCGACGAGCTGCTGAGCGGGAGGTACGCGGACGAGCGCCGTGCGCTCGTGGGCAGCGAGGCCTCGGGTGAGCTACGGCCGGGCGGCCCCGGCGGCCGCGAGCCGCGGTTGCCGCGCATTCCGGACGCGCCGTCGGCGGCCCCCGGCATCGGCGAGCCGACCCGCGGGGACACCTGCCACCTCGACGTCGTCGACCGGCACGGAAACGCCGTCTCCGCGACGCCGAGCGGCGGCTGGCTGCACGGCTCGCCCGTGATTCCCGGCCTCGGCTTCTGCCTCGGCACGCGCGCGCAGATGTTCTGGCTCGAGGAAGGGCTGCCGAGCTCGCTCGAGCCGCGAAAGCGCCCGCGGACCACCCTTTCCCCGACGATCGCCCGCCGGGACGGCGAGACGCTCGCCTTCGGCACGCCGGGCGGCGACCAGCAGGACCAATGGTCACTCGTCTTCTTCCTCTCGCTCGTCCACTTCGGGCTGAACCTGCAGGAGGCGATCGACGCGCCGATGTTCCACACCGAGCACTTCCCGGAGTCGTTCTACCCGCGCGGTGCACGGCCGCGGACGCTCCAGCTCGAGAGCCGCTTCGCCGAGAACGTCGTCGCGGAGCTGCGCCGTCGCGGGCATCTCGTCGAGGAGCACGAGCCGTGGTCGCTCGGCCGCCTCGGCGCCGTCGCGAGGGGCGGCGACAGGATCCTCCGCGCCGCCGCCGACCCGCGCGGCATGCAGGGCTACGCCGTCGGGCGCTAGCGCCGCTACATCTGGTCCTTGACGACGCCGATCAGATTGCCCTCGGGATCCGTGAACTGGCCGAGTTCGACCATGTCCATGATGTTCTCGGGGCCCATGACCCGCGTGCCGCCGAGGCTCTCCGCCTTCTGCAGCGCCTCCTCGACGTCGGGGACCGCGACGTAGAAGGTGACGTGGCCCTCGTAGCCGTCCGGCCCCTGGCCGACGCCGCCGCCGATGCCGACCTCGCCGTTGTCCTTGCCGTCGACCATCCCGTACTGCATCGGATTGTCGGCGTCGATCTTCCAACCGAAGAGGTCGGCGTAGTAGGAGCGAAGCGTCCCTCCGTCCTTCCCGACGACCTCGAAGTGCACGACCGGCTGACCCATCTCCCTCTCCTTTCGCCGTTGGGGGTCGAAGGGTAGGACGAGGGGGGCCGCGGAAACTCATCGGCGCGCGGCCGCCGCCTACACGACGAGAGGGGCCGGGCGGCCCCTCTCGCAGCGTTCGGTCCGCGCGCGCTCAGACCGCCGCGCACTGGCCCTTCTTGGCGCCGGTGACGTGGTTGAGGTTGCCCTCGGAGTCGCCGACCTGGGGGGCAGGCGAGTTGCCGTAGCAGCTCAGGCTGCCGTGGATCGAGTTGGTGACGTACTCGTTCCCGTCGGGGTCGACGAGGACGTTGCCGCTCAGGGTCACCGAGCCGTTGACGTGGTTGCGGATGAACCCGAACCAGAAGCCGTCGTAGCCGGTGATGCTGACGCCGCCGTTGATGTGGTTGTCCTCGATCGCGCTCCAGGTGATGTCGAACGGTCCGCCGAAGGGGCCGGAGCCGCCGTGCGACTCGACGCCGCCGTTGATCGTCATGAAGTGGATCTGCAGGTTGGCGGGGCTCGTCGCGTGGACGCCGCCGTTGATCGTGCCGTTGTCGCCGGGAGCCTCCTCGCTGCCGAGCACGAACGTGGCGCCGGGCTGCACGTAGAGGCCGCCCCTGATCGTGACGCCGCCGTCGCTGAAGCAGCTCTCGCCCGCCGGGACGACCACGCGCCCGTACGAGCCGGGTGCGAGGAAGCCGGTGCACGTGGTTGCGCTCGCCGCCGCCGCGCCCTTTGCCGCGACGCCCGCCGCGGCGGCCAGCGCCACGACGACGAGCACGGTCAGGGCCGCCCTGATCGCTCTCATCTGGTCTCTCCCCTCGTCCGCAGTTGGTGATGCAGGTCGAATCTCGAGCACACTATCGCGGTAGCGGCGACGAGAGAAGTCGCACCCGGCCTCTGGATCCGGCGTCCCTCGTACCCCGGCCGGGACGAGGGCGCGGGCCGGCCCGAGGTCGTGATGTCGACCTGCGTCGAGAGCGGCGACTAGCGGCTGGGCCTGCTTCCCGAGTGCTGCCGCACCGGGAGCACGGCGCGGGCGGCGGCCCAGAGGGTCAGCCACATGCCCCCGCCGCCGAACGCAGCCGCGAGCCCTTCTCGGTCCTCGAAGAGCAGGAAGAAGGCGCAGGTGAAGGCCGTCGCGCCGGCCGCGAACGCGACGAGCGCGAGCAGCGCATCGGAGAACGTCGCCTTCTCTCGCACGCCGAGAGGCTAGCTCAGAACCGTGCGCCCCGGCTCAGATCCCGTACTCGTCGCGACGCCGAACCCAGTACTGCGGGCTGCGCCCCTCCTCGTCGCGGCCCTTCGGCACGAGGTCGACGAAGTTGTACGCCGTGTTGAGCAGGTCGATGCCGCGCGCGTAGGTGGAGTAGGTGTGGAAGACGCCGCGCTCGTCCTTCGCGAAGACGCTCACGCCCTCGCGCTCCCCTTCACCCGCGTACGGGCGGTAGTTGTACTCGCCGCCCCCCGGCGGGAACGAGACGCCGAGGTCGTAGTTGAAGTCGCTCCCGAACGACGAGTACCAGGGGAAGCTCCAGCCCATCCGCTCGCGGTAGGCCTCGAGCTTCTCGAGCGGCGCCCGCGAGATCGCGACGAGGCTGATGTCGCGCGCCGCCAGATGCACGACGTTGCGGTCGAAGCTGTCCGCCCAGAACGAGCAGCTCCGGCAGCCGTCCTCGTCGTCGGGCCCGAACATGAAGTGGTAGACGGCGAGCTGGCTGTGCCCGCCGAAGAGCCCCGCGAGCGTGCGCCGCCCCTCCGGCCCGTCGAACTCGTACTCCTTCTCGACCCTCTCCCAGGGCAGCTCGCGCCGTTTGCGGCCGAGCTCGTCCCGCGCGCGGGTGAGCTCCTTCTCCTCGGCCAGCAGCGCCCTGCGCGCCGCGAGCCACTCGTCGTGCATGACGACCTCAGGCATGAGCGAGCCTCCTCTTCAGATCCTCGAGCTTGACCGGCCAGCCCGCCTCGAGCAGGCCGCCGGGGCGATCGGCGATCTCGCCCTCGTGCGTCAGTCGCAGGCGCGTGCCGTCGTCGTGCGGGGCGAGCTCGAACGTGACCGTCGT
>DATIFC010000124.1:0-10852 GCA_035455445.1 Gaiellaceae bacterium | reverse complement strand
GCGCCGCGCCGCTCGAGCTGCAGCGGGAGGCCGCGGACGCGCTCGCCGAGGCCGGCCTGCGCGCCTTCGCGCGCGAGGCGAACCGCACCGCTCGCCAGCACTTCGTGCGCGCCGTCGAGCTCGAGCCGACCACGCGCCGGCGCTACCTGGCCGCGCGCGCCGCCGACCGGCTCAGCGACCTGCCGGCCGTCTCGCGCGAGATGGAGGAGGTGCTCGCGGCGGCGATCCAGGAGGGCGACGGCTGGACGCAGGGGCGGGCGCTGATCGCACTGGCGGAGGCGGCGGTGATGCGCGAGGGCGACGTCCGCGCCGCCGAGGAGATGGTCGACAACGCGCTCGCCGTGCTCGGGCCCGACGACCACTCGGGCCGCTACCGCGCGCTGCGGGCACTCGCGACGATCGCCTGGATGCGGGGCGACCTCGCGAAGGAGGAGCAGGTGATCCTGGAGGCGCTCGAGCTCGCGCGCGCCTCCGAGCACAAGGGCTTCGAGAGCGAGGCCGCCGACGAGCTCGCGAGCGTGTACCTGGCGAGGCTGGAGCTCGACCGCGCCGAGCCGCTGATCCAGCAGGCGATCCTGCTCGCCGAGGAGAGCGGCAGCGCCCAGGCGCGGGGCCGGGCGCTCCGCTTCGCCGGACAGCTGCACCTGTACCGGCGCGAGCTCGACGACGCGGAGGCCGCGCTCGAGGCCGCGCGCGAGCATCTCGCCGAGGCAGGTGCTGCGTGGATGCTCGGCCGCACGCTCAACTTCGCCGCGTGGACCGCGCGGCACAAGGGCGACACCGCGCGTGCGGAGCGGCTCTTCAGGGAGTCGATCCGGATCCTCGCGCCGCTGGAGGACCGCGCGACGCTGTGCGAGACGCAGCGCGGCCTCGCCGAGCTCCTGCTCTCGCAGGGGCGTGTCGACGAGGCGGAGCGCTTCGCCCTCGCCGCGCGGGAGACGGTCGGGCCGCACGACGTCACCTCGCTCGCCACGACGACGATGTCGCTCGGCCTGGTGCGTGCCGCGCAGGGCCGCGACGAGGAGGCCGAGGAGCTACTCCGTCAGGCGTACGACACGCTCGCAGCGACCGAGCACCGGAAGCACCAGTGCGAGCTCCTGCAGGCGCTCGTGCAGTTCCTGCGCGACCGTGGTCGCGACGACGAGGCCGACGAGCTCGACGCGCGCCGCGACGGCGTCCTGGCCGAGGCGGCGAGCGCGGCCTAGCAGAGTCCTTTCCTGGCCGGTTGTCGGTGGCGGGACCGCCGGGTCCCGGCTACCGTGGGCCGCGTGGACTGGTCGGCCTACCACGCGGTCAGCGTCTTCGCGAGCCACCACCGGACGCTCGCGCACGTCGCCGGCGGCTTCGAGACCTACGGGGTCGTCGTCTACGCCGCGCTCGTGGTCGCGCTCTGGTTCGTCACGCGCCCGGGCGGTGACCGGCGCGGCAAGCTCGCCGCGCTTGCCGGGACGGCCTCCGGCGGGCTCGCGCTGCTCGCGAATCAGGCGATCGCGTCGTTCTGGCACCGGCCGCGGCCGTACGAGACGCATCCGGGCGTCTACCACCTGAGCAACTCGCACGACCCGTCGTTCCCCAGCGACCACGCGAGCGCCGCCTTCGGGATCGCGTTCGGCGTCTACTTCGTCGACCGGCGGCTCGGGCGCTTCTTCCTGGCGGTCGCGACGCTGATCGGGCTCGGCCGCATCCTCGTGGGCGCCCACTATCCGTCGGACGTGATCGCGGGCGCCGCCGTGGGCGCGCTCGCCGCCGGCGTGGTCGTCTACCTCTGCCGGCCGCTGCTCCGGCGCGTGATCCTCCTGCTCGAGCGGCTGACCGACCCGGTCGTCGGGCTCGTCTACCGGCGCTTCGGCGCCTGAGCCCGCCGCGGCGCGAGCGCCGCGAGGATCGCGTGGTCGGACTCGAGGTCGGGGGACTCCGAGATCACGGTCGCCGGGCGCTTGAACGTCCGCAGCGCCTGCCGGAGCGGGTCGGCGCGCAGCGTCCCCTCGCCGTAGGGCAGGTGCTTCGTCTCGTTCCGGTTCGCGTAGGCGATGTCCGAGAAGTGGATGTGGAACGGCGCGCCGGGCTCGAGCACGCCGTCGGCCGCCTCGAGCGCGGCGGCGAAGGGCTCGACGTCGGTGAAGGCGCCGTCGCTCGTCGCGTGCATATGGGCGAAGTCGAGCACGGGGCGGACCCAGCCGCAGCGGCGCGAGATCTCGATCACGTCGTCGAGGCTCCCGATCTCACGGACGCGACCCATGACCTCGACGCCGAACGGCACCGCACGGTCCTTGCCCTCGAGGCGCTCGCGCAGCTCGGCCAGCTGCTCGCAGATCGAGCTGAGAGCGGCGGCGCGTGTGCGGCCGAGCAGGAAGCCGGGGTGGAAGACGACCACCTCCGCGCCCGCGGCCTTCGCGATCCCGGCCGAGTGGTCGAGCATGCCGACGGCCATCCGCTGCTTCTTGTCGCGCTCGACGTGACCCATGAAACCGGCGATGGGCGCGTGCACCGAGAGCGCGATCCTCGCCCCCCGCGCGAGCTTCCCGAACTCGGCGGCCCAGTCGTAGTCCATCCAGAACTTCCCCTCGAAGTCGATCTCGCAGGCGTCGAAGCCGCGCTCCCGCAGCAGCGCGATCGCCGCCTGCGGGCTCTCGCGCGAGGGAACCCGCGCCGGGCCGAACCTGAGCTTGCCCACGGGGCCAGCCTAGTCCGTCCGATGCCCCGGCTACCTTCGCGCCATGGCCAAGCGACCTTCCCGAATCGACCTGCTGGAGCTCGACATCGACCTTCGCCTCTCCGACCTCTGGCGGGAGGCAGCCGACATCGGCGAGTGGAACCTCGAGGTGGTCGCGGCGTTCATGCGCGCGGCCTACGGCAAGGGCTACTGCGACGCGCTCACCGAGGACACCCCGGGAAGCCTGTGCCAGGAGCACGGCTACCGGATCCCGTCGCGCCGCGGCGAGCCGGCCACGGAACCGTCGTAGGCACCGTACAATCCACGGCGTGGCGAAGAACCCACGCTCGGTCCGCCTCGTCATCGCGCTCTCGGTCGCGGCCGTGCTGGCGGTCTTCCTGCTCTACGTCTCGATCGCCGGCGGCCGTACCGCGCAGCTGAAGCCGAGCGAGCTGGCCGGCCACACGGGGACCGTCTCGCTGGTCGGCAAGGTCGTGGGGCCGGTCGACGGCGCGGGCTACGCGAAGGCCGGCCTGCGCTTCAAGGTCGGCGACATCGGCGGAACGAAGACGGTGCCGATCGTCTACCGGGGCAGCGTTCCCGACCAGTTCAAGCTCGGGCGCCACATCGTGGTCAGCGGCCGCTACGCACACGGCACCTTCGTCGCGAAGCAGGACTCGCTCGTGACGAAGTGCCCCTCCAAGTACGTGCCGAAGAAGGCCTAGCCGACCCCACGCGTGCGGCAGCTGGTCGCATGTGTGGCCCTCTCGGCGCTGCTCGCCGGCTGCGGCGGCAGCGGCCGCGGCCGCGCGGAGGCCGTCTGCCAGGAGCAGGCGGACAAGGTGGCCGCGCATGCGGGCTCCATGCTGCTGCACTACGGCGGCGGAACGGTCTACCCGGCAGACATGTCCTACCTCGGGCTACGGGGCAGCCTCCGACGCTACGACCGGGCCGGCTGCCCGGCGAGCACGCTCGGCGCGACGCTCCGCCGCGCTCTCACCCCGCGTGAGCGGCAAACGCTTCTCGGCCTGCTGCCACGCCCGAGCGCGAGTCGCCTCCACCAAGCCCTCCGCACGGCCTGAGCGGTACCCTGACCCGCGATGTGGCTCGCCGTCGGGGTGCTACTCGCCGTCGCCTGCGTGCTGCTGGTCGCTCGTCCGTTCCTCCGTGACCCGCAGCCCGTGGACGACCGCCTCGACCAGCCCGCTGAGGGCGAGCAGGCGCGGATCGCGCTGGCCGAGGAGCGCGACCGCGCCCTCGCTGCGCTGAAGGAGCTCGAGTTCGACCATCGCACGGGCAAGGTCTCCGACGAGGACTACCGCGCGCAGATCGGCCCGATGCGCCGCCGCGCCGCCGAGGCGTTGCGGGCCCTCGACCCCGAGCCGCGCCGGGACCGGGTTGGGGCCTCTGGCTAGCTGCTCGAGCTGCGGCGCCGAGCTTCCGGAGCGGAGCCGCTTCTGCCCCGAGTGCGGCATGCGCGTGGATGCCGGGCCGGGGGAGACGGCGGTGGAGGAGCTGCCGCCCGACGAGACGGGCCCCGTCCCGGTGGAGTACGAAACGGCCCGCCCGCGTTTTTTCGGCGTCTTCCGCGCCGGCCGCGTCCTCGCACCCGCCTGGCGCAGGCTGAAGGACAGCACCGGCTACGCGGTCGAGTCCGTGGCGGTGCACTCGAGCGCGCGCGCCGCCCTCTACCGCCAGCGCCGCGAGCTCGCCGAGCTGCTGGCAAAAAGGACGGAAAGTGCGCGCATTTTGGGCGAAGCCGTGTACGCTGGTGACCCCCAGGAGACCGAGTCGGCCCGCGCTCGGATGGCAGAGCTCGACGGGCTGGTCCGCGCGAAGGAGGAGGAGATGGAGCAGACAGCCGCAGCCGCCGTGGAGCGAATCCAGCGTGCCCAGCTCCAGGTTCAGCCGACCCAGATCGAGACTCCGGAGCCTTCGCCGGAGCCGCTCCCGGAGCCCAGCCCGCCGCCGCAACCCGTTCCCGTCCCCGAGCCGTATCCCGAGCCCTCCGAGCCCCCTGGGCCTGCGCACGTTCCCGAGCCGGGCCCCGTCCCGAGCCCGCCGCCCGGATCGGAGTAGCGCCCGAGGGCAGGGACGCCTGCCCGACCGCCGAAGTCTCGCGCAATGCGCGTTCGCCGACTCGTACCGCTTTTCGCCCTCTTCGTCGCCGTCGTGGCGGCGCCGGCGAGCGGGGACGTCGCGAGCCGCAAGGCCGACGTCGACGCCCGCCTCCAGCGGGTGCAGGCGAAGATCGCCTGGGCCCAGCACCGGGAGCAGGAGCTCGCGACCGAGATCGCGTCGGTCAACGGCCAGATCCGCGGGCTGGCGACGCAGGTCGGCGTCGTCTCCGACCGCCTCGCGCCGCTCGAGCAGGATCTCGAGCTGCACAAGGAGAAGCTCGCCCGCCTGAACGAGCTCTTCCGGCTGCAGACGAGCCGCTTCCACTTCTACCGGAGCGAGTACGGGGCACTGAGCGACCGGCTCGGGAACCGGCTCGTCGACCTCTACGAGCAGGGAGAGCCGAGCACGCTGGAGGTGCTGTTCGCGTCGAAGAGCCTCAACGACCTGGTCGACCAGGCCGAGGTGGTGGACTCGCTCGGCACGCAGGACCGCTCGATCGCGGCCCAGGTCGGTACCGCCAAGGAGCGTGTGCGCGTGCAGCGCGAGCACACGAAGAAGTTCCGCTCGCTCGTCGCGGCCGAGTTACGGACGATCGCCGTGCGCACGAACCAGGTGCGCGCCCTGCGCGACCAGCTGCTCGCGAACGAGAACCGGCTCGCCGCCGCGCGGGCGACGAAGCGCGAGGCGTTGCAGAACGTGAAGGAGACGAAGTCCGAGTTCCTGCACGAGGCCGCCGGCCTGCAGCAGGCGAGCGCGAGCCTCGCCGCGCAGATCCGCTCGGCGCAGTCCTCGAGCTCGTCCTACTTGGCGCCGAGCGACGTGACGCCGTCGGCGGCGGGCTTCATCTGGCCCGTGAACGGCCCCGTCACGAGCGGGTTCGGCTGGCGCTGGGGCCGCATGCACGAGGGCATCGACATCGGCGTGCCGTACGGGACGCCGATTCGCGCCGCGGCGGCCGGGCGCGTCGTCTACGCGGGCTGGATGTCCGGCTACGGGAACCTCGTCGCGATCGACCACGGCGGGGGGATCTCGACCGCCTACGGCCACCAGTCGAGCATCGCCGTCGGCCTCGGCCAGATCGTCTCGCAGGGCCAGACGATCGGCTACGTCGGCTGCACCGGCCACTGCTTCGGGCCGCACCTGCACTTCGAGGTGCGGGTGAACGGCGCGCCGGTCGACCCCCTCGGCTACCTGTAGCCGGTTCGAAACGGCCGAGAACGGGCATCGGGCCGGGGACGAAGGGAGACTTCACCGATGCTCGCACTGCTGCTCGTCCTCTTGCTCGCGATCGTCCTGCTCGGGATCGGGTTCGCGGTCAAGTTCCTCTGGGTCGTCGCCGCGATCGTCCTCGCATTGTGGGTGATCGGCTTCCTCGCCCGCAGCGCCGACGCGCGCTGGTACCGCTGGTAGCGCTCACCCGTCGGGGTCAGATCTTGCATTGACGCACTCGGGTGCCGAGATCGCACCAGTCAGTCCCGCTGGGGACGAATCGGCGCACGTTCCTTACCTTCGAACGGGGCAGGTACTGCAATGCAAGACCTGACCCCGGGTCGCGGCTACGCGAGCCCGAAGGTCTGGGCCAGCAGGAAGACGTTCAACGCGGAGATCAGCGTGGCGACCGCCACCGCCACGGCCGTCGTCGTCCTGCGGTTCACCAGCACGCCCATGAGCTGGCGGCGGCTCGTGAACCAGACGAGCGGGATCAGCGCGAACGGGATCCCGAACGAGAGCACGACCTGGCTGATCACGAGCGTGCGCGTCGGGTCGAGCCCGATCGCGGCGACGAGCAGCGCGGGCAGCATCGTCACCAGGCGCCGCACGAAGACCGGGATCTGGCGGTCGATGAAGCCCTGCATCACGACCTGGCCCGAGAGCGTGCCGACGGTCGAGCTCGAGAGGCCAGATGCGAGCAGCGCCAGCGCGAAGAGCGTGCTCGACGCGCCGCCGAGGACCGGCTCCAGCGTCTTGTGCGCGGTCTCGAGCGAGGCGACGTCCAGCAGCCCCGACTTGTAGAAGACGCTCGCGGCCATCACGAGCATCGCCATGTTGATCAGCCCCGCGATCGACATGGCGACGATCACGTCGACCTTGGTGTACCCGAAGAGCCGCCGCGCCTCCTCGTCGTTGCGCGGCACGACGCGGTTCTGCGTGAGCGCGGAGTGGAGGTAGATCACGTGCGGCATCACGGTCGCGCCGAGGATCCCGACCGCCAGCAGCAGCGACTCGCTGCCGGCGAACTGGGGCGTGACGGCGTGCACGGCCACCGTCCCGAGCGGCGGGTGCGCGTACCAGAGCTCGGCCAGGTAGCAGGCGCCGATCGCGCCCACGAAGGCGGCGATCACGGCCTCGAACGTTCGCAGGCCCACGCGCTGCAGGCCGAGGATCGCGAAGGTGACGACGCCCGTGAGCACGGCGGCCGGGAAGAGACCCATGCCGAAGAGCAGGTGGAAGCCGAGCGCGGCGCCGAGGAACTCGGCCAGGTCGGTCGCCATCGCGATCAGCTCGGCCTGGATCCACAGCCCGAAGGAGGTGCGGCGCGAGAAGCGCTCGCGGCAGACCTCGGGCAGGTTGCGGCCGGTGGCGATGCCGAGCTTCGCCGACAGCGTCTGGATCAGCATCGCCATCAGGTTCGAGGCGAGGATCACCCAGCAGAGCGTGAAGCCGAACTTCGAGCCGCCGGCGATGTTCGTGGCGAAGTTGCCGGGATCGATGTAGGCGACGCACGCGACGAAGGCAGGGCCGAGGAAGGGCAGGATGCGCCAGCTGCGCGGGTAGCCGCGAAGGGCGTCCTCGGCGGCCTGCACGTTCCCGGCGGCGACCGCGCCTGACCGTGTCGCCATCACGGCCTCAGTCTAGCCCAGGTTTAGGTGTGTCTAAACTTTGGCGAGCCGCAGGTCGGGCAGGTTCCGCCAGCGGCCGTCGACGTCGAAGCCATAGCCGACGAAGAACTCGTCGGGGACGGTGAAGCCGACGTAGTCGACAGGCAGGTCGTCGACGAGGCGGCGGTAGGGCCGGTCGAGCAGGGCCGCCACGCGCAGGCTCGCGGGCTTGCGAAGGTCGAAGAGCTTGCGCAGGTAGTTGAGCGTCAGCCCGGTGTCGACCACGTCCTCGACGAGCAGCACGTCGAGGCCGGTGACCGGGATCGCGCAGTCCTTCAGCAACCGGACGCGCGAGTGGCCGCCGGTGTCGGCGCCGTTGTAGCCCGTCAGCTCGACGAAGTCGATCTGGTGCTGGATCGACATCGCGCGGGAGAGGTCGGTGAGGAACACGAAGCTCGCCTTCAGCAGAGAGACGAGCAGCAGCTCTCGGTCCTCGTAGTCGCGAGAGATCTCCGCGCCGAGCTCCTCGACGCGGCTGCGCAGCTCCTCGGCGCTGAGGAAGACCTCGCCGACGCGGGCGTCTACGGCGTCGCTTGCGATGCCGTCCTCAGGACGTGCGAGGCTCGCTCCCACGTCCGTCTGCGGTGATCCGTCGATGTCGATCGCCGTCCTTGCACCGTTGGCCCGCCTATGACGCCAGGTCGAGCCGGTAGCGCTGGGCCAGCCGCTCGATGTCGCGCTTGTAGAAGAGCTTCACGCGCACCTCGGGGTAGCGCTCGCGCAGCTTGCGCAGCTTGCGGTTCTTCCGCGTCACCAGCCGCTGCTTCATCACCGTGATCTCGAGGTAGAGGTTCTGCTCGGGAAGGAAGAAGTCCGGCGTGAAGGCCTCGGCGATACGTCCGTCCTCGCCCTCCTCGAGCACGAACGTGTGGGGCTCGTACTCCCAGGGGACTCCGTAGAAATCGAGGACCTTCGCGCACTCCCGCTCGGCCTCGTTTGCGAACCGCGGCGGCCCCTTCGCAGAATCCGCCTGGAAATCGGCCTTTTCTCCCACCCGCAGTGCAGGGTAGCAACGGCTGCGGACGCGGCCCTGCCGCCCGACGTGATAGAAGGCGCCCCCGGATGCGACTGCTCCGGCTCACCCCTCAGAAGCACGCGTTCTTCGACCTCTACGCGGAGGCCTCGGCGAACGCGGTCGAGATCGCCCGCCTGCTCGTCGCGCTGCTCGAGCGCTTCCCCGACGACGGGGAGGCGCTGATCACGCAGATCAAGGAGCGCGAGCACGACGGCGACCGCCTCACGCACGAGCTCGTCCTGATGCTCAACCGCACCTTCGTGACGCCGTTCGATCGCGACGACATGTACCGGCTCGCGGGAGCGATCGACGACGTCTGCGACCACGTCGACGAAGCCGCGGACAACCTCGGCTCGTGGGGCGTGGAACGCGTGCCCGAGAAGGCGCGGGAGCAGGCGGAGGTGATCCTGAAGGCGGTGACGCAGCTCGACCAGGCCGTGCGGCGGCTGGACGGGTTCCGCGACTCCAGCGACCAGCTCGCCGAGCTGCGCGAGCTCGAGGACCAGGGCGACCAGCTCGAGCGCGACGCGGTCGCCGAGCTCTTCGCGTCCACCGACGACGCGAAGGTGATCATCCGCTGGAAGGACATCCACGAGCGGCTCGAGGAAGCCGTCGACGCGCTGGAGAACGCCGCCGACGTGCTCGAGGCGATCGTCGTCAAGAACAAGTAGGGCATGGACACCGTCCTGCTCGTGGTGGTCGTGCTCGTCGCCCTCGGCTTCGACTTCACGAACGGCTTCCACGACACTGCGAACGCGGTCGCGACCTCGGTCTCGACCCGCGCCCTCTCGCCGCGGATGGCCGTGCTCGTCGCCTCCGTGGCGAACCTCGCGGGCGCGTTCGTCACGACCGCCGTCGCCAAGACGGTGGGCAAGGGAATCATCGACACCGCGCTCGCGAACGAGAAGACCGTGCTGGCGGCGCTGATCGGGGCGATCGTCTGGAACCTGATCACGTGGAGGCTCGGCCTTCCGTCGAGCTCGTCGCACGCGCTGATCGGCGGGCTCGTGGGCGCCGCGATCGCGCAGTCGGGGCTCGAGGGCGTGCAGTGGCACGGGCTCGTGCACAGCGTCGCCATCCCGGCGCTCGTCGCGCCGACGATCGCGTTCGTCGCCGCCTTCCTGCTCCTGCTCGGGATCTACTGGCTGTTCGTCTGGATGACGCCGGGCTTGGCGAGCCGCAGCTTCCGGCTCGGACAGCTCGCCTCCGGCACCTGGGTCGCCTTCACGCACGGCGCCAACGACGCCCAGAAGACGATGGGCGTGATCGCGCTCGCCCTCTTCGAGGCGGGCCGCATCTCGCACTTCTACATCCCGACCTGGGTGATCGTGGCCGCCGGCCTGGCGATTGCGGCGGGCACCTACGTCGGCGGCTGGCGGATCATGCGCACGCTCGGCCAGCGCGTGTTCAAGATGGAGCCGGCGAGCGGGTTCGCGGCGCAGATCACCGCGGGCATGACGATCTACGGCGCGACGAGGCTCGGCTACCCGCTCTCGACCACGCACGTGATCTCGGGCTCCGTGATGGGCTCGGGCGCGACCAAGCGGCTCTCCGCCGTGCGCTGGGGCGTGGCTGGGAACATCGTCACGGCCTGGCTGCTGACGATCCCGGCGGCCGGCATCGTGGCGGCGGCCCTGTACTGGCCGATCCAGGCGATCTTCTAGGCCGCGGCTCCTGGGCGGCTGCAATCGGATTGCAGCCGGGCTGCTGCCGCTCGCTCGTCCGGTTGGCATCAGAGGGAGACCGAGAGGAGCTCGATCATGAAACAGCTAGCGACCATCGCGGTCGTGGTCGGTGCGCTGAGCGTCGTCGGCGCGGCCGCCGCGAAGCCCACGGGGATCCTCAACACCCCGTACCGGAGCGATCCGGCGCCGTCCTCGAGCGTGTCGATCGGGAAGCAGCAGGTCGGCATGACCCCGGCCGAGTACCGCGCGCTGATCCTGCGCAGCGAGGCACTGAACCAGAAGTACGGCCTGGGCGTCGAATCGTCGACGCTGGAGCGCGGGTCGGGCGACCGGTTCTCCGCGGGCAACCCGACGAAGGGTGAGCTCGTCGCGTCACCCCCTGCGGACTCGTCCACCGACTTCGCCTGGAGCGACACGAGCATCGGCGCGGGCGCGGTGCTGGGGGCGCTGGCGCTGGCCGCGACCGGCATCGTCGGCATCCGGCACCGCGGTCGCCTCG
>DATIFC010000123.1:0-13511 GCA_035455445.1 Gaiellaceae bacterium | reverse complement strand
TCCTACGGCCTCTCGTCGGGGATCATCACGCAGGACGTCGATCGCGGGCTGGCGCTCGCGCAGCGGATCGACGCCGGGATCGTCCACGTCAACGACCAGCCGGTCGGGGACGAGCCGCAGATGCCCTTCGGCGGCGTCAAGGACAGCGGCTGGGGGCGCTTCGGCGGCACGGCCGCGATCCACGAGTTCACCGAGCTCCACTGGGTGACCGTCGGCCGTCCGCACCCGTTCCCGTTCTGAGAGGCGCGATGGCCCAGATCGTCGAGCTCGCAGACGCAGTCGGCGGCCTCGTCCACGACGGGGACACGGTCGCGCTCGAGGGCTTCACGCACCTGATCCCGCACGCGGCCGGCCACGAGCTCATCCGGCAGGGGCGGCGCGAGCTCGCGCTGATCCGGATGACCCCGGACGTGGTCTACGACCAGCTGATCGGTGCCGGCTGCGCGCGCAGGCTGACGTTCTCGTGGGGCGGGAACCCAGGCGTCGGCTCGCTGCACCGGCTGCGGGACGCCGTCGAGCGGGGCTGGCCGGCGCCGCTCGAGCTCGAGGAGCACTCGCATGCGGGCATGGCCGCGGCCTACGCGGCGGGCGCGGCGCGGCTGCCGTTCGGCGTGCTGCGCGGGTACGTCGGCACCGACCTGCCGGCGCACACGCGCGTGGGCAGCGTCACCTGCCCGTTCACCGGCGAGGAGCTCGCCGCGGTGCCCGCCCACCGCCCGGACGTCGGCATCGTGCATGCCCAGCGAGCCGACCGCGCGGGCAACGTGCAGCTCTGGGGCATCACGGGCGTGCAGAAGGAGGTCGTGCTGGCGTCCGACCGGACGATCGTCACGGTCGAGGAAGTGGTCGAGGAGCTCGACCCATTGCCCGGCGCCGTCGTCCTTCCTTCGTGGGTGATCGACGCCGTCGCGCTCGCCCCCGGGGGCGCGCATCCGTCGTACGCCCACGGCTACTACGACCGCGACAACGACTTCTACGTGCGCTGGGACGAGATCAGCCGCGACCGCGAGCGGTTCGGCGCGTGGATCGACCGGCACGTGCGCGGGACGAGGAGCATCGAGGAGTACCACCGCAGCCTCGCCGTGGCGGGGGTCGCCACGTGAGCGCGACGGCGACCTTCACGGCCGACGAGATGATGGCGGTCGAGGCCGCGCGACGGCTCCGCGACGGCGACGTCTGCTTCGTCGGGATCGGACTGCCGAGCCTGGCGGCGAACCTCGCCCGCCGGACGCACGCGCCGGGCTGCGTGCTCGTCTACGAGAGCGGCACGATCGGCGCCAAGCCGGCGGAGCTGCCGCTGTCGATCGGCGACGGCGAGCTCGCGGAGACGGCCGACAGCGTCGTCTCCGTGCCGGAGATGTTCGGCTACTGGCTCCAGGGCGGGCGGATCAGCGTCGGCTTCCTCGGGGCCGCCCAGATCGACCGCTTCGCCAATCTGAACAGCACCGTGATCGGCGACTACGAGCGGCCGCAGGTCAGGCTGCCGGGCGGCGGCGGCGCGCCCGAGATCGCGATCGGCGTCCGCGACGTCTTCGTGATGCTGCGGCACTCGCGCCGCGCGTTCGTCGAGCGGCTCGACTTCAGGACGAGCGTCGGCGACAACGTCCGCATCGTCGTCACCGACCTCGGCGTGCTCGAGCCTCGCGACGGGGAGCTGACACTCGTCGCCGTCCACCCCGGCGTCGACGTGGACGCCGTGCGCGAGGCGACGGGCTGGCCGCTTCGCGTCGCCGCCGAGGTGCGCGAGACGGAGCCGCCGCGGGAGGGCGAGATCGGCGCGCTGCGCTCGCTGCGGACGAAGGGGGCCGGCGCGTGAGCGACCTCCAGCCGGGTCTCTCTCGCTCGGTAGTAACTACGGAGTTGGCCGGGCCGGGGCGGATCTAGCATCGAGCTGTCGCTCGCAGCTGGTCGTGCGAGCGCGTATCCGATCACCAAGGGGAGGTAGGTCGGTATGAAGAGGATGCTGGTCTGCGCTCTCGGCGCGGCGCTCATCGTGGGCGTCGGCGGCGCGGGCGCGATCACGAACGGACAGCCCGACAACAACGCACACCCGTACGTCGGCCTCCTCGTGTTCGAGGACTCGCCGGGGCATCCCGCCTGGCGCTGCAGCGGCTCGCTGATCGGGCCGACGGTGGTGCTCACGGCGGCGCACTGCACCGACGGCGCCGTCGCGGCGAGGGCGTGGTTCAAGGAGGACGTGACGGCGGCGGCCGAGCCGACGTACCCGGGCCCCGGCGGCGACGCTGTCGAGGGAACGCCTTACACGAACCCGCTCTACGACGTCGGCAACCCGTACGGCGGCGGGAACGGGCTTCCCGCCTTCTCGTTCCGCGACGTCGGCGTAGTCGTCCTCGACCAGCCGGTCACGAACGTCGGCTTCGCCACCTTGCCGACGGCCGGCCTCGTCGACACGCTGAAGAACAAGGCGCCGGTCGACTTCGTCGGCTACGGCGTGCAGGTCCAGGCGCAGATCCCGGGGAACGTCCTGCCGCAGCCGCCGCCGTACTACCGGTGGACGGGCCTGCGGGTCCGGCTGTACGCGCCGAGCGAGCTCGTCTCCGGGAAGTTCGTGCACAGCGCGGAGTACCTGCGGCTCGCCCTCAACCCGGGCGGGGGCTCGGGCGGGACGTGCTTCGGCGACTCGGGTGGCCCCGACCTGCTCGGGGGAACGACCACGGTTCTCGGAGTCAACTCGTACGTCACGAACGTGAACTGCAGCGGAGTCGGCTACTCCGCTCGCGTCGACGTCCCGCAGACGCTCGACTGGATCCACACGTTCCTTCCGTAGGCGGAAGGCCGAGCGGGCCGGAATCCGTTCCGGCCCGCTCGCGCAGGGCGTGCGTCAGTACTTCTTCGCCTCGTCGGCGAGCGGTGCCGTACACGGCAGGCAGTACGGAGCGACCTCGTCCTCCTTCTGCGTCAGGCGCCGTTTGACCTCGGCGGGCCCGAGCATGTCGGCGTACTCGCGGATCAGCGCGATGTAGCGCTGCGTCGCCTTTGCGAGCTCGGAGCTGAACGCGGAGTTGAGGTTCTCCATGTTGCCCATCTCGTAGTCGATCTGGTCGAACTTGACGTCCATCGTGTTCCTGGCGGCCGACCCGTTGCCGCCGCAGCCCGCGACCAGAGCGGCCGCGAGCAGGAGGACACCGACCGTCATCGCGCGTGCTCCCATCTGGCGGCCAATGTAGATGTCCCATCCGTCGGGAGCAACCGCAGGGAAGGCGGCGTCCCCGAGAGCAGTCCGGCGAGCCTCAGGACGAGCTCAGGCGCCCAGGTTCCCGGTCGGGCGACACGGCCGGGAGCCGAGCGACCACAGCGAGTCTCCCCCGAAAGCTCCGCTCGGCTCCGAACCCATATATACACCCGCCGGGTGCGTCGCCCAACCCGCCTCCGCGACTGCCCGCGAGGTGGAGCCGGAGCGTGGCGTCCGTTCCCGCTGCGGCTAAGGAACGTGCCCCTCATGGGGGAGACTGAGGTGCCCCGGCTCCATGTCGCCGCAGACTCGGTTTTCCCTCGTGACGATTCCTACGGTATCGCTCGGCGAGGCGCCCTCCAAGCCCCGCTTGGCTCATCTTTGGGACGGGCCAAAGGCGTTGGCGCCGCCCCTAGTGTCCTGGGCAGTGGTCACACGGCCGCCACGGTGCAGCTGATCGGCCTCCGGCAGGAACGCCGGCGTGGTCGAGCCGAGGCCGGCCAACCAGGTAACAGAGGAGGCGCATACGGGATTCGAACCCGTGCCGCCGCCGTGAGAGGGCGGTGTCCTAGGCCACTAGACGAATGCGCCCGGCGGACGCCTAGTGTAGCGCCGAACGGGTGTGACCGAGCGTCGCAGGAAGGGGCCACCGCCGCAGATGCGACGGGAGCGACGCCGTAGCGCTAGTCGGCGGAGACGTCGCGGTACCGCGCGTCGACGAGGCAGTAGAGCCCGTACGCGATCAGGCCTGCGGCCGTCAGGCCGAGTAGGTAGGGCCCGTAGGCGGCGCCGGCGAGCTTCTGCAGCGCGCCGTCGAGGCCGATCGCCTGCTTCGGGTCGTACTCGAGCGCGGCCCTGATCACGAAGATCCCGATCAGGCCGAAGACGACCGCGCGGGCGACGTGGCCCACGGTGCCGGCGCGCCCGCCCCAGCGGCGCGCGGTCGGGCCCATCTCGCCCGTGCGCCACTTGTCCTCGAACTTGCGCGAGAGGCCGCGGTAGAGGTTCCAGAGCCCGACGCCGATCACGACCGCGCCCGCGACGCCGACGAGCCAGGTCCCGCCCGGCCAGGAGAGCAGCGTCGCCGCCGTCTCGTGTGCACGCTGGTTCTGCGAGCCGCCGCCGCCGGCGCCCGCGAGGATCTTCGCGGCCGAGAAGGCGAGCCCGGCATAGACGAGGCCACGGCCGAGGGAGCCGACCCGCTTCGCCCACTTCTTCGCGTCCTCGCCGGGCGCGGCCCACGCCTCGACGAAGCGCCAGAGGGCGTAGGCGACGAAGCCGATCACGAGCAGGATCAGCACGACCTCGCCGAAGGTCTCGCCGGCGAGGGCATGCAGCGCGCCTTCACGGCTGGTGGCCCGGCCGCCGTCGCCGACCGCGAGCTTGATCGCGAGCGCGCCGACGATCCCGAAGGACGCGCCCTTCGCGATAAGGCCGGCACGGGCGAGCCAGGCGTACCAGCCGCTCCCGCTGCGGCCGCGCTGCCGGGCCTCGTGGGCCGGCTGCCGAAGTCGCTCGTCGAGGACGCTCATCCCAGGAGCAACGGCCGAACGCCGCAAACGGTTGCGCGACACCGGGGCCGGAATGCACAGAACCCGCCGGTTTCCAGCGGGTTCGCGAGGCTGCGGGGCTAGGATTCGAACCTAGACTACTCGGTCCAGAGCCGAGCGTCCTACCATTAGACGACCCCGCAACGTGCCGTTGCGGCCCGGGAAGTGTAGCCCCGCTCAGGCCGCCGTGGCGCTGAACGCCGAGGCGCCGTGCCGGCGGAGGCGCCAGCCGGGATCCTGCAGCGTCGAGGCACGGCGCATCGTCTGCCAGCTCCCGTCGGGCCGCGCGAGCTGGAGCCCGCCGAACCGGTACGCGTAGCGGTTGCAGCGCGAGGACCCGGCGTAGCTCTCGGCCGTTGCGATCGGCTCCCAGGCGAGATGGCTGCGCGGAAGGGTGAAGGGCCCGGCGATTCCGGCCGGGGAGACGACGATCCACGAGTCACGCGCGAACGGCAGCTCGAGGATCGCGACCCGGAGCTTCCTCCCCGGGCGGATCCCCGACGCGAGCTCTGTGTAGACCGGCGCGTGGCCCGGACGGGCGAGCTCGTAGTAGAGGCGCCCCTCGCTCGAGTCGCCGAAGGTGGCGAGGCCGACCTGGAGCCACTCGTCCTCGCCGTTCGGGCCGAGCCCCGGGCCGCCGACGCCGACCCAGCCGGCGACGTGGCTCGAGCCGCCGAAGACGGCGGGCTCGCCGAGCATGCTGATCGTGGCCGCGATCCCCGACGACCTGGAGTCGCTGTAGAGCCCGGCGTACGAGTAGCCCTTCGGGCAGGCGAGCGCGGCGGGCGCGAGGACCGCGGAGAGGAAGGCCGCGAGCAGGGCGATGCGAGCGCGGGTCACCAGCCCGAGGATCGGGCTGCCGAAGGAGCGCTCGGATCCCTCGTTCCAGGGAGTTCACGCTCTCGTCACGGCCTCGCGCGGAAGCGCGTCGTCAGGCCACGTCCGCGGCCCAGTCGCCGTAGAGCGAGGTGTACAGGCCGCGCCTGCGCAGGAGCTCCTCGTGGCTGCCCTGCTCCACGACGCGGCCGTGCTCGAGCACGACGATCAGGTCGGCATCGCGGATCGTCGAGAGACGGTGCGCGATCACGAAGGCGGTGCGGCCCGCGAGCAGCGTGCGCAGCGCCTGCTCGATCTTGCGCTCGGTGCCGATGTCGACCGACGAAGTCGCCTCGTCGAGGATCAGGATGCGCGGGTCGGCGAGGAGCGCTCGCGCCAGTGCGACGAGCTGCCGCTGGCCGAGCGAGAGGCGGCTGCCCCGCTCCTGGAGCTGCGTCTCGTACCCGTCCTCGAGGCGAAGGATGAAGTCGTTGGCGCCGATCGTCTCGGCCGCGCGCACGATTTCCGAGGACCTGGCGTCCGGACGCCCGAAGGCGATGTTCTCGCTGACGGTGCCGGCGAAGAGGAAGCCCTCCTGCGGCACGATCCCGAGCTGCCGCCGCAGGGAGGCCTGGGTGACGTCGCGCAGGTCGTGGCCGTCGATCGTGATCCGCCCCTCGCGGGGGTCGTAGAAGCGCGCCAGCAGCTTCGCGATCGTCGACTTGCCGGCGCCGGTGTGGCCGACGAGCGCGACGGTCGTGCCGGCGGCGACGTCGAGGTCGAGCCCGTGCAGCACCTCGGGGCCCTCGCCGTAGCCGAAGCAGACGCCCTCGAAGCGCACCTGCCCCTCGACGTGCGGCAGCTCCTCGGCGCGCGGCCGGTCGAGCACCTCCGGCTCGCGGTCGAGCACGTCGACGATCTTGTCGAGCGCCGCGGTGGCCGAAAGGAAGGTGCCGTACAGCTGCGAGAGCTGCTGCACCGGGTCGAAGAAGTTCTGCACGTAGAGCATGAAGGCGAACAGCGTCCCGAGCGTGACGGCGCCCTGGAAGTAGAGATGGCCGCCGTACCCGAGCACCACGGCGAGAGCGACCGTCGACAGCAGGTCGACGAACGGGAAGTAGAGGCCGTTGAGGAAAACCGTCTGCATGTTCGACTCGCGGTAGCGCTCGGCGACCTCGCCGAAGTTGCGGATGTTCGCGTCCTCGCGCGTGAACGCCTGCACGACGCGCATGCCGGCGATGTCCTCGGCCAGGGTCGCGGTGACGAGGCCGAGCCGCTCGCGGACGGCGGAGTAGGCGCGCGCCGAGCGGGTGCGGAAGATCGCGGTCGCGATGCTCATGAACGGGATCACGACCAGCGTCGCGAGCGCGAGCCGCCAGTCGAGGATGAAGAGCAGGATCGCCGTCCCGATCAACGTCAGCGTGTTCTGGACGAGGCTCGTGACGCCGTCGGTGACGAGCTGGTCGATCGCCTCCACGTCGTTCGTCAGGCGGCTGATGATGACGCCTGCGCGGTTGCGCTCGTAGAAGCCGAGCGAGAGGCGCTGGAGATGGTCGAAGAGCCGGTTGCGCAGGTCGGCCAGTATGCGCTCGCCGACCCAGCCGGTGAGGTACGTCTGCGCATAGCTCATGCCCCAGTTGAGGAGGCCGGCGACGAGGAACGCGCCGACGATCCACCAGAGCTTCGTCAGGTCGTGCTGGGCGATGCCCTCGTCGACGGCGTACTTCGACAGGTACGGCGGCGCCAGCGCGGTCGCGGTCGCCAGGAGCAGCGACCCGATCGAGAGCAGCGTCCGCGTCTTGTAGGGGTACGTGAGTCGGGCCAGCATCCCGAGGCGCCGGCGCGTGCGCCGCCACGACCAGTCCTCGACCTGCGCGCCCCGCTCGCGCATCAGGTGCCCGCCGGGCTGCCAGACCCTCATGCCCGCCCTCCGCCCGAGCCCGCGGGCCCCCGAGCCGGAATCGCACCCCCACCCATCAAGAGGGTGGGGTGGAACCCGCCGCCCTCGGCGGGGACGATATCGGCGCCCGGCGCGCGTGTCTGTGACGGTTCTGCACCGAAGGCGGGCCGATCTCTCCACACCACGGGCACGCCGTTCACGAGGCGGCCTCCAGCGCTTCCTCGCCGACTGCTTCCTCGCCGACCCGCGCTTCGACCGCGTCCGCGAACTGCCGCTCGAGCAGGCCGTGCTCGTAGATGTCCCGGTACACCGCGCTCGTCTCGAGCAGCTCCTCGTGCGTGCCGCGGGCGGCGATGCGGCCCTGGTCGAGAACCACGATCTCGTCCGCCAGGGCGATCGTCGAGAGCCGGTGCGCGATGATCAGCGTCGTGCGGTTGCGCATGGCCTCGCGCAGCCCGACGCGGATCCTCGCCTCGGTGGTCGCGTCGACCGAGGCCGTGGCGTCGTCGAGGATCAGGATCCGCGGGTCGACGGCCAGCGCCCGTGCGATCGCCAGCCGCTGGCGCTGCCCGCCCGAGAGCGTGATCCCGCGCTCGCCGATCACGGTGTCGTACCCGTCCGGCAGCTTGGCCACGAACTCGTGCGCCTGCGCGAGGCGGGCGATCCGCTCGACCTCCTCGTCGGCCACGCCCGGCGCGCCGAACGTGATGTTCTCGCGCACGCTGGCCGAGAAAAGGAACGGATCCTGGGAGATGATCCCGACCGCGCGGCGCAGCGACCGCAATGTCACGTCGCGCACGTCGACGCCGTCCACCAGCACCCGGCCGGAGGTCACGTCGTAGAAGCGCGGCACGAGCGAGGTCAGCGTGGTCTTCCCCGCGCCGGTCTGCCCGATCAGCGCGATCGTGCGGCCAGGCGCGACCGCGAGGTTCACGTCCTCGAGCACGGGCCGCCCGTCGAGGTACTCGAAGCGCACGTTCTCGAAGCGCAGCTCCCCGCCGCCGGGCGGAAGCTCCGTGGCGCCCGGCCGCTCCGCGATCTCCTCGGGCTCGTCCATGATCTGGAAGATCCGCTCGCCCGACGCCGTCGCCCGCTGGGCCTGGCCGATCCACATCCCGAGCGAGCGCAGCGGCATCACGAGCATGCCCAGGTAGAGGTTGAACGCGACGAACCCGCCGACGGAGAGTTCGCCGCTCGTCACCATCCGCGCGCCCAGGAGCAGGACTGCGGCCTGCGCCAGCATCGGCACCCAGGCGATCAGGGGCACGTACGTCGCGCGCTGCCGGTTCGCGCGCACCGTCTGCCGGAAGACGTCCTCGGAGCGCGCGTGGAACTTCGCCGACTCCTGCGGCTCCTGGGCGAACGACTTGACCACGTGGACGCCGACGATGTTCTCCTCGGCGACCGTCGCGACGTCCGCCAGCTTCTGCTGCACCTCCCGCAGGGTCGGGTGCGCGAGGTGGCTGTAGCGGTACGCGAGCACGACCAGCACGGGCGTGATCGCCAGCACGATCAGTGCGAGCTTCCACTGGAACACGAGCAGGACGGCGGTCACCGAGACGACCGTCAGCACGTTCTGGAAGAAGAAGATCAGCCCGTAGCCGAGGAAGAAGCGCACGCCCTGCAGGTCGACGGTCGCGCGGGACATCAGCTGGCCCGTCTGGTGGCGGTCGTAGAAACCGAACGAGAGCCGCACGAGGTGGGCGTACAGGCCCTGGCGCATGTCCATCTCGACCGCCAGCGCCTGCCGGCCGGAGATCAGGCGCCGCCCGGCCATCAGGATCGCGCGCGCGAGGCCGAGCGCCAGGATCGCGCCGACGTAGAGCCAGAGCTTCGACTGGTCGTGCGGCGCGAGCGCGCTGTCGATCACGTGCTTGGTGATCCAGACGAGGGCGATCGCTGCGCCCTGCGACCCCACCGCCAGCAGGATCGAGACGATCAGCGAGAGCTTGTAGGGACGCAGGAATCCCAGCAACCGCGCGAACGTCTGGCGATAACGGGGGACCTCCTGCACCCTCGAAATCTAGCGACGGTGCCCGCTCTGGCCGCCCGGCGCCGGGTCGCGGTCGAGCGAGTGCAGCTCCTCGCGGATCAGCCCGGCGGCTGCGGCCACCCGCGCGCGGTTGGCGGGGTCGTTGAGCCAGGCACTCGCGCCCGAAGGGTGTGGCAGCGGGATCGCGACGGCGCCGTCGTGCTCGAGTCGGAGGCCCACGCACTCGCTGATGCTCTTGAGGCCGAGCAGCCTGCGCACGGCCAGGCCGCCGACCGGGACGATCAGGCGCGGCCGGGCGAGCGCGAGCTCCCATTCGCGCCAAAAGGCGCAGAGCTCCTGCTCGCGCTCGGTGGGCGTGCGGTCGCCCCGTCCGCTCGGGGCCTTCCCGGGGTAGCAGCGCGTGACCGAGGCGCAGTAGAAGGCCGCGTAGAAGGCGTCCTCGTCGAGGTCGAGCCAGCGCCGCAGGGTGCGGCCGGCCCGGCCGCGCCACGGCCGCCGCTCCTCGCCCTCGACCGCACCGGGGGCCTGCCCGAACACGTACGCACGCTGGCCCGTATAGGGCTGGACGATCGGCAGCGACTCGAGCGGGAAGCCGGCCTCGGCGCAGGCGCGGCAGGCCCAGTTGTCGCGCTGGAGCGAGGCCAGCGACCGGTAGCGCGAGCGCCGTCGGGTCAAGAGCGGACGGCGACGAACCAGCGGCCCGCGAAGAGCGTCTGGCCGCCGCCGAGCTCGGCCGCGAGCGCGCCGGCCTCGAAGTACCGCTTGTAGACCTCCCAGCGCGAGCCGTCCTTGAGGACGCGCTCCTGGTGCTCCTCTGGCTCGACGTCCTCGCGGAGGGCGGAGTCGACGACGACGAGCTCGGGCGCGAGCCGCCTGGCCTCGGCGAGGAACCGCGCGCGCCGGTCGTGGTCGAGGTGGCCGTAGAAGTGACCGGTGAACACGCGCTCGAACGCGCCGTCGTCGAAGGGCGGCGTGAGCGCGTCACCCTGAACGAAGGTCGCGGACGGAGCCTGCCGCCGTGCCTCCGCCAGCATGCTCGCGCTCTGGTCGAGGCCGACGATCTCGCCGTTCAGATGCCGCGTCAGGAAGCCGGTGCCACAGGCGACGTCGAGCGTGCGCGCGGGCGGCAGGGAGGAGAGAGCGTCGCACAGCGCCTCCACCTCGTGCTCCCAGCCGGGCCGCTCGCGGTCGGCGTAGAGGCCGGAGCCGCGCCACCAGTCGTCGTACTCCGGCGCGCGGCGCTCGTAGTAGGCCTTCACCGTTCCTAGACTACGCGCGTGGCGCGGGCGCTCGAGACCGTCCCGAACTTCTCGGAGGGGCGAGACCGCGCGACGATCGACGCGCTCGCCGGAGCGCTCGGCTCGCGGGCACGGCTGCTGGACGTCCACGCCGACGCTGACCACAACCGCTCGGTGTTCACCCTCGTCGGCTCGGGCGAGGAGCTGGTCGCGTCGCTTTTCGCCGGGATCGCCTGCGCGGTCGAGCGGATCGACCTGCGGCGGCACGTGGGCGCCCACCCGCGCATCGGGGCTGCGGACGTCGTGCCGCTGGTGCCGCTTGCGCCCGAGGACGCCCCGGCGGCGCGGGAGGCGGCGCTGGCGCTCGCGCGGCAGGTGGGGGAGGAGCTCTCCCTGCCCGTGTTCCTCTACGGAGAGCTCGGCGGTGGGCGGGGGCCGGCGTTCTTCCGCCGCGGCGGGCCGCAGGAGCTCCAGCTGCGGGTGGACGCGGGCGAGCTGGCGCCCGAGTTCGGCCCCGAGCAGCTTTCGGCGTCGGCCGGCGGCGTGCTCGTGGGCGTGCGCCGGCCGCTGATCGCGTTCAACGTCAACCTGCGCGGGACGCTCGACATCGCGCGCGAGATCGCGGCGCTCGTGCGCGAGCGGGGCGGCGGTTTCCCGGGCGTGCGGGCGCTCGGGCTGGACCTGCCCTCGGCGGGCCTCGTGCAGGTGAGCATGAACGTCGAGGACTGGGAGGCCGCTGCGCTGCACGAGATCGTCGCGCGCGTGGAGCGGGAGGCCGCCGGGCGCGGCGCCGAGGTCGTGGGCTCGGAGCTCGTCGGCCTGATGCCGGCTGGGGCCGCCATGGCTGCGGCCGGCGCGGCGCTGCGGATCGAGGGCTTCGACGCCTCCCGCGTCCTTGAGCTGCGGCTCCTCGAGTGAGCGGCGAACCCGAGGCCAGAAAGCCGTCACGCTTTCGTCACGATCCGGCCACTGACACGCGCGGATTTCCCGGATACGCTCGCCTCGGGGAGGAGGCCGGGCGAACCGTACTCAGGGGCGCAAGGGGCCGCGAGGCGGCCAGCGGGTGCGGGATACACTCGCCGCGTGATCGAGAGCAGGGCGCTGACCGGCGACGACCTTGCGCTGGCCGACGTCTGGGAGGTCGCGCTCGCGGGCCGGCCCGTGAGCCTCGCCGACTCCGCGCGCGAGCGCATGGCTGCCGCGCGCGAGATCGTCGAGCAGGCCGCGCACGGCCGAGCGGAGCACACCTACGGCGTCAACACCGGCTTCGGGCGCTTCGTCTCGCGCTCGATCCCCGAGGAGCTGACGGAGGAGCTCCAGCTCCGGCTGCTGCGCAGCCACGCCTGCGGCGTCGGCGAGCCGTACCCGGACGAGATCGTCCGCGCGGCGATGCTTCTCCGCGCCAACGCGCTCGCGAAGGGCTACTCCGGCGCCCGGATCGAGACCGTCGAGCTGCTCGTCGAGTGTCTGAACCGCGGCGTCCTCCCGCACGTGCCGAGCCGTGGCTCGGTGGGCGCGAGCGGCGACCTCGCCCCGCTCGCGCACCTCGCGTTGCCGCTGATCGGCGAGGGCGAGGCGACGGTCGACGGGCGGCGGCTGCCCGGCGCGCAGGCGCTGGCGGAGGTCGGGCTCGAACCGGTGCGCCTGCAGGCGAAGGAGGGCCTCTCGCTCGTCAACGGGACGCAGTTCATGGCCGCCTTCGGAGCTCTCGGCGTCGTCCGCGCCCAGCGTCTCGCGAAGACCGCGGACATCGCGTGCGCCCTGTCGCTCGAGGCGCTGCAGGGATCGCGGACGAGCTTCCTGTACCAGGTGCACGCCCTGCGCCCGCTCCCGGGGCAGGCCGACTCCGCGGCGAACGTGCTCCAGCTGCTCGAGGACTCGGCGATCAACGAGTCCCACCGCTGGTGCGACAAGGTGCAGGACGCCTACTCGCTGCGCTGCGCGCCGCAGGTGCACGGCGCCTCGCGCGACCTGCTCGACTATGCGGCACGGACGGTGGCGGTCGAGCTGAACGCCGCCACGGACAACCCGCTCGTGCTCGTGGAGGACGGGATGCTCGTGTCGAACGGGAACTTCCACGGGCAGCCGTTGGCGTTCGCGCTCGACGCGCTGGCGATGGCGGTCTCGGAGCTCGCCAACATCGCCGAGCGGCGTGTCGAGCGGCTCGTCAACCCGAGCCTCTCCGGCGGCTTGCCGGCGTTCCTGACCGGTGACGGAGGGCTGAACTCTGGCTTCATGATCCCGCAGTACGTCGCGGCCTCGCTCGTCAGCGAGAACAAGGTTCTCGCGCATCCGGCCGCCGTCGACTCGATCCCGACGAGCGCGGGCCAGGAGGACCACGTCTCGATGGGAAACGCGTCCGGGCTGAAGGCGTGGCAGGTGCTCGCCAACGCCGAGCGAGTGCTTGCGATCGAGCTCCTCGCGGCGGCGCAGGGCGTCGAGTTCCTCGCGCCGCTGCAGCCCGGCGTAGGTGTGCGCGCGGCGCGCAAGTTCGTGCGGTCGCTGTCGCCGAGGCTGCGGGACGACCGGCCGCTCGCGGGCGACATCGAGGCGGTGGCGGGCGCGATCCGCGACGGCTCGCTGGTCGACGCGGTGGAGGCCGAAAGCGGCGAGCTGCGGTGAGCTCCAACGGCACCAACCCTGCCCGCCACCGCTCGAAGCGCCCCTACCGCGACAGCGCGCTGGCGTACGCCGGCCTCGGTGCCCTCGTGGCGGGGATCGCGTATGCCACGGGCAGCGGTGTGCTCAAGTCCGTCTCCGGCGGCGTGGCCGCGTTCGTGCTCGCGACCGCGTACACGTGGTGGCGGATGCGCTCGCGGGA
>DATIFC010000122.1:0-12785 GCA_035455445.1 Gaiellaceae bacterium | reverse complement strand
CCTCTTCGCCGTCGCGGCGACCGTCCTGTTCGCGGTGCGGGACAACGTGCTGCGGGCGCTCGCGAAGGGCAGCGCCGTCGACCCGCTGGTCGCGGCGGCGGTCTCGCTGCTCGCGGGCTCGGTGACGGTCGCCCTCTACCTCGCGGTGACGCGGCGTGGCTCGTGGGCGCGCGGCTACGGCCGCGCCGTCCGCGCCTTCGCGCCCGCCGGCGCCTTCTTCGGGCTCTCCTACGCGATGCTCTTCGAGGCGTACTACCGCGGCCGGGTCAGCGTGGTCGCGCCGCTCGTGGCGACCGAGTCGCTCTGGGGCGTCGCCTTCTCGGCGCTCTTCCTGCGCCGCAGCGAGCTCGTCGGGCGGCGCCTGGTGCTCGGCGCGGTCCTGATCGTCGCGGGCGGCGTGCTCATAGGCGTGACGCGATAATCCTCGCGTGGGCTGGCTGAGCGAGCTCGTCGAGGAGCGGGGCGCCCAGGCGCTCGACCTGCACGCCCAGACGATCAACCCGCAGTTCGTGAAGCTGCTGCGGACGATCGGCTTCGACCGCCGCTGGGCCCGCGCGCAGGGCGCCTACCTCTGGGACGACGAGGGCAACCGCTACCTCGACGTGCTCGGCGGCTTCGGGATGTTCAACGTCGGTCGCAACAACCCGCGTGTGCGCGATGCCCTCGTCGAGGCCCTGGAGCTCGAGCGGCCCGGCTCGGTGCAGCTAGGCGTCGACGTGCTGCCCGCGCTGCTGGCGGAGGAGCTGCTGCGCCGCGCCCCCGCCTCCGTCGAGCGCGTGCTCTTCACGAGCTCCGGCACCGAGGCCGTCGAGGCGGCGCTCAAGCTCGGCCGCGCCGCGAGCGGCCGCAGCCGGGTGCTCTCGGCCGAGCACGCCTTCCACGGCCTGACGCTCGGCTCGCTCTCAGCCAACACCGCCCCGGAGTTCACCTCGCGCTTCGGGCCGCTGCTGCCGGGGTTCGAGCAGGTGCCGTGGAACGAGCTCGATGCGCTCGAGCGCCAGCTCGCGCGCGAGGACGTCGCGCTCTTCATCGTCGAGCCCGTGCAGGGCAAGGGCGTGAACCTGCCTGCCGACGGCTACCTCGCGGGGGCGCAGGAGCTCTGCCGCCGCTACGGCACGCTCTTCTGCGTCGACGAGGTGCAGACCGGCTTCGGGCGCACGGGCAAGCTGTTCGCGCTCGAGCACTGGGGCCTCGAGCCCGACCTGATCACCGTCGCGAAGTCGCTGTCGGGCGGCTACGTCCCGGTTGGGGCGCTGCTGATGAGCGACGCCGTGTACGCGGGCGTCTTCGACTCGCTCCCGAACGCGGTCAGCCACGGCTCCACGTTCGCGCCGAACGACCTCGCGATGGTGGCGGGCCTCGCGACGCTGCGGGAGCTCGACGAGCGCGACCTCGTCCGGCACGCGGCCCGCATGGGCGAGCGGCTGCTCGGGCGCACGCAGGCGCTGGCCGAGCGCCCGGTCGTCCGCGAGGTGCGCGGGCTCGGCCTGATGTGGGCGATCGAGTTCGAGGAGCCGGAGGGCGGCTCACGCACCTGGAAGCTGCTGGAGCGAATCCAGCCCGGCCTCTTCTCGCAGCTCGTGATCGTCCCGCTCTTCCGCGACCATCGCATCCTCAGCCAGGTCGCCGGCCACGGGCTGAACGTGCTGAAGGCGCTGCCGCCGCTCGTCGTCACCGAGGACGACCTCGAGTGGCTCGCCTCGGCGCTCGAAGAGACCGTCGCACAGGCGGAGAAGATGCCGCGGGCGCTCGTCCGTTTCGCCCTCGGCGCCGCGCGCGCGGGCCGCACCCCGCGCCGCAAGCTCGCCCGGGGCCCGGCGACTTAGTAACAGACTGTTACTTGGTCGAGGTCTCGGGACGGCGGGGGTCGGCTCCCTCAGATCTCGGTGTGGCGCTCGGCGATGCAGCCCCGTGCCCAGCGATCCGCAGCCTCGACCAGGCGGCCGCACAGCTCGTCGAGCTCGTGCTCGTCGCCGGGCAGCCGCTCCGGCGAGACCTCGATCCGCACCTGGTTGAGCGACGCCTCGCTTCGCTCCGCGATCTCGTGGCGCTCCTCGGCCACGATCGAGACCTCGCCCACCCTGGGCAGCAGATCCTTCGCGAGCTCGTCGATCTCGGCCGGCGTGGCGGCGCGGCCGGCGAAGACGCCGAAGTTGACCCGCACCTCGACCCCCGGCGGCTCGACCTCGCGCACGCAGAACGCAAGCTGCGGCTCGACCCTCATCGCCCGTGTATTGCCGGCGAGGCCGGGGCCTAACCCTCGTGCGGTTCCCAGCGAAACGCGCGCAGCGCGACGATCACGCCCAGCAGGCCCCAGGCGGCGAGCACGGCGACGTTCGTCCCCTGCGACCAGATCTCGTGCCCGTGCAGCATCACGTTGCGCACCAGGCGCAGGAAGTAGGTCAGCGGCAGCACGTCCGCGATCGCGCGCAGCACCTGGGGGAAGTGGCGCGGCGAGAAGAACGCGCCCGCGATGAACGCCATCGGCAGGTAGATCGCGTTCACGACGGCCGAGGCGCCCTCGGCGCTCTTGATCAGCGCGGTGAGGCCGATGCCGAGCCCGCAGAACGCGACAGCGCCGAGCAGCAGGGCGAGCACGAGCGAGCCGATCCGGTCGGGGAAGCCGATGTCGAACAGGACGCGGCCGATCACGAGCAGCCCGATCACCTCCACGGCGAAGGCGGTGAGGAAGGCGATCAGCAGCGCCGCGACGTACGCCCAGGCCGGCAGAGGGGTCGCGCGCAGGCGCTTGAGGATCCCGGTCTCGCGCCGGATCACGAGCACGATCGCGAGTCCGGCGAAGGCGATCGAGATCGCGCCGTAGCCGATCATCCCGGCCTCGAGGAAGTTCGAGCCGCGGACGCCGTCGACGGTGTCGTTCCCGTAGGTCGAGCCGAGCAGGACGAAGAAGACCATCGGCAGCAGGAAGGTGAAGAAGGCGAGCTCCCGGCTGCGCGTGTAGAGCAGCAGCTCGCCCTTGAGCTCGTGCCAGAAGAGCCTCATTGCGCTTCCGGCTCCTCGTCGGTCAGCGAGAGGTAGACCTCCTCGAGGCTCGGGCGCCGCACGACCAGGCCTTCGAGCTCGCGGCTCTCGGCGAGCGCCCGGGCGGTCAGGTCGTGCAGGACGCGCGTCGGCTCGTCGGTCTCGAGCACGACCTCGCGCCCGTTCTCGCGGTAGCGGATCTCGGTCGCGGGCACGGCTCCGGTGAGCTCGGCCGGGGCGCCGGCGGCGACGACGCGGCCCTGCGCGAGCACGGCGACGCGGTCGGCCAGGCGCTCGGCCTCGTCGAGGTAGTGCGTGGTCAGGAGGATCGTCTTGCCGAGGCTGCGCAGGCCGCGGATCGTCTCCCACGCCTGGCGGCGGGCGCGCGGGTCGAACCCGGTCGTCGGCTCGTCGAGGAAGATCAGCTCCGGGTCGCCGACGAGCGCGAGGCCGAGGTCGAGCCGGCGGCGCTGGCCGCCCGAGAGACGCCGCACGCGCTCGTCGCGCTTCTCCTGCAGGCCGACGAGCTCGACCACCTCGTCCACGGGGCGCGGCTCCCGGTAGTAGCCGGCGAACAGGCGCAGCATCTCGGCGACGGTGAGCGTCTCGTACATCGCCGAGGACTGGAGGACGACGCCGATCCGCTCGCGCCAGTCGCCGCCCGCCTCCGCCGGGTCGGTGCCGAGCACCTCGACCTCGCCCGCGTCGCGCTTCCGGTACCCCTCGAGGATCTCGACCGTCGTCGTCTTGCCTGCGCCGTTCGGGCCGAGCAGGCCGAAGACCTCGCCTCGCTGCACCTCGAAGTCGATCCCGCGCAGCGCCTCGACCGCGCGGTAGGACTTGCGCAGGCCTCTGACCGCGATCGCGCTCGGAGTCACGTCAGCTCGATCGCGAGCATCGCGCCGGGTGGGAAGGCCGGCTCGTCGCCCCCGGTCAGCGCCGCGGCGATGCGGGAGCAGTCGGGCTGGTGCGCGACGACGACGACCGTCTCGCCGTGCTCCTGCGCGGCCGCGCGGACGCCCTCGGCCGTCGCGCCGGGGGCGAGCCGCTCGTCGGGCTCCGCCTCCATGCCGGCGGCGCGGGCGAGCTCCTGCGCGGTCTCGCGTGCCCGGAGGAGCGGGCTCGTCAGGACGGCGTCGGGGCGGACGCCGTCGTCGGCGAGCCGCTGCCCGAGCGCGCGGGCGTCCTCGCGGCCCTGCGCGGTCAGCGGCCGCAGCTCGTCCGGCTCTCCCGAGGCAGCTTCGGCATGACGCACGATCACCAGCTGCACGGCGGGGAGCATAGTCTCCGTTCCGTGCGCAGCTTCCGGTACGTCGTCGCCGACGTCTTCACCGACACGCCGCTCGCCGGGAACGGCCTCGCCGTCTTCACCGACGGGCGGGCCCTCGACGACGGCGAGATGCAGCGGCTCGCGCGGGAGATGAACCTCTCGGAGACGGTCTTCG
Organism: Gaiellaceae bacterium; assembly: GCA_035455445.1. Lineage (GTDB taxonomy): Bacteria > Actinomycetota > Thermoleophilia > Gaiellales > Gaiellaceae > AC-32. The sequence goes on along the minus strand of DATIFC010000122.1, from coordinate 8,358 downwards.
TCCTTCCGGCCGAGGGCGAGGGCGACGCACGGATCCGGATCTTCACACCGTCGGTCGAGCTGCGGTTCGCCGGGCATCCGACGCTCGGGTCGGCGTTCGTGCTCGCGGGGCCGATGCAGCTTCCGGAGATCCGGCTCGAGACGGCGATCGGGATCGTGCCCGTCGCGCTGGAGCGCGAGCAGGACAGGATCGTCTTCGGCCGGATGGCGCAGCCGCTTCCGACGTGGAAGCCGTACGGGGATGCCGAGGCGCTGCTGGCCGCGCTCGGCGTCGAGCGGTCGGAGCTGCCGGTCGAGCACTACGACAACGGCGCGCAGTTCGCCTACGTGGGGCAGGCGTCGGAGGAGCGGGTGGCGGCCTTGCGGCCGGACGCCAACGCCCTCGGCGACCTCCCGGATCTCGTCGGCGTGGTGTGCTTCGCGGGCTCGGGCGGCCGGTGGAAGGTGCGGATGTTCGCGCCGGCCGGCGGGGTGGCCGAGGACCCGGCCACCGGCTCGGCGGCCGGCCCGCTGGCCGTGCACCTCGCGCGCCACGGGCGGATCGCCTTCGGCGACGAGATCGAGATCACCCAGGGCGTGGAGATCGGCCGCCCCTCGACCCTGTACGCCACGGCCGACGGGTCGGCCGACCGGCTGGAGCGGGTCGAGGTCGGCGGCAGGGCCGTTATCGTCGCGCGCGGGGAGTTTCGACTTCCGTAGGCGTACGGTCGGCCTGTGCGTCGTGCTCTCCCTCTAGTCGTCCTGGCGCTGCTCGTGCCGGCGGCCGGCTGCTCGTCCGGGCGGCACGACGGTCGTGCTGCGTGCGCTTCGCGCGACCTCGGCGTGTTCGCGATCTCGCAGGGCGGTGGCGGCGCGATCGTCGGCGAGTTCCAGCTGCGCCTGCAGCTCCCGGCGGACGGCGGCCGGATCGCCGTGAAGTTCGGCATCGGCCGCCCGCGCCGCGACGAGCCGAAGGCCGACTCGACCCTGACGGTCTCGACGTTCGGCCGGGCCACCTGAGCCGCCGCTTGGAGCCAAGTAACAGTCTGTTACAAGGGTTCCGGCCGAAACCGAGGCCGCTCCCTCCCCGCTCGAGAGGCGTTCAACCGAGCAAGTAACAGTCTGTTACTTGGATGGGCTAGGCGGTGAGGGACACGGCTTCGATCTCGGGGAGCTCCGGCGCGAGGGCTCGCCAGAAGAGGCCGCCGTTCGTGGACAGGTACAGGCGGTTGCGCGCCGCGTAGAGCGCATAGTCGGGGTCGTCGTCGGCGATCGCGACCGCGCGGCCCGGCGGGAGGCCGCCGCCGGCCTCGCGCCACGTGCGGCCGGCGTCGTTGGAGATCGCGAGCGGCGGGCGGCGGTCGACCACCGCGATCACGGTCGACCCGCAGGCCGCGGCGGCGACGAGCAGCGGCAGCCCGACCGGCACGTGCTCGGGCTCGACGACCGCGTCCCTCGTGCCGAGCACCTCCTCCTCGTCGAGGTCGACCTCGAAGACGCCGTCGACGGTGCGGACGAGCGCTCTCATGACGACCGGCGTCGCAAGCGACGCCTCAGCGCAACCGCCGCCCGAGGAGCCCGGCCACCAGCGACGTCGCTCGCCGCGCGGCCGCGGCGGGTGCGTGTCCGCTCGCGCGCGAGACGAGGTAGGCGGCCGAGAAGGCGTCGCCGGCGCCGGTCGGGTCGATCTCGCCCTCGACCGCGCGCGCGGGCACGCGCTCGAGCCGCCCGCCGGCCAGCACGAGCGACCCGCGCGAGCCGAGCGTGACGACGATCTCGGGCACGCCGAGCGAGCGCAGCGCGTCCTCGTCCGGCTCGCCGACGAGCGCCCGGGCCTCCTCCTCGGCGAGCTTCAGCACCGAGACGTGGCGCAGCACCTCGGGGTCGTACTCCGCGTCGAGCTCGAGCGGCCCCGTCCGGCCGGGCCGCGCCAGGCCCTGCCCGTCGAACGAGAGCTGCCGGCCCTGCGCGAGCGCCGCGAGCGTCGCCGCCGGGAAGTCCGAGCGAGCGAGCGCGCCGACGTGCACCCACTCCGCCCGCTCGAGGCCGTGCAGGTCGGCCGGCGTCCACTGCGGCCCGAGCGACTCGACCACCATCTCGCGCCGGTCGCCCTCGTACCGGAACGAGAAGGCGGCCGTCGAGTCGCCGGCCCGCCAGAGCACCGGCAACCCGAGGCGCACGAGCGGCAGGAGGAGCAGCCGCCGGTCGGCCTCGGCGCACTTCGCCGCCACGACGGCCGGCCTGCCGAGCACCCGCAGAGCCCGCGCCGCGTGCAGCGGGGCGCCGCCGGGCCTCGGCTCGCCGTCAGCGAGGTCGCGCGAGAGGTTCCCGACGACTGCGAGCGGCCGCACGCAGCGAATCTACCCAGGCCGCGAGCAGCGTCAGCCCGAAGGCGACGGCGAAGCTCGGCAGGGACGCGGTCAGGTGCGCGTGGCCGGGGCCGAGGTGCTCGACGAGCCCGGTCCACCACGACGGCCCGACCGGCGAGAGCCACTGGTAGAGCGCGAAGCCGAGCGCCCAGGCCGAGAGCCGCGACCAGCGCACGGCCGGGGCCTCGAACACGTCCGCGGCGTCGTAGTGCGCGCCGCGCACGAGCCAGTCGGCGAGCAGGACGCCGAAGAGCGGCACGAACACCGAGCCGAGCAGGTACAGGAAGGTCAGGTAGTTGCCGAGGTCGATCGCGATCGCGCCGGCGGTCGCGAGCGCGGCGACGAGCACGATCAGCAGCCGCTGCGAGGCGCGCGGGAGAAGGTTCTGCAGGGAGACGGCGGTCGAGTACACGTCTGCGAAGGCCTCGTCGCTCTCGTCCACGGTCAGCATCAGCAGCGCAACCACCGCGAGGACGCTCCCGCTCGCGACGGCGCTCGGGATCTGCGCCGGGTCGCTGAGGCCGCGCTCCAGCACGAGCACCGCGCCCAGCGCGAACCCCCACAGCGTCGGCAGCAGGTAGCCGACGCCGGCCCCGACGAACGCGCCGCGCCGGTCGCGCGCGAAGCGCGTGTAGTCGGCGGCGAGCGGCGTCCACGAGATGACGCTCGCGAGCACCAGGTCGACGCCCTGCCCGAGCGAGAGCCCGCCCTCGCCGCTCGTGTGCCAGAGCCTGTGCAGGTCGGCCTTGTCGATCGCCCACCAGGTCAGGTACGCGATCGAGGCCACCACCGCCCAGATCGCGAACTTGCGCACGTAGCGGCGGACGAACCCGATCGGCCCGAGGAGCCCGAGCGCGAGCGAGACCGCGCCGAAGACGAGCGCCCAGAGCCAGCGCGCCTCGAAGCCGAAGACCCGCTCGGAGAGCGCGGCCGCGGCCGTCGAGATGATGATCAGCTCGAAGGTCGACCAGCCCAGGTTCTGCGCCACGTTCAGGACCGTCGGCGCGTAGGAGCCGCGGCGTCCGAGCGGCGCGCGCAGCAGCACCATCCCCGGGACGCGAGCGTCCGCTCCGATGGCGGCCGCGAGCCCGAGCAGCAGGCTCCCGGCGAGGGACCCGATCAGGATCGCCAGCAGCGCCTGCTCGAACGAGAGCATCGGGACGAGCCCCGCCGCCGCGACGATCACGAGCAGGCTGACGGAGAGGTTGCCCCAGAGCAGCGTCAGGTCGAGCAGTCCCAGCACCCGCAGCCGCTCCGGCACCGGCTCGATGCCCCAGTTGGGAGGGCTCGGCGAAAGATCGACCATGCCGCCGGAACGCACTGCTCGCCCCGATGCTGCCTCCTCAGTCGCGCCCGTACCTTCCAGGTACGAGCGCTCCCTGCGTCCTGGCCTCGGAACGACCAGCGCGCGCCGGCGACGGGCAATCTTCCGCCGAGCCTTCCACGACGGTGTGTGCTCGTCCATCCCCTCCCTTCGCTGGTACTAGCCAGATCAGGTTCGACGGGTGTGATCTCAGCCGCGCGGGCGCGGCACCCCGGTCGGCTCACTGTAACGAGGAGCCTCCAGTCGCCGCTGCCGGCGCTCGGCGTCGTCGAGCCAGCGCAGGCCGAGCACGACGAAGACGGTGGCGCCGACGAGCATCATCTCCACGAGCATCACGCCGCCGCCCGCCCGCTGGTCGCCGAGGGCGGAGAGGCCCCAGGTCCGGGGCGCGTCGGCGTAGGGGGCGTAGTAGGCCCGCTCGCTCCAGAGGAAGACGTTCGCGAGCGCCGCGCCCGCCACCCACACGAAGCCGAGCCCGGCCAGCCGTGCGCCGGGGCCGAACCAGCGCGGGCCCGGCAGCAGCCCGAGCAGCGCGCTCCAGAGGAGCAGGCCGCTCGCGAGGAAGCAGAGGTGCTGGAGCGCGTGCACCGCGTCGTGGGAGAGGGCCGCGTCGTAGAGCCGCGGCAGGTGCCAGACCCACAGGCTCGCGGCCCACAGCGGCAGCGCGACGAGCGGGTGCGCCAGCACGCGCGCGCGCCGGAAGGCAGGCGGCGCGAGCAGCGGGCGCAGCAGCGGTCCCGAGAGGCCGAGCGCGAGCAGCAGCGGCGCGAGGTCGCCGAGCAGCAGGTGCTGGACCATGTGCACCGAGAAGAGCCGCTCCTCGCCGATCGAGTCCACGGGCGTCACGAGTGCCGCCACGATCACGCCCAGACCCGCCGCGAAGGAGGCGAGCTTCCAGGCCGGCACCGAGCGGCCGCGGCGGGCGAGCGTCCGGGCCCGGCGCGCGTAGAGGACGGCGACGAGCACGACCGGGGCGAGCTGCACGGGGTCGATCGTCCAGCCCATGCCACGAGCCTATCCGGCTGCAAGCTGCTGCAACCTGCCGCCTCCCGCGTTTCGCCGTTGCCGGATCTCGGAACACGAACGCCGTCGGCACCCGGTCAAGGAGAAGGAGGCGTGGTGAGATCGTGAGGGCCGGGGCTCCCGGCAAGAGCGCGGCGCTGCTGCTCGCGCCCGCCGCCCTCCTCCTCGCGGGCTGCGGCAAGCAGCAGAACGCGCTCGCGCCCGAAAGCCACCAGTCGCGGGACATCGCGAGCCTCTTCTGGTGGATGATGGGCGGCGCGTGGATCGGGCTCGGCCTGGTCGTCGCGCTGCTGCTGCTCGCCTGGAAGCGCCGCAACCGGCGCGGCCTCGGCGGGGACACCGAAGGCGAGAAGCCCGGCGAGCGGGCCGGCTGGATCGTCGTCGTCGGCATGGGGATCGTCGTCCCGATCGTGCTGCTCGCGACGCTCTTCGTCGTCTCCGACGTCTTCCTGATCCGCACGACGCAGGCGCCGGCCGCGAACGCGACCGAGCGCACGGTGCTCGTGATCGGCCACCAGTTCTGGTGGGAGGTGCGGTACCCGGGGACGCCGGTCGTCACGGCCAACGAGATCCACATCCCGGTGAGGACGCGCGTGCGGGTCGAGGTGCGCACCGACGACGTGATCCACAGCTTCTGGGTGCCGCAGCTGAACCGGAAGATCGACACGATCCCTGGGCAGACGAACGCGATCGAGCTCTACGCCGACGCTCCCGGCCGCTACCGGGGCCAGTGCGCCGAGTTCTGCGGGCTGCAGCACGCGCACATGGGCCTCTACGTGTTCGCCGACCCGCCCGCGAGGTTCAGGCGCTGGCTCGCGCACCAGTCGAGGCCCGCGCCTTCGCCCTCGGGCGGCGAGGCCGCGCGTGGCCTCGACGCCTTCCTCGGCGGCACCTGCTCCACCTGCCACGCGATCCGCGGCACGAGCGCCGACGCGCACGTCGGGCCCGACCTCACCCACGTCGCGAGCCGCACGACCCTCGCCGCGCTGACGCTGCCGAACGACCGCGAGCACCTGCGGGAGTGGATTCGCGACCCGCAGCGCTTCAAGCCCGGCAACCAGATGCCGACGCTCGACCTTCCCGGCTCGCAGCTCGACGCCCTCGTCGCCTACCTCGAGGGCCTGCGCTGATGGCGGTCGCGACGCCTCCGAGCCCGAGCGCCGCCGCGCGCGTGGAGCGGCTCGAGGTGATCTGGCGCAGCCGCCCGGGCCTGCTCGGCTGGCTGACGACCACCGACCACAAGCGGATCGGCCTCCTCTACTTCTGGACGACGCTCGCGCTCTTCGGGGCGGGCGGCGTCGAGGCGCTGCTGATCCGCACGCAGCTGATCAGGCCCGACAACTCGCTGGTCTCGCCCGAGACCTTCGACCAGCTCTTCACCTTGCACGGGATCACGATGATCTTCTTCTTCATCATCCCGATGACGACGGGCGCGTTCGGGAACTACCTGCTCCCGCTCATGATCGGCGCGCGGGACATGGCGTTCCCGCGGATGAACGCCCTCAGCTACTGGATCTTCCTCGCCTCGGCCGCGTTCCTCTACACGAGCCTGGCGATGGGGATGGCCCCGGACGCGGGCTGGTTCGACTACGTGCCGCTCGCGAGCCGCCAGTTCTCACCCGGGCGGAACATCGACTTCTACGCGCTCGCGATCATCTTCAACTCGATCGCCTCGACGCTGACCGCGGGCCAGTTCATCGTCACGATGCTCAAGTCGCGCGCGCCGGGGATGTCGTTCAACCGGATGCCGCTCTTCTGCTTCGCCTTCCTCGCGGCCTCGTTCGGCCTGCTCTTCGCGCTGCCTGCGCTGAGCGCGGACAGCATCTTCCTGTTCCTCGACCGTAACGTCGGCACGCACTTCTTCGACCCCTCGCACGGCGGCGTCGCGCTGCTCTGGCAGCACCTGTTCTGGATCTTCGGGCACCCCGAGGTCTACATCCTGATCGTGCCCGCGTTCGGGATCGCGACCTCGATCATCCCGGCCTTCACCCAGCGCAGGCTCGTCGCCTTCCCGCTCGTCGCGATCGCCGAGCTGCTCGTCGTCTTCATCGGCTTCGGCGTCTGGGCGCACCACATGTTCGCGACCGGCATGTCGACGGTCTCGCTCGTCTTCTTCGCGGCCGCCACCTCGATGGTGGTGATCCCGAGCACGATCCAGGTCTTCGCCTGGTGCATGTCGTTCGTGCTCGGGCTGGCGCGCTTCAAGACGCCGCTGCTCTTCATCGCCGGCTTCGTCTTCATGTTCGTCACCGGCGGCCTGACCGGGATCATGTTCGTGGCGATCCCGTTCGACCAGCAGGTCACGGACACGTACTTCGTGATCGCCCACTTCCACTACATCATCTTCGGGGCGGCCGTCTTCCCGATCTTCGGCGGGCTCTACTACTGGTTCCCGAAGGTCACGGGGCGGATGTACCTCGAGCGGCCGGGCCAGGTCAGCTTCTGGCTGATCTTCCTCGGCACGAACCTGCTCTTCTTCCCGATGCACATCGTCGGCCTGCTGGGGATGCCGCGGCGCGTCTACACCTACCAGGACGGCCTCGGCTGGACGGCCTACAACGTGGCGGAGACGATCGGCGCCTACCTGACGGCGCTCGGGATCGTCGTCCTGCTCGGGAACCTCGTCGTGAGCTACCGGCGCGCGATCCCGGCCGGGCCCGACCCCTGGCACGGTCCGACGCTCGAGTGGACGACGAGCTCGCCGCCGCCCGAGTACGACTTCGCCGTCATCCCGAAGGTGACGAGCGCCTATCCGAACTGGGACGCGGAGGACCGCGCCGAGGACCGGCGCAAGCTCGACGAGGGCGTGCTGCTGCTCGACGAGGGGCACGAGCAGGTCGAGGTCACGCCGGTCGACGCCCGCTTCTCGGAGATCGTCGAGATGCCGCACGACTCGCCCTGGCCGATCGTGCTCGCGGCCTGCCTCTCGCTCGTGTTCGTGATGCTGCTGATCGGGCGCTACGGGACGGCCGGGATCATGGGGATCCTCTGCCTGCTCGCCCTCGCCGGCTGGCACTCGCGGGAGCCGCAGGAGCAGTGACGGGCTACCCGCTTCCGGCCCGCGCCCCCAGCCGCCCCGCGGCGTGGTGGGGGATGATGATCCTCGTCGCGAGCGAGGCGACGCTCTTCGGCGCCTTCATCGGCACCTACTACTACCTCCGCTTCAAGAGCCCGGCGTGGCCGCCCGACGGGCTGCCCGAGCCGCGCCTCGTCGTCCCGGCCGTGATGGCCGTGATCCTCGCGCTGACGAGCATCCCGATGCAGCTCGCCTCCGACGCGGCCCGCGCGCGGCGCCTGGGTGCGACACGCGCGCTGCTGCTCGTGGCGCTGGTCGTGCAGGCCGGGTACTTCGCCTACCAGGTGCACGCCTTCGCCGACGAGCTGCTGGTCTTCGGCATCTCGCGCGACGCCTACAGCTCGATCTACTACACGCTGCTCGGCGCGGACCACGCGCACGTCGCGCTCGGCCTGCTGTTCGACCTCTGGCTGCTCGGCAAGCTGGTGCGCGGCTTCACGACCTACCGCGTGAACGCCGCCCAGGCGATCGCCTGGTACTGGCACGCCGTCAACGTGCTGACGCTCGTCGTGACCGCGACCCTGCTCTCCGCGAGGGTGTGACCGTTGCGGGCGCTCGGGATCCTGCAGTGGGTCGGGTTGCTGGCCG
>DATIFC010000121.1:0-13936 GCA_035455445.1 Gaiellaceae bacterium | reverse complement strand
AGCGACTCCGAGAGGACGGGGGCGAGCGTGGCGCGGTCGGCGACGGTCACCGTCGGCCCGGAGCGCCACGCCACGTAGGTCGCGCCGACCGCGGGGTCGGCCCCCGGGAGCTGTGTCGTCGTGCCGTCGGCGCGGCGCAGGAACCCTCCGACTCCCGGCTGCTGCCACGCGAGATCGGTGCCCGTCGCGCTCGGGTCGCCGGCCGGCGAGGCGACCGTGCCCGCCGCCTCGACGCGGCCCGCGACGAGCGCGCAGAGCAGCGACACCGCCGCCAGCGCGCGGAGCAGGCGCAGGCCCGCCGGCCGCTCGGCGAGGACGGTCTCGCCGCCGCGCGCGGCGAGGACGAGCACTGGGAGCGCCCGGCCGGCGGCGAACCCGGAGGCGATCGCGAGCGCGGCGCCGAGGCTCCCGAGCGCGAGGCAGAGAGCCGGCAGCGCCCAGGCCGCGGTCGCCGGGACGTAGGTCGTCAGGCCCGTCCCGAGCAGCAGCCCGTAGAGGAAGAGCGCGCGCTCGAGCGGCATCGTCCGCCGCCACGGCTCCGGCACCTGCAGACGGACCTGTGGGCGGACGCGCAGGCCGAGCGCGTCGCTGACCACCGCCGCCGCGCCGATCGCGCTCGCGGCGTAGAGCATGCCCCGGCCGCCGACCGCAGCGCCGAGAACGGCGAGCGCGGCGAACACGGCTGCGGCCCCGAGCGCGAGGCCGGTCGAGAAGGCGGCTCCTGCTCTCCCGCGGTGGCGAGCGGCACTCACGGTGCCGACCATCGAGAGGCTTCAGGGCGACCACGCGCCGGCGAGGCCGACGAGCAGCCCGGTCAGGGCGAGCGCCGCGGTCAGCACCTGATCTTCGTGTCGTAGTACATGACGCAGAAGACCCGGCGGCCGCTGTAGCAGTAGCCGGTCAGCGCGGCGTCGCCGTTGATCCGGTTGCGGACGTAGCCGCAGCAGTCGACGAGCTTGCGCACGTGACCGCCGCAGCAGCGGTACCAGGCGCCGTCGATCTGCCCGCGGAAGCGGAACTCGCGTCCGGCCTTCGAGCAGACGCGCGTGCGCGGCGCGGGCGGGAGCGGGTTCCCGTCCGGGTCGCGCAGGAGCGCGCCACTCGCGTCCACGGCCCGGCCGAGCTTGTCGACCGGACGGCCGAGGTCGTCCACAGGCCTGCCGTCGGAGGCCCGCAGCGGAAAGCCCTTCGCGTCGATCCGCGGCAGCCCGACCGGGTGCGGGCAGGAGCCGGTCGTGTAGATGTGGCCGCAGAAGTGGTAGGCCTCGGCCTTCTGGGCCCGCAGCGCCTCGAGCACGAGGCCGCCGCCGGCCAGGCCCACGAGCAGCCTGCCCGTGCGCGCGAGAAAGCCGCGCCGGGAGCTCGCGCCGGCAACGCTCTCGCTAAGCATTCACGGGTCTCGCCGCGTGCGCCAGCAGGCTCTCGAGCTGGAAGAGCGAGTTGAACGTCCCCTTCGCGAGCACCTCGCCGTCGCGGGCGAGCACGACCGCGTAGGGGCTCCCCGGCACGGCCAGGTCCTCCCAGGCGCCGGCGTCGGCCTCCTCGTCGAAGAGCCTCAGCTCCACGCCGGGGTCGGTCGCGAGCAGGCGCAGCGACGGCTCGAGCGCGGCGCAGAGGGAGCAGCCGGGTGACGTGAAGGCCGCGACGGCCAGCGGCGCCCGCCTCTCGAAGCGCTCGATCAGCCCGACGCGCCCGCCGAGCTCCGGGCCCTCGTGGTCGATCGACAGCGCCGCCTGGGGAGCGACCGCGAGCCGCAGCTCCCCGAGCTCGCGCGCCAGGGCGAGCAGCGCGACCGCGAGCGCCGCGATCGCCACGAGCGCGACGCCGAGGCCGATGCCGAGCCACCCCACCGCCGACGGCCTCGCCTCCGGGAGGAACGGCAGCACGAGGAATGCCGAGCCCAGCAACGCCGTGCGCGACACGCTCCCCCAGCCGATCCGCCCCCGGCCCCCGAAGCAGCCGCAGGGCGCACCGGCCCGGCCACGGGCGATCGCGACCACCTGCGCCAGCGCGAACACGGCGAGGAGTGCGGCGGCGGAGAGCGCGGCGTCGACTTCGAGGGCGACCGAGACGGCGAGGCCCGCCTCGGCGCCGATCGCGGCCGCCCACGCGGCGGCGCGCAGGCGCGCGTCCTCGAGGCCGTAGGAGCGGAGCGCGTCCCGCGCCGAGGCTCCGGCGCGCGCCTTTGCCGCCGCGGCCAGGAGCAGGACCGCGCAGAGGACGAACCGGAGGAGACCCACGACCGTCAAGCGAGGCGTGAGGATACGCGCTGGTGCGGCTGCCCGCCTCTCCTCAGAGGTGGTGCAGGACGTAGGCCTCGACCGCCTGCTCCTTGCCCTTGACCTGGAGCGGCGGGAGGCGCTCGAGCACCGCTCCCGCTGGAAGCGCGGACGCCGTCTCCGCGCCGATCACGACCCCTCCGACCGGCGCCTCCGACTCCAGGCGCGCGGCGAGGTTGACGGTGTCGCCGACGACGCCGTGCTTGCGGTGGCCGCTCGGCCCGCCGACGAGCCCGGCCAGCACCTCGCCGCTGTTCACCCCGGCCCGGAAGCGGGGCCACTCGGGATGGCCTTCCGCGATCTGCGCCGCCGCGGCCTGGAAGGCGAGCGCCGTGCGCGCCGCCCGCGCGGCGTGGTCGGGCTGGTCTCCGTGCTGGTTGAAGACCACCATCACCGCGTCGCCGATGATCTGGTGCACCGTCCCGCCCTCGGCCTCGAGCAGCGGCACGAGCCGCCCGTAGTAGCCGTTCAGCATCGACGCCACGCGCGCCGGCGAGCTGCGTTCCGAGTACGACGTGAAGCCCTGCAGGTCGGCGAAGAGGACGCTCACCTCGCGGGTCCCGGCGAGGGTCTCGTCCAGGTAGAGCGGGCTGAAGCGCTCCTCGTGCCACTCGGTGCGAGCGCTGATCGCGATCGCGACGAAGGCGACCAGCATCAGCAGGTGCCACTCCCACCACGAGACGCGCCAGTTCCGCGCCCACGCGATCACGAGCATCGCCTCCGCGAGCAGCGCGAACGCGAGCGCGACGACGAGCAGGAACTGCTCGTTGCGGCGGCGGAAGAGGCGGTAGTAGCCGACCGCTGCGAGCGAGTAGAGCACGACGCCGACCGCGGCGAGCGCGATCTGCCGGCCGTCGAGCTCCTCGGCGCCGAGCTCGCCCGCGAACGGGCTGAGCTCCGCGAGCGAGACGACCGCCCACGCGACCATCAGCAGCGAGAGCCCGCCGACGAGCAGCCACGCCCGGCGGAGCACGCGCTCGGCCGCGCGCGGGCGAAGGCGGAGGCCGGAGGCGGCCGCGAAGAGCCCGGCCAGCGCGAGGCCGACCGGCGTCGCCAGCTCGAAGCCCGCGTTCTTTCCGATCAGCACCCCCGGGGTTGCGAGGGCGTGCAGGCCGAGGAAGCCGGCGGCCGAGACGAACGCGAGCGAGACCAGCAGCAGCCGCGCGTCCCGCCGCCGCCGCGCCGCGACGCCCACGGCGTAGCCGAGCGCGACGTTGATCGCCGCCGCGCCGAGGACGAGCCAGAAGTGCGCCGGGTGGTTCTCCCAGGTCGCGTCCACGGCCGGGTGCGCGAGCACCAGCGCGAGCAGGCCGGCGCCCAGAGCGAGCACGAACAGCGGCCAGAGCGGGTGCGCGGCGCGGGGCGCTAGCGGTCGAGCTGCTTCCACGGCTCGCCGTACGCGGTGAGCAGGTCGAGGAACGGCACCGCGTCGAACGCCTCGGGGCCGAGCACGCCGGCGCCCTGCCACTCGCCGCGCGCGAGCAGCTCGAGCGCGACCACGGGGTTCAGCGCCGTCTGCAGCACGACCGCCTGCGAGCCGTACTCGCGCATCGTCTGCTCGTTGTCGGAGACGTGGTAGAGGTAGGTCGCCCGCGGTTGCCCGTCCTTGCCGGTGCCGGTGACGAAGCTGCCCGCGCAGGTCTTGCCGTGCATGCGCTCCCCCAGGGTCGCCGGGTCGGGCAGCGCTGCGGCGACCACGTCGCGCGGCGCGACCTGCGCCCCGCGCACGGTGACCGGCTCCTTCGAGTCGAGGCCGAGCTTGTGCAGCGTCTTCAGCACGTCGATGAACTCCTCGCCGAGCCCGTACTTGAAGGTGACGCGGCGGCAGTCGACCCAGCGCGGCACGAGCACGACCTCCTCGTGCTCGACGTTGACGCACTCGAGCGGGCCGATGCCTTCCGGGAAGTCGAACACCTCGGGCTCGCTGAACGGCTCGGTCGTGTACCACCCGCGCTCGCGCTCCCAGATCAGGGGCGGGTTGAGGCACTCCTCGATCGTCGTCCAGATCGAGAAGGTCGGTGCGAACTCGTAGCCCTCGACCGCGAGGTTCGCGCCGTCCCGTACGGCGACCTCGTCGACCTCGGCGAAGAGATGGTCGGCGGCGTAGCGCGCGAGGACGTCGGAGAGGCCCGGCTCGACGCCGATCCCGCACAGGGCGAGCAGGCCGGCCTCGGCCCAGCGCTCGTGCTGGTCGAGCTGCTCCTGGCCGAGCAGCACGTCGGGGCTCGAGAGCGACATCGCCATGTCGACGTACGTGCAGCGCGTCTCGAAGGCGGCCTCGAAGATCGGCATGTTGAAGCGCGGGTCGGTCGCGTTGAGGACGACGTCGGCCTCACGCGCGAGGGCGGCGACGCTCGCCCGGTCGGAGGCGTCGACCCGTGCCGCCGCGAAGCGCTCGTCCCCGAGCCGCTCGACCAGCGCCTGCGGCCGCGCCGGATCGAGGTCGGAGAAGGTGATCCGCTCGAAGAAGTCGCGCTTCTGCGCGACGGCCGCGATCGCCCCGCCGACGCCGCCGGTGCCGACGACGAGGATCTTCACGTCAGCGCTCCGTGGGCGCGGAGAAGCTCGAGCGTCTCCTCGTGGGGGAGCCCTCGCTGCACGCGGCCCTCGCGGCCGGTCACGTCGGGGGCCGCCCAGAGGCAGTTGACGACCGCTTCCTCGGTCGCCTCGACGGTCGCGGCGAAGATCGGATCGAGGCCGCGGCCGTCGAGGTCGCCGCGCCGGGTCGAGAAGGCGACGAAGATCTCGCCGCTGCCGTGGTGCGCGACCGAGCCCGTGCGCGCCAGGCCGAGGCCGGCGCGACGCGCGACGCGCTCGAGCGACTGGGGGCCGAGCGGCGCGTCCGTGGCGACGACGGCGATGCAGCTCCCGCCCGGCTTCGGCCGGTCGTTCCCCGCGAGCGCGCGGCCGACGGGAACGCCGGCGATCGTCAGCTGCCGCGCCGAGCCGAAGTTGCAGAGCAGCAGGACGCCGACGGCGTGCTCGCCGGCGCGCCGGCTCGCGCTGCCGATCCCGCCCTTCCAGCCGAGGCAGCTCATCCCGGTGCCCGCGCCGACCGCGCCCTCGGCGAAGGGCCAGCCGGTCGCCTCGTCGACCGCGCGCGCCACGTCCTCGCGCTCGACGTGCACGGTGCGCGCGTCGCTCAGGTGACCGTCGTCGCACTCGCCGACGACGGGGATCATGAACTCGGTCACGCCGACGCGCGGGTCGTCGCGCACCGCGAGCTCGATCGCGCCGTCGTAGACACGCCCGACAGCGTGCGTCGAGGTGAGGTAGACGGGCGTCTCGAGCACGCCCCACTCGCGGATCTCGTGCGAGCCGGTCAGCTCCCCGGCGCCGTTCAGCACCGCGACTCCCGCCGGCAGCGGCAGCGACGGCGGCACGACCGCGGTCACGCCCGTGCGCGCCACGCCGCGTCCCTGCGGCGGCTCCGGCTCGTCGCGCCAGACGGTGACGTGCCCGACGCGCACGCCCTCGACGTCGGCGATCGAGTCGCTCGGGCCGGGCTCGCGCTCGCCGATCACGACGCCGAGCTCGCGCGGCCGCGGGCCTCTGGGGTCGGGAGGGCTTCCGCTCACGGGAGGACTGTAGAGTCGCCGCGTGGAGCTTTCCATGCCGGTCGTCAGGAGCGATCGCTGCCTGCTCCACGAGCCGGCCGCCGAGATCTGGGTCGGCGTGCCCGGTCCCGCGGCGGAGACGCCGGCCCGCATGCGCGCGATCCTCGACGCGCTCGACGCGCGCTTCGTCGAGGCCGGGCCACACCCGGACGAGGCGCTGCTCGCCGTCCACGACGAGGCGCTGCTGGCCTACCTGGCCTCGGCGTGGGAGGACTGGCGTGGGGCCGGGCTGCCGCAGGAGCAGGTCGTCCCCTACGTGTTCGCGCACCGCGGGCTGGGCGCGCGCCGCGAGCCGGCGGCCGTCTGGGCCCGGCCGGGCCTCTTCGCCTACGACACGATGACGCTGATCGGGCCCGGGACCTGGGAGGCGGTCCGCGCCGCGGCCGACGCCGCGCTCACCGCGGTCGACCTGGTCGCGGGCGGCGAGCCCGCCGCCTACGCCTGCACGCGGCCGCCCGGCCACCACGTCACCCGTTCGGCGTTCGGCGGCTCGTGCTACCTGAACAACGCGGCGATCGCCGCGGCCGCCCTGCGCGAGCGGCTCGACGGCCCGGTCGCCGTGCTGGACGTGGACGCGCACCACGGCAACGGCACGCAGGAGATCTTCGGAGACCGCGCCGACATCCGCACCGGCTCGGTGCACGTCGACCCCGCCGCCGGCTGGTTCCCGCACTTCCTCGGCTTTGCGGACGAGAGCGGCGAGTCGAACCTCAACCTGCCGCTCGCTCCCGGCTCCGGCGACGGCCCCTGGCTGGAGGCGGTGGCCGGGCTCGCCGGCTGGGCGCGCGGAGCCGCCGGCCTCGTCGTCGCGCTCGGCGTCGACGCTGCCGCCGGTGACCCGGAGAGCCCGCTCGAAGTCAGCGGCGCCGCCTTCCGCGAGGCGGGCCGGCTGCTCGGCACGCTCGCGCTGCCGACCGTCGTCGTCCAGGAGGGCGGCTACGACCTGCACGCCCTCGGGGAGCTGGTGCGCGAGGCGCTGCTGGGGCTCGAGGAAGGCCGCCCGTGAGGTTCTCGCCCGAGTACCTGCAGCACGTCGTCGAGCGGCTGGCGTCGATCGGCTCGCACCCGCTCGGCTTTCGCGTCGCGGGCACCCCCGAGGAGCGCGAGGCGGTGGACTTCGTCGCGGGCGAGATGCGCTCGCTCGGGCTCGAGAAGGTCGTCGAGGAGCCGGTGCCGGTCGACGGCTGGCGGCTCGAGGAGGCCTACGTCGAGCTCGCGGACGGGACGCGGGTCGAGGGCGCGTCCTTCGGCGGCGTCCCGGAGACCGGCGCGAAGGGTGTCGAAGGCGAGCTCGTGAGGGTCGGCCGCGGCGGGCGCAGGCAGCTCGACCGGCTCGACGTCGAAGGCAAGATCGCGCTCGTCGAGTGGCAGGTCGCCCGGCTCTGGCCGTACCACGTCGGGCTCGAGCTCGGCCTGCGCGGAGCGAAGGCGATGGTGCTCTACGTGCCGGAGGGCGGGCCGTTCTACCAGGCGCCCGGGGCGATCGGCACCTTCGACGGGATCTGGCACGCGGAGGGGCCGCCGTGCGTGACGATCCGCCGCGAGGACGCGCCGAGGCTCGAGGGCCGCGTGCGGGTCGTCCTCCGCGCGCCGCGCAGGCCGAGCACCGGCTGGAACGTCGTCGGCGAGCTGCGGGGCCGCCGCCGCGGCGCGCCGGCGATCGTCGCGGGCCACCACGACGGGTGGTTCGAGGCCGCCTTCGACGACGCGACCGGCGTCGCGGTGACGCTCGAGCTCGCCCGCGCGTTTACGGACGCAGGCGTCCGCCCGGAGCGGACGATCGCGTTCGTCTCGCACACCGCCGAGGAGTACGGCATCGCCGAGTCGGCCTACGACTGGTGCTACGGCGCCTGGTACCAGGTGGTCGCCGAGCACCGCGAGTGGTCGACGCGGTCGCCCTTCTACCTCAACGTCGAGGGGTCGGGCCGGCCGGACGTCTTCACCCTCGACGTGCCGCCGGAGCTGACGCGCTGGATCCGCCGCCACTGCCGCACGGCCGATCGCGACGGGCTGCTACCGCACGGCTGGAAGCTCGCGCGCCCGAACACGTGGACGGAGGTCTGGCCGTTCCTCGCCGCGGGCATCCCCGCGATCAACGTCTCGACGTTCACCGACGAGTTCGACCGGACCGAGTACCACACCCAGTACGACACGGCCGACAAGGTCGACTTCGGCTACCTCGCGAAGCTGACCGAGGTCTGCGCGCGGCTGCTGCTCGACGAGCCGGATCTCCGCCTCGAGGCCCGCGCCCGCGAGCTGGCGAAGCTCGGGATTCGTCCCGGCGACCTCACGGGCGATCGGCGCAAGCGCTTCACGGCGTTCGCGCGCGGCCTCCACGGCCTCGACGCGATCGACGCGCCGCGCTATCCGCACGAGCAGACCGAGGCCGACGTCGCGAACCTCGAGCGCGCGCTCGAAGATCCCGACAACGCGGCCGGGCACCTTGCGCGTGTCGGGATCAACTGGCTCTGCCCCGACCTCTCGCACGAGGCGTTCAGGATCGAGCTCGGCCGCCGCGGCCGCCGTGCGCGCCGGGCCTGCTGGGGCGCGATGGGGGACGCCGACCCCGGCCCCGACCTCTGGCGCGAGCTCGCCTCCCTGCGCGGCGAGCCCGGCGCGCGGAAGCCGGGCCCGTGGCTCGAGCGCAGCCTGCACCGCCACCTCGAGCGTTCTCGCCGCGAGCTCGAGCGCCGCCGCGCCCGCATGGCCGCCGCCGCGGACGGACGCGTCCTCCCGCTTCCACGCGCACGCGACCTTCCGGGAGAATCGCGGCGATGAAGGCGAAGGCGCTGCCGCCCGGCGGGACGATCGGCGTCGCCGCGCCCGCGAGCCCGTACGACTCGCGCTCCGAGGTCCTGCGCGGGGTCGAGTGGTGGGAGTCGCAGGCCTACAGGGTCAAGCTCGCAGAGCACGTCTACGACCGTGACGACTACGTCGCCGGGGACGCGCGCGACCGGGCCGCCGACCTGAACGCGCTCTTCGCCGATCCCGAGGTCGACGTCGTCCAGGCGCTGCAGGGCGGCTACGGCTCGGCGCAGGCGATCCCGTACCTCGACTTCGACCTGATCGCGGACAACCCGAAGCCGCTCGTCGGCTTCTCGGACATCACCGCGCTGCACGTGGCGATCCGGCAGCGCGCCGGCTTTCCGACCGTCTACGCCAACGGCCTCGTCGGCGTCGGCGACCCCGAGGCGACCGAGTTCACGCGCACACGCCTGCTCAAGGTGCTCACGAGCGACGCCCTCGGCCCGGTCCCGCCCAACCCGGACGACCCGTACACGCGCGCGATCCACGGAGGCTCGGTCACGGCGCCGCTCGTCGGGGGCTGCCTGTGGCTGCTCATGCAGACGATGGGGACGCCCTGGGAGCTCGACCTCGACGGCGCGATCTTCTTCTTCGAGGACTACAAGGCGCCGCCGTACTACGTCGACGGGTTCCTGACGCAGCTTCGCGCCGCACGGAAGCTCGACGGCGTGGCCGGGGTCGTCGTCGGCGAGATGGAGGGCTGCGACTGGGGCGACCTGCGGCCGGCCTCGGACTGGGCCCGGTCACGCTCGCTCGAGGACGTGCTGGAGGAGCACCTGGAGCCGCTGGGAGTGCCGGTGCTCTACCGGCTGCCGCTCGGGCACGGCAAGCATCTCGCCGCACTGCCGCTCGGCGTTCGGTATACGCTCGACGCCGACCGGCGAACGCTCACGCTCGAGGAATCCCCCTGGGCGTGAGGAGGAGGAGGCTCAGATGAACAAGCGGTGGCTGGCAGCGCTCGTGACGGGGTGTCTCGCGGCCGGCCTCGCCGCCTATGCGGCGACGGCGAACGGCTCCAGCGCGAGCCCGACGGCCCAGACGGGCGGGACGTTCCGGCTCGGCACGAGCTCGCGAATCGACTCACTGAACCCGTACGTCGCCTTCAACCAGGACGCGTACTCGATGTTCGAGTACGTCTACCCGGAGCTCGTCCAGTACGACAAGTCGAACCGGAAGTTCGTCGCCGACTTCGCCACCTCGTGGAAGGCGACGAACGGCGGCAAGACCTGGACGTTCAAGACGCGCAAGGGCGCGAAGTGGACCGACGGCAAGCCGCTGAGCGCGAAGGACGCCGCCTGGACGATCAACACCGACATCAAGTACGCGAGCGGGGGCGCTGCCAACGCCGCAGGCCTGATCGCGCACATCAAGAACGCGAAGGCCCCCAACGCGACCACGCTCGTCGTGACCTACACCAAGGCGCCCGGCAACGTGCTCGGCCAGTTCCAGCAGTTCGCGATCCTGCCGCAGCACGTCTGGAGCAAGCACGCAGGCCACAAGGGCAACGACCTGAAGACCTTCTCCAACAACCCGCTCGTCGGCGCCGGCCCGTTCAAGCTCTCGAAGTACAAGAAGGACGACATCGCGCTCTTCCAGCGCAACGGCTCCTTCTACGGCGAGAAGCCGCTCGTGGACGGCTTCGGCCTGCGGATGTTCTCGAACGAGGACGCGCTCGTCTCGGCGCTCAAGACGCACGAGATCGACGCGATCGAGGCCGTCCCGGGAACCGCCATCAAGACGCTCAAGAGCGGCTTCAACGTCCGCTCGACGGCGGGTGTCGACCAGACCGACTTCATCATCAACTCGAACCCGAAGAAGAAGTCGCACCGCGAGCTCCTGAACCTGAAGGTGAAGGCGGCGATGGCCCACGCGATCGATCGCAAGCAGATCATCCGCGTCGTCTTCCTCGGGTACGCGAAACCGGCGAGCTCGATCATCCCGGCCTCGACGGGCGCCTGGCACAACCCGGGCGTGAAGCCGGAGAGCTTCAACCTCGCCCTCGCCAACAAGATCCTCGACCAGGCGGGCTTCAAGAAGGGCTCCGGCGGGATCCGCGTCGCGGGCGGCCACAAGATGTCGTACGACGTGATCACCCCGACCGACGTGCCGAGCGTCAACCGCACCTTCCAGATCCTGCAGCCGGACTTCAAGAAGATCGGCATCCAGCTGAGGCAGCGCGCGCTCGACTCGACGGCGGCCTTCGACGCGATCACCGCGCCGAACGGCAAGTACCTCAACTTCGACCTCGCGATGTGGGACTGGGTCGCGCTGATCGACCCCGACTTCATGCTCTCCGTCGTCACCTGCGCGCAGTACGGCGGCTGGAGCGACAGCGGCTTCTGCGACAAGGGCTACGACTCGATGTACTCGCAGCAGCAGCTGACGCCGAACCAGGCCAAGCGCAAGGCGGTCGTCTGGAAGATGCAGCGCTACCTGCAGGCGAAGCGGCCGTACATCTGGCTCGCCCAGCAGGACGCGGTCTGGGCCGTGAGCAAGAGCTGGGCAGGGCTCGTCGCCTCGCCGCAGGGCCCGTTCAACTCGATCAACAAGCTCAGCCTGTCGAGGGTGCACCGGCAGTAGCGGCAACAGGCGGCGAGCGGGGTCTGCCGTGAGAGGCGCGGACTACGTCATCAAGCGGCTGGCGTTCGCGGTCCTGACGGTCTTCATCGCCGTCACGATCAACTTCGCCCTCTTCCGCCTCGCGCCGGGGAGCGCGGTCACGAACCTCGCGCGGGTGCCGCATGCGACGCCCGAGACCAGGCAGGCGCTGAAGCGGCAGTTCGGCCTCGACAAGTCGAAGTTCCAGCAGTACGTCATCTACCTGCAGCAGCTCGCGCACGGGAACCTCGGGATCTCGTTCGCGAACAGCCAGCCGGTCTCCGACAACCTGCGCACGGCGCTGATCAACTCGCTCCCCATGGTCTTCCTGGGCACGCTCTTCGCGATCGTGCTCGGCACGCTGACGGGGATCGTGTCCGCGTGGAGACGCGGGACCCTCACCGAGGGGGCGACGGTCACGACGGCGCTCGGCTTCTACTCGATGCCGACGCACTGGCTCGGGCTGATGCTCGTGATCCTGTTCGCCGGCGTGCTGCCGACCGGCGGCATGTCGGACGAGTTCCTGGTCGACCCGTCCTTCTGGACGCACGTGCAGGACCTCGCGAAGCACATCTTCCTGCCGGCGCTGACGCTCGGGCTCGTCCTCTACGGCGAGTACACGCTGATCGTCCGCTCGGCGATGCTCGAGACGCTCGGCGAGGACTACATCCTCACCGCGCGGGCGAAAGGGCTGAAGCCGTGGGCGATCCTGCGCCGCCACGCGCTGCGCAACGCGCTGCTGCCGATCGCGACCCTGGTCGCGCTCTCGCTGGGCTACATCGTCGCCGGGGCGATCCTGATCGAGACCGTCTTCTCGTGGCCCGGGATCGGGCGCGCGGTCTACGACGCCGTCCTGCAGCGCGACTACCCGATGCTGCAGGGCGCGTTCCTGCTGCTGACCTGCTCGGTCGTCCTCTTCAACCTGATCGCCGACCTCCTCTACTTCCGGCTCGACCCGAGGATCACGGAGTGAGCACATGAGCGTCGCCGTTCGCGAGCCCCGCGCGGTCATCGAGCAGGAGCCGGTGCGCTCGCGCCGGGGCATCGTCTGGCAGACGATCCGCAGGCGGCCCTCGGCGCTCTTCGGGGCGACCGTGCTGCTGGGCGTGATCCTGGCCGCGCTGCTCGCGCCGGTGGTCGCGCCGTACGGCATCCACGACCAGGTCGGGCCCGTCTTCGGCCACCCGTCGTGGCGGCATCCGCTCGGCCTCGACGACGGCGGCATCGACATGGTCAGCCTGCTGATGTGGGGCGCGCGGATCTCGCTCGTCGTCGGCTTCGCGGCCACCTTCGTCTCGATGGTGATCGGTGGAACCGTCGGCGTCGCGGCCGGCTACTTCGGCGGCAAGACGGACACGATCCTGATGCGGATCACCGACTACTTCCTCGTCATCCCCGACGTGCCGCTGATGATCGTCGTCGCCGCGATCTGGGGCCCGAGCCTCTTCCACATCGTGATCGTGATCGGGATCCTGCTCTGGACGAGCACGGCGCGGGTGATCCGGGCGCAGGTCAAGAGCGTCCGCGAGCGCGTTTACGTCAAGCGCGCACGGGCGCTCGGCGCCGGCCACGCGCGGATCGTCTTGCGGCATGTGCTGCCGCAGGTCGCCCCGTTGCTGATCGCGAACACCGTATTGACGATCGCGGTCGCGATCTTCGACGAGACGGCGCTCGCGTTCCTCGGCCTGGGCGACCCGAGCCGCATCTCGCTCGGCAAGGTGATCGAGAACGCCTTCCAGCGCGCCGCGATCTCGACCGGCGCCTGGTGGGCGATCGTGCCGCCGGGCGCGCTCGTCGCGGTGATCATCCTCGCCTGCAGCCTGCTCGGCGGCGCGATCGAGGACGCGCTCAACCCGCGGCTGCGCGTCGCGCACCTCTCGGCACGCACCTTCCGCCTGCGACCGCTCGTCGGCCGGAGCTCCGACGCCGTATGAGCACGCTACGCGTCCGGTCTGGCTGGAGAGCCGCAGCTGGTCATCGTCCGGCAGTGCACCGAAGCGCTCGCGAGGTCGTCGTGTGAGTGCACTGCTCGAGCTGGACGAGCTCCACGTCTGGTTCGACCTCGGCGAGGGGCGCGAGCTGCACGCCGTCCAGGGCGTCTCGCTCTCCCTCGACGCCGGCCAGCGGCTCGGGCTCGTCGGCGAGTCCGGCTGCGGCAAGACGACGACCGTGCTCGGCATGCTCGGGCTGCTTCCGCCGAGCGCGTCGGTCTCCGGCCGCGTGCTGCTGAACGGCACCGACATCCTCGCCGGCGGCGAGGAGACGATCCGCCCGCACCGCTGGAGCGACCTCGCGATCGTCTTCCAGGGCGCGATGAACGCGCTCAACCCGGTGCAGACCGTCTCGCGCCAGATCGTGGAGGCGCTCGAGCTGCACGGCACCGCCTCCGGGCGCGACGCGAGGGCGCGCGTGGGCGAGCTGCTCGAGGCCGTCGGTATCCCGGCCGACCGCGGCAGCCGCTTCCCGCACGAGTTCTCCGGCGGCATGCGCCAGCGCGCGGCGATCGCGATGGCGCTCGCCTGCAGTCCGAGCGTGCTCGTCGCGGACGAGCCGACGACCGCCCTCGACGTGATGGTGCAGGCCCAGATCCTGGAGCTGCTGGACTCCCTCTGCAGCGACTTCGGGCTCGCGCTGCTG
>DATIFC010000120.1:0-6514 GCA_035455445.1 Gaiellaceae bacterium | reverse complement strand
CATCGAGGAGCGGGAGGAGTACGAGGCGCCGGTCGCGATGGGCATGGTCGTGTACGCCGGCGTCGACTACGCCGCGATCCTGGAGCAGGCCGAGCGAGAGGCCGACGTGATCGTCTGGGATGGCGGCAACAACGACTTCTCGTTCTTCCGGCCCGACCTGACAATCGTGGTCGTCGACCCGCTCCGGGCGGGGCACGAGCTGAAGTACCACCCGGGCGAGACGAACCTGCGAATGGCCGACGCGGTGGTCGTCAACAAGATCGACTCGGCGAGCGCCGACCAGGTCGAGCGCGTCCTCGCGGACGTCGCCTCGGTCAACCCGCTCCTGACGGTGGTCAGGGCGAGCTCGCCCGTCACGCTCGACGAGGGGCCCTCGCTCGCGGGCAGGGCCGTGCTGGTCGTCGAGGACGGCCCGACGATCACGCACGGCGGGCTGCCGTTCGGCGCGGGCACGGTCGCCGCGCAGGCCGCGGGCGCGCCGATTCGCGTCGACCCCCGGCCGTACGCGGTCGGCTCGATCGCGGCGATCTACGAGCAGTACCCGCACATCGGCGCGGTGCTGCCGGCGATGGGCTACTCCGACGAGCAGCTGCGGGAGCTCGAGGCGACCATCAACGCCGCCGACTGCGACGTCGTCGTCACCGGCACGCCCATCGACCTCGGGCGCCTGATCGAGTCGCGCCACCCGATCCGGCACGCGACCTACGAGCTGCGAGAGCTCGGCGAGCCCTCGCTCGAGAGCGTGCTGGGCCGGGTGATCACGCAGGTGCGGCGCGAGCTCGTGACGGCCTGACTGAACCGTGGGACCGCGCCGGGAGGCCGTTGCGGTCCCACGGTTTTCAAACGAGCTAGGTACTTCTCCGAAGGCCGGTTCACGGGCTACCCCGATGGCGCCCCACCCCACCCGCGCGAGGGTGCAAGAGACGTCTAGCACGAGGAGGAGGTCACGATGGCCGTGAGCGTCGCGCCAAGGCCCGCTCCGCCGCCCGTCGAGGCGCCGGAGGCGCCCGCGCGGGAGCCGATCGTCGAGGCGCGCGGAGTCGACAAGGTCTACGACACCGGCAAGCTGCAGGTGCACGCGCTGCAGGAGGTCAGCTTCTCCGTCCCCTCCGGCGAGATGGTCGCGATCATGGGGCCGAGCGGGTCTGGCAAGACCACCCTGCTCAACTGCCTCTCCGGTCTCGACCGCATCGACGCGGGCGAGGTCCTGATCGACGGCACCTCGCTGAGCGAGATGACGGACGAGCAGCGCACCGACTACCGCGCCCGCCGCATGGGCTTCGTCTTTCAGTTCTACAACCTGATGCCGGTTCTGACGGCGGCGGAGAACGTCGAGCTGCCGCTGCTCGTCTCGCGCGTGCCGGCGAAGGAGGCCCGCCGCAAGGCGCTCGAGGCGCTCGAGCTGGTCGGGCTCGGCGAGCGCGCCGGGCACCTGCCCGACGAGCTCTCCGGTGGGCAGCGCCAGCGCGTGACGATCGCCCGGGCGCTCGTGAACAACCCGGCGATCGTGTGGGCCGACGAGCCCACCGGCGACCTCGACAGCGAGAACGCCGAGGAGATCGTCGAGCTGATGCGCCGGCTGAACCGCGAGCGCGGGCTGACGTTCCTGATCGTCACCCACGACATCGGCGTCGGCCGCTCGACGGATCGCATCGTCCGCATGGTCGACGGCCAGATCGTCGACGAGCAGATTCTGGAGGTGATGAGCTGATGGTGGCACGCGTGACAATTGCCGAGCTCGATCCGCTTCGCATGAGCATCCAGGAGGCGACCGACGTGTTCCGCGACTCGGTCGTCCCGGCGCTGCGTGAGCAGGACGGCTACGAGGGCGTCTACGTGCTCGTCTCGCCGCAGGGCCAGGCGCTCGCGCTGACGCTCTGGAGCGACGAGGAGTCGGCCGAAGCCGGCCTCACCGGCGGCCGGAGCTTCTACGCGGAGCAGCTCGAGAAGTTCGTCACCATCTACCGCTCCCCGCCGGGCCGCGAGCACTACAACGTCGTGGTCGCGGACGTCCCGGCGGAGGTGCCGAGCTAGGGGGCCACCGTGACCAAGATCTTCGGCATCCCGGTCGGCGGGCTGACCGCCGTCCTCGTGATCCTGCTCGCCGTCGCGCTCGCCGTCGTGGCGGCGCTGGCGGTGCGCAACCGCGTCTTCTTCCGGCTCGGCGTGCGCAATATCAAGCGCCGCCGGGGCCGCACCGTGCTGATCGTCACAGGATTGATGCTCGGCACGGCGATCATCTCGGCCGCGCTCGCGACCGGGGACACCATGAGCCACACCATCCGGGCGGGCGCGGCGACGGCGCTCGGCCAGACCGACGAGGTCATCGCGCCCAAGGGCATCGAGGCCGCGCTCGCCAGCGAGAGCGGCGGGACGGGCGGCCTCTACTTCCCGGAGGGCTACGCGAACCTGATCGCGCGCAGCATGGCGGGCAAGGGGCTGGTCGACGGCGTCGCGCCGGTGATCGTCGAGCCGATCGCCGTCCAGGACGCGACGAGCCGGCAGACCGAGCCCCGCGTGACGCTCTTCGCGACCGACGCCAAGTACATGCGCGGCTTCGGGCAGATCCACGCCGACGGCAAGGCCGTGTCCCTGGCCGACCTGCGCCCCGGCGAGATCTACGTCAACGCGGAGGGCGCGGACAAGCTGAACGCGCAGGCGGGCGACACCGTGCAGCTGCTCTCGGGCAACACCGCCTCCGCGATGCGCATCAAGTCGATCGTCACCTACGAGGGCGGCGCCACGGACGGAGCGGGAGTGCTGATGCCGCTCGACACGGCGCAGCAATTCCTCGGCAAGACCGGCCTCGTGCGGGCGATCTTCGTCTCGAACACCGGCGGCGTCGGCGCGACCGACGAGGTCATGCGGGAGCTGCAGCCGGCCGTCCGCGGCCTCGGGCTCGAGGCGGACAACACCAAGCAGGACGCGCTCGACCTGGCCAACTCGGCCGGGGCGGCGTTCATGTCGTTCTTCACCACCTTCGGCTCGTTCTCGATCGCGGCGGGGATCCTGCTGATCTTCCTGATCTTCGTCATGCTGGCCGCGGAGCGCCGCGGTGAGCTCGGGATCGCGCGCGCGGTCGGCACGCGGCGCAACCACCTCGTGCAGCTCTTCCTGTTCGAGGGGCTTGCGTACGACCTGCTGGCCGCCGCCGTGGGCGTGCTGCTCGGCGTCGCCGTCGCCTACGGGATGGTGCTCGCGATGGCCGCCGCGTTCTCGAGCGCGGAGGACTTCACGATCACCTACTCGGTCAAGCCGACGACGTTCCTGCTCGGCTACTCGATCGGCGTGCTGCTCACGCTCCTCGTGGTCGTGGTCTCCGCCCGGCGCGTCAGCCGGATGAACATCGTCACGGCGATCAGGGACCTCCCCGAGCCGCCGCGCGAGAAGGGGCGCAGGCGGCGCCTGGTCTGGGCCGCGCTCGGGCTGGTCGCCGGCGCGCTGCTCGTCGTCTCTGGAGTGAGCTCCAAGGAGGCGGTCGTCCTCGGGCTCGGCGTCTCGCTCGTGATCCTGAGCCTCGTGCCGATCCTGCACCAGCTCGGCCTTCGCGACCGGACCGTGCACACCGCGGCCGGCCTGGCGCTCGTGCTCTGGTTCGTCCTCCCGATCACGAACTGGCTCTTCGGGACGATGAAGGTCAACTTCTCGATCTTCATCCTCGCCGGGCTGATGATCGTGATCGGCGCCTCGTGGACGATCATGTACAACGCCGACGTGCTGCTCGGCGGCGTGGCCGCGGTCGGCGGAAGGATCCGGGCGCTCGCGCCCGTGCTCCGGATGTCGATCGCCTACCCGCTGCGGAGCCTGTTCCGCACCGGCGTGACGCTGGCGATGTTCACCCTCGTGGTGTTCACGCTCGTCGTGGGCGCGACCACCTCGGGGGCCTTCACCAACGCCTTCAACGACCTGAACGTGTTCGGCGGCGGCTTCGACATCCGCGCCACGAGCTCACCGGCGCAGCCGATCGTGAACATGCCCGCCGCCGTCGCCCGCACGCCGGGGCTCGACCGCCGCGACTTCAGCGCGATCGCGAGCGTCTCCCAGCTGCCGGTCAAGGCGCGGCAGCTCGGCGTCGGGGCCGGCGACGAGTCGTACGTCGTCAACGGGGCCGACGCGTCGTTCCTGACGCACACGACCTACGGCCTGGCGGCCCGCGCGCGCGGCTACGGCTCCAACGCGGCGGTCTGGAGGGCGATCCGCGACCACAAGAACCTGGCGGTGGTCGACCAGTACGTCGTCCCGCGCAAGGAGAACTGGAACTTCGCCGTCGCGCAGACGAAGTTCGCGCTGCACGGCTTCTACCTCGAGGACGAGGTCTTCGACCCGGTTCCGGTCACGATCCGCGACCAGCAGACGGGCAAGCACATGAAGCTGACGGTGATCGGAGTGCTCTCGGACAGCGCCCCGGAGTTCATGTACGGCCTGTGGACGTCCCAGCGCTCGCTGGCGCCCGTGTTCGGGACCCGCGTGCTGCCGACGGTCCACTTCTTCGCGCTCCAGCCGGGCGTCGACCCGAAGGCGACCGCGCACAGGCTCGAGGCGGCGTTCCTGCCGAACGGGATGCAGGCCGACTCGCTGAAGGAGGTCCTCCACGACCTCGTGGCCGCGAACGTGACCATGAACCGGCTCGTGATGGGGTTCATGGGCCTCGGCCTGATCGTCGGCGTCGCGGCCCTCGGCGTGATCACCGCACGGGCGGTCGTGGAACGGCGGCAGCAGATCGGCGTGCTGCGGGCGATCGGCTTCCGCAAGGGGATGGTGCAGCTCGCGTTCCTGCTCGAGTCGTCGTTCGTGGCGCTGACCTCGATCGTGGTCGGCACCTTCCTCGGGCTGGTGGTCGCGTACAACGTGATCAGCGACTCGCAGAGCACGCCGAGCTGGGAGAACCTCAGCTTCGACGTGCCCTGGGCGAACCTCGGCATCATCTTCCTGGTGGTCTACCTGGTCGCCCTCGGCACGACGTGGCTGCCGGCGCTGCGGGCGTCGCGGATCTATCCCGCGGAGGCGCTGAGGTACCAGTGAGCGCAGAGGCCTCGGAGCGCTTCGAACCGGCCTCGCTCTTCGAGCGCGTGCTGGCGGGGGCGGACGGCAGCGAGGCCGGTCTCGAGGCGACACGGCAGGCCGCGCGCCTCGCCGTCCCCACCGGCAGCCTCGAGGTCTTCACCGCCGTCTACCTCGCCGAGGCCAGCCTGACCGGCTTCTCGGCCCCGAGGGTGGCCGAGGAGCTGGAGCAGGCAGCGGCCGAGGCCAACCGCCGCGCGCTCGAGCTCGCCGGCCCCGCTGCCACCGGTCGCGTCGTGAACGGGCCGGCGCTGCGCTCGATCCTCCGCGAGCTGGAGGAGGCGCGGGCCGGGCTCGTGGTCGTCGGCACGCACGGCCACCGGCGCGCGTCCGAGATCGTGCTGGGCGGTGTCGCGGGCGAGCTCCTGCACGTCGCGCCCTGCTCGGTGCTCGTCGCGCGGCCGCCCGCCGACCCCGCCCGCTTCCCGCAGGCGGTCGTCGTCGGCAGCGACCGCTCCGGGTGCGCCGGGCTCGCGGTCGGCGTGGCCGAGCACCTCGCGCAGAGGTTCGACGCCGGCCTGCGCGTCCTCACCGCCGAGGACCACCCCGTGGCCGCGCTCGTCGAGGCGAGCCGCGAGGCCGACCTGCTCGTCGTCGGCAGCCGCGGCCTGCGCGGGCTGAAGGCGCTCGGGTCGGTCTCGGAGCGCATCGCGCACCAGGCGGCCTGCTCGGTGCTGGTCGTCCGCACGCGGCCGGGTTGATGCAGCCTCCGGCCCACGCACTCGCGCCGGGCGAGGTTGCCGAGGCGCTCGAGACCGACCTCGAACGCGGCCTCGGCGCCGACGAGGCGGCCGCCCGCCTTGCCCGGTACGGCCCGAACCGCCCGCGCGAGCAGGAGCGGCCGAGCTACCTGCGGATCCTCGTCGGGCAGCTGTTCGACCCGCTCGTCGCCCTGCTCGTCGCGGCCACGGCGGTCTCGATCGCGATCGGCGACGTCGGCGAGGGCGTCGCGATCGCGGCCGTGCTCGTCCTCAACGCGGCGCTCGGCTTCTGGCAGGAGGCGACGGCCGAGCGGGCGATCCTCGCGCTCTCCGAGGCGTTCACGCAGCAGGCGACCGTCGTCCGCGACGGAGCGGTGGAGGAGATCCCGGCGGAGGAGGTCGTCCCGGGCGACGTGCTGCTCGTGCTCGAGGGCGAGCGCGTGGCGGCCGACGGCCGGGTCGTCTCCGAGCACGGTCTCGAGGTCGACGAGTCGGCGCTGACCGGCGAGTCGCTGCCGGTCGCGAAGGGGTCCGGCGCGGTCGCCGACGACACGCCGCTCGCGGAGCGCACGTCCATGGCGTACGCCGGCTGCGCAGTCAACCGCGGGCGCGGGCGAATCGTCGTCTGCGCGACCGGCGAGACGACGGAGCTGGGGCAGATCGAGCGGCTCGCCGCGGGCGCGAAGCCGCCGCCGACGCCGCTGACGCTCCGCCTCTCGCGGCTCGCGCGGCAGATGGTTCTCGCGGGCGTG
>DATIFC010000119.1:0-25256 GCA_035455445.1 Gaiellaceae bacterium | reverse complement strand
TCAAGGCCGCGCTGAACCTGCTCGGACACGAGGTCGGCGGCCTGCGCCTGCCCCTCGTCGAGGCGGACGAGGACGAGGTCGCGCAGGTGCGCGGCTGCCTCGAGCGGCTGGCCCTGCTCGAGCCCGCCCGCGCCTAGACCGCGGCGGTCGCCGGCTCGCCGGCGGCGACCTCGAGCTCGGGCGCGAGCGCCAGCCCGATCGCGTCAAGCGACGCCGACAGCGCCGAGGACACGTAGCGTCGAAGAGCCCGAGGCGTGCGCAGGACGACGAAGCCGGTGAGGGCGCTGTTCTCGCGCCGCAGCGGCAGCGCGACGTAGGCCCCGTCGCCGCCCAGCTCGTGCCCGCTCGTGGTGAGCAGCTCGTCGCGCGACTCGGCCTCCCGGACGAGCCAGCTCATCAGCACGTGCTCGAGCGGCCCGTCGCCGTGCGCGCGCACGATCGTGCCGCCGAGGCCGTCCTCCCGCCATTCGACGAGCGCGAGCCACTCCGCCCGGGCCGCGCCCTGCAGGACGCCTCCGAGCTCGTCGAAGACCCGTTCCCGCTCGTCCTCGGCCAGCGCGTCGGCGAGCGAGCGGGAGAGGCGGTTCGCGCGCAGACGCATCCACGCCTGCAGCACGAGGCCGGAGAAGCAGATCCACCCGCCCCCGACCACGAGCCAGAGCTGGTCGAGCCCGACGCCGGCAAGGCCGCCGATCAGGCCCGCGAGCGCCACGAGCTCGGGCCGCTCCTTCAGGTCGCGGGCGCCACGGATCTCGGGAACGCGGTACGGCGCCGAGGCGCCGCGCACCTGCTCCTGCTCCTCGGTGGAGAGCGCCGCGAACGGGTCCCGGCCCCGGCGCAGCGCGACGAACGCCTTCGCGACCGCCGGGTGGAACTGCTTGCCGATGTTGCGCTCGATCTCCGCCAGCGCGTCGTCCTCGGAGAGCCCCGCGCGGTAGGGCCGGTCGCTCGTCATCGCGTCGAAGGCGTCGGCCACGACGAGGAAGTGCGCGGCCAGCGGCTGGTCCTCGGGGGGAATCCCGTAGTAGCCGCGACCGTCGTAGCGCTCCCGGTGGTACTCGACCGCGCGCGCCTCTGCGGCCGAGACCTCGAAGCGGCGCAGCAGCCGGGCCGAGAGCCGCGGGGCCCGCCAGACGTCGCCCCATTCCTTCGGCGTCAGCTTGCGGTTCTTGCCCAGCAC
Organism: Gaiellaceae bacterium; assembly: GCA_035455445.1. Classification (GTDB taxonomy): domain Bacteria; phylum Actinomycetota; class Thermoleophilia; order Gaiellales; family Gaiellaceae; genus AC-32. The sequence goes on along the minus strand of DATIFC010000119.1, from coordinate 24,076 downwards.
GGCCGCGTCGACGGCGACCTTGCCGAGGTCGTGCAGTCGCGCGGCCCAGCGCAGGCGGTCGATGTCGGAGTAGGGGAGCCGGAGCGCCCGGGCGAGCTCGTCGACGTACGCGGCGACGCGGAGGGAGTGGCGGTAGGTGTGCGGATCGCGCTCGTCGACGATGTTGGCGAAGGTCTCGAGCGCGTGCAGCGTCTCCTGGCGCGAGCGGCGGACGCGGGCGTGCGCCTGGTTGACCGCGAGCGCGACGGGGAGAGCCGCGAGCACGTTCCAGGGGTGGCCGAGCGCGAAGAGGGCCAGGATCGCGCCCAGCCCGGCCTCGGCGGCGGCGGCCGCGAAGTCCGGCTGGAGCACCTCGAGGCCGCCGACCACCTGCAGGAGGCCGCGCGAGACGAGCAGGTAGACGAGCGCGAGCACCGTGAGCGGCACGAGGTCGTCCGGGAGGGCCAGGTGCCCGAAGCGCCCGCCCCCGAGCTGGAACGCGTAGCCGGCCGCGAGCGAGGCGAGCGCGAAGGCCGAGGCCTGGAAGGCACCGAGGCAGAGCGGCCCGCGCATCAGCCGCGCGAGGAAGGCGGCTGCGCCGGCCACGAGCGCGCCGCGCCAGGGCCCGAGCACGATCACCGCGGCGATGTCCACTCCCGAGGCGACGCGAAAGACGCCCGGGCCGAGCGGCTCGCGGACGCGCGCGGTCTCCGGCTCCTCCAGGAGCTCCGCCGCGAGGGCCGCGGCCCCGAACAGCGCGAGCGCGGTGAGCGGCTTCCCGGCAGCCGCGAGCGCGCCGGCGACGCAGGCGCCGAGGCCGGCCGCGACGGTCAGGTACCCGAGGGGAGAGAGCCGCACGGAGCGTGTATCGGGTTCTGCGACGGAAGGGCTTAGCCTCCCTCACGCTCTACACTGCGACGATGCCCGGAAGCACCAGGATCATCCCGCTCGGCGGCCTCGGCGAGGTCGGCAAGAACATGACCGTGATCGAGGCCGACGGCGAGGCGGTCGTCATCGACGCCGGCCTGGCGTTCCCGCGCGACGAGCACCTCGGCGTCGACCTGATCCTCCCCGACTTCTCCTACCTGGTCGATCGCGACCGGCCCGTGCGCGCGGTGCTCCTCACCCACGGCCACGAGGACCATGTGGGCGCCCTCCCGTACCTGCTGCGCGAGGCGCGCGTCCAGGAGGTCTGGGCGACCCGGCTGACGCTCGGGCTCGTCAAGTCGAAGCTCGATGAGCACGGCCTGCTGCGCTCGGTGGAGCTGCGCGAGGCCGATCCCGAGGGCGAGCCGGTCGACCTGGGCGTGTTCACGGCGGAGTTCATCCGCGTCGCGCACTCGATCCCGGACGCGGTCGCGATCGTGCTCGAGACGCCGGGCGGCAGGATCCTGCACACCGGCGACTACAAGCTCGACCACACCCCGGTCGACGGCCTGCGCACCGACGTCGGGCGCCTCGCCGAGCTCGGGAACCGCGGCGTCGACCTCTACCTCGGCGACTCGACGAACGCGGAGCGGCCCGGCGTGACCGGCTCGGAGCGGCTCGTCGGCGAGGCCTTCAGGCAGCTGATCCCGCCGCGCACCGGCCGGATCCTCGTCGCCTCCTTCGCCTCCAACGTGCACCGCATGCAGCAGGCGATCGACGTCGCCGTCGAGGTCGGCCGCAAGGTCTGCGTCGTCGGCCGCTCGATGCGCAAGAACGTGAACATCGCGCGCAACCTCGGCTACATCGAGGTGCCGGAGGAGGTGCTGATCCGGCCGAACGAGCTCGAGGAGCACGCGCCCGGCGACGTGATGATCCTGTGCACGGGCAGCCAGGGCGAGCCGCTCTCGGCGCTCGTCCGGATCGCCTACGGCGACCACCCGGCCGTGAAGGTCGAGGCCGGGGACACGGTGATCATCTCCGCGAAGCCGGTGCCGGGGAACGAGCTGCGCGTGCACGACGCGATCAACCAGCTCGCAAAGAACGGCGCCGAGGTCCTGCACCAGGAGATCGCGCCCGTGCACGTCTCCGGCCACGGGCACGCCGAGGAGCTGCGGACGATGCTCGGCCTCGTGCGCCCGAAGACGGTCATGCCGGTGCACGGGGAGTTCCGGATGCTGGCCGCGCACGCGCGCCTCGCCGAGGAAGGCGGGGTGCCGAAGAACCGGATCGTGCTCGCCGAGAACGGCTCGGTCGTCGAGCTGGACGAGTCCGGCGCCTACCTGACCGGGCACGTCGAGAGCGGCGTCACCTTCGTCGACGGCCTCGGCGTCGGCGACGTGCAGGACGTGGCGCTACGCGACCGGCGGCACCTCTCCGAGGACGGCGTCCTGATCGTGGTCGCGACCCTCGGCGGCAGCAACGGCTCGGTGACCGGCCGGCCCGAGCTGATCGCGCGCGGCTTCGCCGAGCCCGGGGAGCCGCTGCTCGACGAGATGCGCGAGGAAGCCGAACGGGTGCTGGACGAGCTCGTGGCGGACGACGTGACCGAGATCAAGCTCCTGCAGGAGCACCTGCACGACGGGCTCGGGCAGCTGATCTACGACCGCACCGGCCGGCGGCCGATGATCTTGCCCGTGGTGGTCGAGGTATGAGCAGGCTACGCCTCCGGTTTGGCTGGAGATGTCGGGCTGGTCTTCCCCGCTCGGTTCAACGACGCCCTCGTGAGGTCGCCCGATGAGCACGCTTCGCGCCGAGCCCGGCTGGGCCGACGTGCTGCTGGACTGCGCGGCCGAGCAGGCGACGGCCGACCGCTTGATCCGGCAGCTGAACGCCGCCCAGGTGGCGGCGCTCGCCTTTTGCCGGCTGCTCGAGCGCTGGGGCCGCGGTGACGCCGCGCCCTCGACCGCCGGGGCCCGGCAGGCGGCGCTGCGGCGGGCGGCCGACCGCGCCGAGACGGCGCTCGCCGGCCTCGAGCGGCCGCTCGGGCGCTACCTGCTCGAGCTCGAGCCGGAGCGCGCGGAGGGCCGCTCCTGGTACGGGGCGCCCGGCGCCGCGGAGCTGATCGAGTGGGCGCCGGTCCTGCACCGCGCGGGCGTGCGCTGCTCGTCGGTGCGCGTCGCGCAGGCCTACCTGGAGCTGGCCGTCTTCCTGCGCGCGCTCGCGGGGCTCGACGACGCGGCGCGGATCCGTTCGGCGCCGGATCGCTCGTCGCTGTGGGCCGGCCTCTTCGACCTGCGCGAGAACCTCCTCGGCCGCGCGGTCGAGGACCTGCGTGCGCTCGCCGCCTGAGCATCCGTCCGAGCTGACAGCCGGACACGCCGGAGGTGACGTGCGGCTGACCGTCGTCGGGTCGGTCAACCTCGACCTGGTCGCGCGCTGCGAGCGGCTGCCGCGGGCGGGCGAGACGGTCACGGACGCGACGTTCGGACGCTATCCCGGCGGCAAGGGCGCGAACCAGGCGGTCGCGGCCGCGCGCCTCGGCGCGGCGGTGCGTCTCGTCGGCGCGGTCGGCCAGGACGCCTTCGCCGACGAGGCGCTGTCGGGGCTGCGCGAGGCGGGTGTGGAGCTGGAGCTGCAGCGCGGCGAGGCGACCGGTGTCGCGCTGATCCTCGTCGACGACTCGGGCGAGAACGTGATCGTCGTCGTCCCCGGCGCCAACGCCGGGCTGCGCGAGCCGGAGGCGTCCGGCGCCGTCCTCTGCCAGCTGGAGATCCCGGTCGAGGCCGTCGTCGCCGCCGCGGCCCGTGCCGACCGCTTCTTCCTGAACGCCGCGCCCGCGAAACCGGTCCCTCCGGAGCTCGTTCGCGCCGCCGAGCTCGTGGTCGTCAACCGCTACGAGCTGGTGGCCCTGCCAGGGACGCCGAGGCTGACGGCGCTGACCCTGGGCGCCGAAGGCGCGGTGCTGCTCGAGCAGGGGGAGGAGGTCGCCCGCGCCGCCGCCCCGCGCGTGGAGGCGGTGGACGGCACGGCGGCCGGCGACGCGTTCGCCGCCTGCCTCGTCGTCTCGCTGCTCGAGGGCCGCGAGCCCGAGGAGGCTCTGCGCCGCGCCTGCGCCGCGGGCGCGATCGCCGCTTCGCGCCCCGGGGCGCAGCCCTCCTTGCCGACCGGGAACGAGGTCGATGCCATGCTCCTCGCGTGAGCACGCTACGCGTCCGATTTGGCTGGAGCTCTCGAGTCGGCAGTCCTCGCTCGGTGCAACGAAGCCCTCGCGAGGTTGCCGTATGAGCGCGCCCGTCATTCTCGATTGCGACCCGGGTCATGACGACGCGATCGCGCTCCTGCTCGCCCTGGCGAGCGACGAGCTCGAGCTGCGCGGGGTGACGACGGTGGCCGGAAACCAGACGCTGGAGAAGACGACCGCGAACGCGATCCGCGTGCTGGAGCTCGCCGGCCGCGGCGAGATCCCGGTGGCCGCCGGGGCCGACCGCCCGCTCGTCCGCGAGCCGCGAGTGGCCGCGAACGTGCACGGCGAGACCGGCCTCGACGGCCCCGACCTGCCGCCGCCGCAGGCCGAGCCCGCGCCGCAGCACGCGATCGACTTCCTCGCCGAGCACGTCGTCGGCACGACGCTCGTCGCGACGGGCCCGCTCACGAACGTCGCGCTCCTGCTGGCGCGGCACCCGCAGGCGCGTCCGCAGCGGATCGTGCTCATGGGCGGCGCGATCGCCGAGGGCAACGTCACGCCTGCGGCCGAGTTCAACGTCTGGGCCGACCCGGAGGCCGCGGCGCGCGTCTTCGCCAGCGGGATCGAGGTGACGATGGTCGGCCTCGACGTGACGCACCGGGCGCTCGTCACGGGCGCGCACGCGGAGGAGCTGCGGGCCGCAGGCCGCGTCGGCAGGGTGGTCGCCGAGCTGCTGGACTTCTACGGCGTCTTCCACCACGAGGTGTACGGCTTCGACGGGTCGCCTGTGCACGACGCGGTGGCGGTCGCGCACGTCGTCGACCCGACCCTGCTCGAGACGGCGCACGTGAACGTCCAGGTCGACTGCGAGTCGCGGCTCTGCCGCGGCCGCACGGTGGTCGACCTCTGGCGGCGCACGGGGCTCGAGCCCAACGCCCACGTGGCGATCGGAATCGACGCCGGGCGCTTCCTGGCCCTCTTGCACGAACGGCTCGCCCGGCTAGGCTAGACCCCGTGATTCTCGCCGACATCGTCACGCTGCTGATCCCTGTCTTCATCCTGGTCGGGCTGCTGCTGCTCCTGGTCGCGCTGAACCTGCTGGCTCGGGTGAAGGGCGGCAAGTACGTCCGGCCGATCGCGATGGCGCTGATGAAGGTGCCGTTCCTCAAGAAGTGGCTGCAGAAGGCGTCGAAGGCGAACCTCGAGCGCAAGAACCCGGAGCTCGCGAGCGCGATCGCGAAGCTCGAGCGCAGCGGCGTCCAGCACGACCCGCAGCGCGCCCAGGCCGCGCTCTCGCGCCTCAGCGCAGCCGAGCGCCGTGCCTGGCTGGAGGCAGCCGGCGACGAGGGCGCGATCCCCGAGCCGATGAACCGCCAGCAGCGGCGACAGGCACAGAAGCTCAAGAAGCGCCGCTAGGCCCCTGACAAGGGAAGCGGCCGGAAGCGTCGAAGCAGGCGCGCATGGCGCGCCGCCGCAGACGACGCACCCTCAAGCCGCGCGTGCCCTCGCGCATCAAGCGCCGCAAGCGCGGGCGCAAGAAGGCCGAGCGGCACGGGCATCAGCATCCCGAGCTGATCGGGCTCGGCCTCGTCGCGCTCGGCGTCTTCCTCGGCTTCGTGGTCTGGGCCGGCTGGAACGGCGGCTACGTCGGAGGCTGGATCGGCGAAGGGCTGGACGCGCTGATCGGCAGCGCCACCCTCGGCTTGCCGGCGGCGCTCGTGATCGTGGGGATGCTGATGGTCGCTCGGAGCGACCTCGTCGAGGTGCGGCCGTTCCGCACCGGGCTGGTCGTGCTCGCCTGCGGGCTGATGATCACGCTCGGCACCGACCAGGGCGGCTACGTCGGCTCGCTGCTCGGCGGCGGGCTCGCGCTCGCGATCGGCTCGACCGGGGTCGCGATCGCAGGGATCCTGACGCTGCTCGTCGGCGGGCTGCTGATCACCGGCGCCTCGGCCGGGGCGATGCTGCGCTCCTCTGGCCGGGCCGTCCACCGCGTGGCCCGGCGGCGCGTGTCACGCCGCGCCGAGCCGCGCCTGCAGGTGATCGAGGGCGCCGCCGCGGTTCCGCAGCCGCCTAGGCCCGTGACGCCGCCCGTGGACGTGGTCAACGAGTTTCCCGACATCGTCTCGGAGACACCGCCGCTCCTGCACGAGGCCGAAGCCGAGCCCGAGCCGGAGGAGCCGAGCCTGTTCGATGCCTCCTCCGAGACCGTGGCCGAGTACCGGCTTCCGGACCGCGCGCTGCTGCGCCGCTCCGCTCCCGGCAGCGGCCCGGATGCCGACCACGCAGGCCGCGTCGCCGGGGCGCTCGTCCAGACGCTCGCCAACTTCGGCGTCGAGGCGACGGTGATCGGGCAGATCTCGGGCCCGCGCGTGACGCGCTACGAGCTCCAGCTGGCGCCCGGGACGAAGGTGTCGAAGGTCGCCGGGCTGAAGGACGACCTCTCGTACGCGCTCGCGACGACCGAGATCCGCATCCTCGCGCCGATCCCGGGCAAGCAGGCGGTGGGCGTCGAGCTCCCGAACACGAGCCCGAACCTCGTCACCCTCGGCGACATCTACGACGAGCTGCCGGCGACGTCGAGCCCCCTCTCGGTCTGGCTCGGGAAGGACATCTCCGGCCAGGCCGTCTGGACCGACCTCGCGCGCATGCCGCACATCCTGATCGCCGGCACGACGGGCTCGGGCAAGTCCGGCTGCATCAACACCATCCTCACCTCGGTGTTGCTGCGCTCGACTCCGGACGACGTGCGCATGATCCTGATCGACCCGAAGCGGATCGAGCTCAACTACTACGAGTCGATCCCGCATCTGCTGACGCCGGTGGTGTCGAGCCCGAAGGAGGCGGCCGCGGTGCTGCGCAACGTCGTGGCCGAGATGGAGCGGCGCTACGAGCGCCTCTCGGCCGTGCGTGCGCGCAACCTGGCCGAGGCCAACCGCGCCTTCCGCTCCCGCGGCGAGCAGTCGCTGCCGTACCTGCTCGTGGTGATCGACGAGCTGGCCGACCTGATGATGATCTCGCCGCAGGAGGTGGAGGACGCCGTCATCCGCCTGGCGCAGAAGTCCCGCGCGGTCGGGATCCACCTCGTGCTCGCCACGCAGCGCCCGTCGGTGGACGTGATCACCGGGATGATCAAGGCGAACGTGCCCAGCCGCATCGCCTTTGCGGTCTCGAGCCAGACGGACTCCCGGGTGATCCTCGACCAGGCCGGCGCCGAGAGCCTGCTCGGCCAGGGCGACATGCTCTTCAAGCCGCTCGGCACGTCTCGCCTGCAGCGGCTCCAGGGCGCCTTCGTGACCGAGGAGGAGATCGCCCTGATCGTCGAGCAGTGCCGCGCCCAGCGCGACCAGGAGCTCGACGAGAGCCTGCTCGAGGCGCCGGAGGCCTTCGCCGAGGACGCGGACACCGAGGGCGAGTTCGATCCCGACGAGGACCCGCTGCTCGACAAGGCGATCGAGGTCGTCGTCCAGACGCAGACCGCGTCGGTCTCGCTGCTGCAGCGGCGGCTGCGGGTCGGCTACACGCGCGCCGGCCGCCTGATCGACATGCTCGAGCGCCGCGGCATCATCTCCGGCTACGAGGGCTCGAAGCCGCGCAGGGTGCTCGTCGACGAGAGTGCCCTCACGCAGATCAGCGACGCCCTCTAGGGATTGGGGCACGGCGTCACAAAGTTTTGGCCGAGCGCCGTCCACGCACTAGGACCGGGCGTCACAAACTTGGGCCGCGTGACCTATGCAACGAGCCTAACTTCGGGTTAGCATCGCTCGTCTTTCATTGAAGGACAGGCGTTTTCCGATCAGGGAGGGCAAGTGAAAGTCTCACGACGTATCTCGATCGTCGCGGCCGCGCTCGTGGTCGTTCTGCTCGCGGGCCTTGCGGCACTCGTGGGCAGCAGCTCGAGCCGCGCATCGACCCAAGCAAGCAAGGCGACGTTCCTCGCCACGCTGGTCAGCGACATCGGCAAGTTCAACGACCGCTCGTTCAACCAGTCCCAGCACGACGGGCTCATCCGCGCCCGGAACAAACTGCATGTCAGGATCAAGGCGCTGCAGTCGAACTCGCCGTCGGACTACATCCCGAACCTGACGAACGGGGTCCGGCTGAAGTCGAACATCATCATCTCGGCGGGCTTCCTGCTCGCGAACGACACGCAGACCGTCGCGTCGAAGTACCCGAAGATCCACTTCGCGATCACCGACTTCTCGGCCAAGGACGCGCCGTTCAAGGGTCAGAAGAACGTCATGGGCCTCACCTACGCGGCGAACGAGTCCGGCTGTCTGGTCGGCGTGCTCGCGGCCAAGATGGCCCAGAAGATGGGCAAGAGGGTCATCGGCGCCGTCGGCGGCCTGAAGATCCCGCCGGTCGACATCTGGATCGCCGGCTACCGGTTCTGCGCCAAGAAGGCGGTTCCGGGCACGAAGGTCCTGATCGACTACTCGCAGGACTTCGTCGCGGCCGACAAGTGCAAGACGGTCGCCGAGAACATGATCGGCCAGGGCGCCAAGGTGCTCTTCCAGGTTGCCGGCGGCTGCGGTCTCGGCACGCTGAAGGCGGCCGCTGCGGCGAAGATCTGGGGCATCGGCGTCGACAAGGACCAGTACAACGACTCCAAGCGCGTCCTCACCTCCGGCGTGAAGAGGGTGGACAACGGCGTCTACCAGGCGATCTCCAAGGCCAAGAGCGGCGGGTTCAAGGGCGGTGGCAACCTGCTCTTCAACCTGAAGAACAAGGGCATGGCCGTCGGCCGGATCAACCCCGCCGTGCCGAAGGCGTACAAGACGCTGATGAACAGCTACAAGACCAAGATCATCAAGAAGAAGCTCAAGGTTCCGGCGAAGCTCTAGGCCGGAGCGAGCCGCAGCACCCGACGGGCGGGCCGGCAGGCCCGCCCGTCTGTTTGGTAGAACACCGGGTGTGATGGTCGGACTGCGAAGGAGCGTCCTCGTCGCACTGGGCGGGGCGGCGGTGCTGCTGGCGGCGGGCTGCGGCGGCGGGGGCGGCGGCGGCGGAACGTCCGCCACGACGACGACCACCGGCAAGAAGGTGACCGTCGCGCTCGTCAGCGACATCGGCAAGTTCAACGACCGCTCCTTCAACCAGTCTCAGAAGGAGGGCCTGGACCGCGCGCAGGCCGACCTCGGGGTGACCACGATCCCGCTGCAGTCCAACTCGCCCTCCGACTACGTGCCGAACCTGACGACGGCCGTGCGGAAGAAGGCGGACCTCATCATCTCGGCGGGCTTCCTGCTCGCTGGCGACACGAACACGGTCGCGAAGAAGAACCCCAACACCCACTTCGCGATCACCGACTACGACGTCAAGGGCGACCCGTTCAAGGGTCGCAAGAACGTCGAGGGCCTCACGTACGCCGCGAACGAGTCGGGCTGCCTGGTCGGCTACCTCGCTGCCGAGATGGCCAAGAAGCAGGGCGGCAAGCAGATCATCGGCGCCGTGGGCGGCCTGAAGATCCCGCCCGTCGACATCTGGATCGCGGGCTACCAGTACTGCGCGAAGCTGTTCAACCCGCAGATCAAGGTGCTGGTCGGGTACTCGCAGGACTTCGTCGCCTCGGACAAGTGCAAGACGGTCGCCGAGAACCAGATCTCCCAGGGCGCCCAGGTGCTCTTCCAGGTCGCCGGCGGCTGCGGCCTGGGCACGCTGAAGGCCGCCGACGCCGCCGGGATCTGGGGCATCGGCGTCGACAAGGATCAGTACAACGACGCCAAGCGGGTGCTCACCTCGGGCGTGAAGCGCGTCGACAACGGCGTCTACGCGGCGATCAAGCAGGTCACCGAGGGCAAGTTCAAGGGCGGCGGCAACCTGCTCTTCAACCTGAAGAACAAGGGCATGGACGTCGGCAAGATCAACCCCGCCGTGCCGCAGTCGATGATCGACAAGATGAACCAGCTGAAGCAGAAGATCATCTCCGGCCAGGTCAAGGTCCCGGCCGCGCTCTAGCGGCGCCGTCCTCCCGCCCTCCATAGAATCTCCCCGCGGTGGAAGCCTCCACGGTTCTCGAGATGCGGGGCATCACGAAGCGGTTCCCGGGCGTTCTCGCCAACGACCGCGTCGACTTCGACCTGCGCAAGGGCGAGGTTCACGCGCTGCTGGGCGAGAACGGCGCCGGCAAGTCGACGCTGATGAACGTCCTCTACGGCCTCTACCGGCACGACGAGGGCGAGATCAGCCTGAACGGCAGGCCCGCCTCGTTCGGCTCGGCCAAGGACGCGATCGACCGCGGGATCGGGATGGTCCACCAGCACTTCATGCTGATCCCGGTGATGACGGTCGCCGAGAACATCGTCCTCGAGGTGGAGCCGACCAGGGCCGGTGTGCTGCTCGACTACGACGCGGCCGTGGAGCGCGTGCGCGACATCTCGACGCGCTTCGGGCTCGCAGTCGACCCGACGGCGAAGGTCGAGAACATCAGCGTCGGCCAGCAGCAGCGGGTGGAGATCCTGAAGGCGCTCTACCGCGATGCGGAGATCCTGATCCTCGACGAGCCGACCGCCGTGCTGACGCCGCAGGAGGCGGGTGAGCTCTTCGAGATCATCAGGAGCCTCCAGGCCGGCGGCACCTCGATCATCTTCATCAGCCACAAGCTGAACGAGGTGCTCGAGATCGCCGACCGGATCACGGTCCTGCGGCGCGGCAAGAAGATCGACACCGTGCCGCGCGAGGGCGCCACCGAGGAGGGGCTCGCGCGCATGATGGTCGGGCGCGAGGTGCTCCTCCGCGTCGAGAAGAAGCCGACGGAGCCCGGCGACACGCTGCTCGAGGTGCGGAGCCTGAACGTGCACGACGACCGGGGCCTGCCGGCGGTGCGGGACGTCTCCTTCACGGTCCGCGCCGGCGAGATCGTCGGCCTGGCCGGCGTCGAGGGTAACGGCCAGAGCGAGCTGATCGAGGCGATCACGGGCCTGCGTCCGCTCGAGAGCGGCGAGGTCGTGGTCGGCGGCGAGGCGGTCCACCACGCGACCGCGCGGAGGATGCTCGACCACGGGGTCGGCCACATCCCGGAGGACCGGCAGCGGCGCGGGCTCGTGCTCGAGTTCACGATCGCCGAGAACATCGCGCTGCACGACTACAGCTCGCCGCCCGACTCGCGCTGGGGATGGCTCTTCCCGCGCCGGCTGATCCAGCGCGCGGCGCGGCTGATCCGCGAGTTCGACGTCCGCGGCGGCGGCCCGACCACGAGCGGCGGCGCGCTCTCCGGTGGCAACCAGCAGAAGGTGGTCGTGGCTCGCGAGATCGCGCGCGACCCGAAAGTGCTGGTCGCCGCCCAACCGACGCGCGGCCTCGACGTCGGCGCGATCGAGTACCTGCACCGCCGGCTCGTCGAGGAGCGCGACGAGGGTCGCGCGATCCTGCTGATCTCGCTCGAGCTCGACGAGATCCTGTCCCTCTCCGACCGCATTCTCGTCATGTACGAGGGCCAGATCGTCGGCGAGCACAAGCCCGGGGCGACCGAGGAGGAGATCGGCCTCGAGATGCTCGGCGGGCGTCGCAAGGAGGCATCGGCGGCTTGAGCGAGCCGCTCGCCCCCCAGAAGGGGCCGCAGCCCGACGAGGACGCGCAGGGTCCGCCCTCGACGGTCGCGTCGCGCCTGGCGCGCTGGCAGGACGCCGGCGGCGTCGTCGTCCCGGTGATCACGGCGCTCGTCGCCTTCCTGATCGGCGGCCTGCTCGTCCTCGCGACGGGGCACAACCCGTTCCAGGCCTACTGGGACATCGTCAACGGCGCCGGGCTCAACTGGCTCGCCCACCCGACCAACACCGACGTCGCCAACACCGCGGCCTACAACTTCAGCCAGACGCTCCTGCAGACGTCCTCGCTGATCCTGACCGGCCTCGCGGTCGCCTTCGCCTTCCGCTGCGGGATGTTCAACATCGGCGGCAACGGCCAGTACCTGGTCGGCCTCTTCGTCGCCAACTGGATCGGCGTCTCCTTCGTGAACATGTCGCGCCCGGCGCACGTCCTGATCGGAGTCGTGGCGGCGATGCTCGCCGGCGCCGTCTGGGCCGGGATCGCCGGCTTCCTGAAGGCGACCGTCGGCGCCCACGAGGTGATCACGACGATCATGCTCAACTGGATCGCCTACTGGATCGGAAACTACCTCTTCCAGCAGGGCGGGCCGTTGCAGGGGCCCGAGAACAAGCCGCTCGACATCCCGATCTCCGGCAACGTGGTCGACGGCGCCAAGCTGCCGGTGTTCTGGGGCGACCCGGCGCTGCAGGGGCTGCACATCGGCTTCTTCGTGTCGATCGGGGCGCTCGTCGTCTTCTGGCTGATCCTCAACCGCACCACCCTCGGCTACGAGGTCCGTGCCGTCGGCTACAACCCGGATGCGGCCGCCTACGGCGGGATCAGGGTGCGCACGAACTACGTCCGGGCGATGGCGATCTCGGGCGCGTTCGCGGGCCTCGCGGGCGGGCTCGACATGCTCGGCTACCTGTACAAGATCGGCACCTCCGACGTGCAGGTGCAGGCGATCGGCTTCCTCGGCATCGCGGTCGCGCTGCTCGGCCGGAACACGGCGCTCGGCGTCGGCCTGGCGGCGTTCCTCTTCGGCGGGCTGCTCTACGGCACCACGCACGGCCTGCAGTCGGGCACGATCGACCCCAGCCTCGCGGGCCACCTGACGGAGATGATCCAGGGCCTGGTCGTCCTCTTCGTCGGCGCGGACGTCCTGATCCTGGCCGTGTGGAACGCGCGGCGGAAGCTACGGCGGCGCACTCCCACGGAGACCTCGCCCGTGGCGCCGGAGGCGGCGGCGTGAGCACGCTACGCGTCTGGTCTGGCTGGAGGCCTCGAGCCGGTCGTCACTGCTCCGTCCAACGAACCGCTCGCGAGCTGGGCCGATGAGCACGTACGTCGGCAGCTTCACCCGCTCCCGGCTCTACGACTCCACGACGGTCGGGACCGTCGGGATCGTCCTCGGCGTCGTCGCGTTCGTGCTGGCGATCCCGCCGTTCACGTCACGCTCGCCGCTCTGGCCGATCCTGCTCGGCATGGTCGCGGTGCTGTTCGGGATCGTCTGCCTCTCCCGCGGGGGCGGCCGCGTGGGCGGAGGCGCGATCGCGGCCGGAATCGCCGGCGGCGGCCTGGCGCTGCTCGCGATGCAGTCGAGCGTCGACAACCTGAACCAGGTCTTCACAGCCAGCCTGATCGCGTCGATGCTCGTCTTCGCCACGCCGCTGACCTATGCCGCGCTGGGCGGCATGTTCTCCGAGCGCTCAGGGGTCGTGAACATCGGCCTGGAGGGGATGATGCTGATGGGCGCCTTCTGGGGGATCTGGGGCGCCGACAAGACCGGAAGCTGGTTCTGGGGCGTCCTGATCGGGATGGCCTCGGGCGGACTGCTCGCACTCGTCCACGCCTTCTTCGCGATCCACCTGCGCGCCGACCAGATCGTGGGCGGGACGGCGGTCAACTTCCTCGCGCTCGGCATCACCGGCTACTTCTTCGTCCAGCTCTACCACGGCCAGAACGTGCCCACCGGCGTCTCGCAGATCCCGGACGTCAAGCTGGCGTCGGAGTCGAGCCACTCCTTCTTCGCAGACTCGATCGGGCACCTCAACCTGATGATCTGGATCGGGATCCTGTTCGTGCCCCTCTCGTACGTCGTCCTGTTCAAGACCCCGATCGGCCTTCGGATCCGCGCCTGCGGCGAGCACCCGCGCGCGGCCGACACCGTCGGCATCAACGTCTACCTCGTGCGTTACGGCGCGGTCGTCCTCTCGGGGGTCCTGGCCGCGATGGGCGGCGCCTACCTGACCGTCGGCTACCTGAACACCTACAACGAGAACGTGACCGCCGGCCGCGGCTTCATCGCGCTCGCCGCGATGATCTTCGGCAACTGGCGCCCCTTCGGCGCCTTCGGGGCCGCGCTCCTGTTCGGCTTCTCGACGGCGCTGGCCTACCGCCTGCCGGTCTACTCCTCGAGCGCGGCGACGCTCTTCCAGGCCCTGCCGTACGTGCTCACGCTGATCGCCGTGGCGGGGGTGATCGGCCGCACGGTGCCGCCAGCCGCCGATGGAAAGCCTTACAAGAAGCAGTAGCGCGCGGGCTCGGAACGACGCTGCTCGGGGGTCGCTCCTGCTCGGCCTGCTCGCGCTGGCCCTGCCCGTCGCGGCGTATGCGGCCGCGCGCCAGCTCGACCGCGTCTCGCTCGTGCAGGCGACGGTGGCCAGCTGCGGCTCGGTGCTGCTCGGCGGGGGCGCCGTGCTGCTGGCGCGCCGGGGCTTCCGGAACATCGAGCGAACCCTCGGCCGGGCCGGCGGCGACGGCTCGGCGCGGGTCGGACGACTGCTGGGAGCGCTCGGGCTCTGCCTCGGCCTGACCGCCGCGATCGCCCTCGGCGTGTACGGATTGCTGAACTTCTTCGGCTAGCAGGACCCTCGGCGAACCAGTGCAGGGCCTCGCGGTGCACGCTTCCGCCGAAGCCTCCCGGATCGGCACTACAATCGTCGTTCTCCCGTGTTCGAGATCGGCAACAGCTTGCGCGAGGCGCGCGTGCGCCAGCACCTGGAGCTCACCGAGGTCGAGCTCGCGACGAAGATCCGGGCCCGCTACCTGCGCGCCCTGGAGGAGGAGGCGTTCGACGCGCTTCCGGCGCAGACGTACGTCAAGGGCTTCCTGCGCACGTATGCGGACTACCTCGGCCTCGACGGGCAGCTCTACGTCGACGAGTTCAACTCGCGCTTCGGCGCCGACGCGGAAGAGCCGCGCGAGCCCGTCATGGTCAGGCGCACGTCGAACGTGCGGCGGCAGCACCGGCGCCTCGAGCGCCGTTGGGTGATCTTCGCGCTGGCAGGGATCGCGGCGCTGTTCGCGTTCACGATCGCGGCCTGGAAGTTCGGCGGCAAGAACAACGAGCAGATCCCGAACCTCGACACCGGGACGACCCAGCCGAAGAAGCCGCTCAAGCCGGCGTCGCCGACGAAGCCGGCCAAGACACAGCCGGTCTCCTTCCGGCTCTACGTGCGCGCCGTCCACGGCAACTGCTGGATGGACATGCGCAACTGGTCGCAGAGCGGCAAGCCTCTCTTCACGGGAACGGTCGAGCTCGGCCAGGACCACCGCTGGGTCGCGCGCCGCCTCTGGGTCAACTTCGGCGCGCCCGGGAACCTGGCGATCGTCTTCAACGGGCACCTGGTGTACATCAAGCGGGCCGGCTCGTACATCTTCACGCCGCACGGCTTCTCGCGGGCCGCTTGAGCCGCCCGCGCGGCTTCGTCGTCGCCACCGGCAGCGAGCTCGTCCGCGGCGACCGGCAGGACCTGAACGGCCCCTTCCTCGCCGCGGAGCTGCTCCGGCTCGGGCTGGAGCCCGTGCGCATCGCGATCGTCGGGGACGAGCGCGCCGAGCTCGAGGCCGTGCTGCGGGAGGGGCTCGAGACCGACCTCTGCGTCGTCTCCGGCGGCCTCGGGCCCACCCACGACGACCGCACGGTGGAGCTCGTGGCGCGGGCGGCCGGGATCGGGCTCGCCGTCGACGATCAGCTGGAAGCAAAGATCGAGGCCGTCTCACGCGCGATCGCCGAGCGGTTCCGGCGGCCGTATGCCGACTTCGCCGCGGGCGTGCGCAAGCAGGCCACGATCCCGGAGGGTGCGCTCGTCGTCGGAATCGCGGGGACCGCCCCGGCGCTCGTGCTGGGGACGGCGCGCGGCGCTGCCGTCGTGCTCCCGGGACCGCCACCGGAGCTCCGTGGACTGTGGCCCGCCGCGCTCGAGGCGCCGCCGGTGCAGGCCGTCCTCGCGCGCGCGCGTGAGCCGGAGCGGCGAGTGCTGCGGTTCTACGGGGCCGGCGAGTCGGAGATCGCGCGGGCGCTCGAGGAGAGCGGGGGCGAGGGGGACGGCGTGGCGGTGACGATCTGCGCGCGCGAGTTCGAGATCCACGTCGACCTCCTCGTCGAGGAGGACGCGGCCGAGCGGGCGGACGAGCTGGTCGCGGGCCTGCGGGACCGGGCCGGGCGGCACCTGTTCGCGGAGCACGAGCGCCCGGTCGAGGCGATCGTGCTCGACCTCTGCCGCGAGCAGGGGCTGACGCTCGCGACGGCCGAGTCCTGCACGGGCGGCCTCGTCGCTGCCCGCCTCACCTCGGTGGCGGGGTCGAGCGACGTCTTCGCCGGTGGGATCGTCGCGTACGCGAACGAGGTGAAGGCGCGCGAGCTGGGCGTCGCGGAGGAGATCCTGGAACGGTACGGCGCCGTCTCCGCCGAGGCCGCGGCGGCCATGGCGGCAGGGGCGCGCGAGCGGCTGGGCGCGGACGTGGCCGTGGCGGTGACCGGGATCGCCGGCCCCGCCGGCGGCTCCGACGAGAAGCCCGTCGGGCTCGTCCACGTTCACACCGTGGCGCCCGAGGGCTCGCTTGCGCGCGAGCTCAACCTCCCCGGCGACAGGCAGGCGATCCGCGGCCGGGCGACGGCCGCGGCGCTGCACCTCACGCGTACTCTTCTGACACGAAGTCGTGACAGTTCCGTGTGAGTCCTCCTGCTAGCTTCGAGGGCGATGAGCGCGTTCGCCTCTTCTGTGCGCTGCGGCTCCCTCCGGAGACGGTGGAGCGGCTCGTGGCGTGGCAGTCCGAGGCGTTCGCAAGGGTGCACGGGGCGAGGCGGGTTCCGGCCGACAACCTGCACGTCACGCTCGCGTTCCTGGGGCACCGCCCCGCGGGCGAGCTCGAGGCGATCGTCGGTGCGCTGCAAGCCGCCGCCTCGGCAGCCGCTCCGGCGCGACTCTCGGTGCGCCGCTACCGCGAGACGCGCAGCGTCGGGATGCTCTCCTTCGACGACGAGGACGGGCGTGCCGCTGCGCTCGCCGGCGACCTCCAGGCCCGCCTCGAGGCTCTCGGCGTGTACGAGCGCGAGCGGCGGAGGTGGCTCCCGCACGTGACGGTGCTGCGCTTCAGGCAGCCGCCGCACCTGCGGCCGGCGCTCCCCGAGCTGGAGCCCTTCGTGACGTCCGATGCGGCTGCTTACCTGTCTCGGCTACGCCCCGGCGGGGCGCACTACGAAGTTCTCGAATCCATACGAGTGGGAGGGAGATAGGTGGACCGCGAGCAGGCTCTCGACACCGCGCTCGGCCAGATCGAGCGCCAGTTCGGCAAGGGCTCGGTGATGCGCATGAGCGACCAGGCCCAGGTCTCGGTGGGCGCCGTCTCGACCGGCTCGCTCGCGCTCGACCTCGCCCTGGGGATCGGCGGCCTGCCGCGCGGCCGCATCGTCGAGATCTTCGGCCCGGAGTCCTCGGGCAAGACGACCCTCGTCTACCACGTGATCGCGGAGGCGCAGCGGCGCGGCGGGATCTGCGCCTTCATCGACGCCGAGCACGCCATGGACCCGACCTACGCGAAGAAGATCGGCGTCAACATCGATGACCTGCTCGTCTCGCAGCCCGACACGGGCGAGCAGGCGCTCGAGATCGCGGAGCTGCTGATCCGCTCCGGCGCGCTCGACGTCGTCGCGGTCGACTCGGTCGCGGCGCTGACGCCGAAGGCCGAGATCGAGGGCGAGATGGGCGACTCGCACGTCGGCCTTCAGGCGCGGCTGATGAGCCAGGCCCTGCGCAAGCTCGCGGGAACGCTCAACCGCACCGACACGATCTGCCTCTTCACCAACCAGCTGCGCGAGAAGATCGGCGTCATGTTCGGCAACCCGGAGACGACGCCGGGCGGCCGGGCGCTGAAGTTCTACTCGTCGGTCCGGCTCGACATCCGGCGCATCGAGACGCTCAAGGACGGCGTCGAGGCCTACGGCAACCGCGTGCGTGTGAAGGTGGTGAAGAACAAGGTCGCGCCGCCGTTCAAGCAGGCCGAGTTCGACATCATCTACGGCACCGGGATCTCGTGGGAGGGCACGGTCCTCGACGCGGCGCTGGAGCGGAAGGTCGTCCAGAAGTCCGGCTCGCACTTCAGCTTCGAGGACGAACGGCTCGGCCAGGGACGGCAGAACGCGACGGCCTTCCTGCGCGAGCACCCGGACGTGACGCAGCAGGTGCTGCTGCGCCTCCAGGCGCTTGCCGGGCCGGACCAGGTCGTATCGGCGCGGCTGCTCCCCGAGCTCGAGGCGGAGCCGAACGGGAAGCCGCCGGCCAATTCCCAGGTCGAGGCCGAGGCGGAAGCCGAGGTCGCCTCGAAGGCATGAGGTGCGAGACGAGGCCCTCGGGATAGCGACCCGCGCCCTGGCCCGCAGGGAGCACTCGCGGCAGAGCCTGGGGGAGCGCCTCCACCGCGCGGGCGTCGGCGCAAACGAAGCCGACGAGGTCCTGGACGAGCTGGAGCGGCTCGGCCTGCTCCACGACGGTCGCTTCGCGCGGGAGCGCGCTCGGGTGCTCGCCGAGCGCGGCAAGGGCGACGCGGCAATCCGCATCGACCTCGAGCGCGCGGGCGTCGGTGCGACTCGGATCGAGGAGGCCCTGGCTCACCTCGAGCCGGAGCGCGAGCGTGCCGAGCGCCTCGTCGACCGCCGCGGCGCCACGCCAGCGACCGTCCGGCTGCTGGCCGGCCGCGGCTTCGACGAGGACGTCGTGGCCGCGATCGTTGCGCAGGAGCGGTGACCGCAGTTAGGATACGGAAGCGTCATTCGACTATTTGCCTGCATCTAACGTGTTTCCGAATCGGATCGTGACCTTCGACCAGACCATGATCACGCGCGAGAAGGGGAGCTGACGGCGGCGGCTCGGTGAACTGCCCGGCGAGGCTCGCGCGCCTCGCCGTCCCCGATTCGATCACGTCCCGGTGCAAGCGGTGCCGGATGAGCACCGCGTTCCGGCGCGGACAACGGTTCCCGGCCGAGCCCCCCGGCCCGGCCCGAAGCAGGAGCGCGCATGGTCGTCGTCATCGGGATCGTCGTAGGACTCGCAGTCGGAGCCGGCATCGCCTTCCTGTCGCTCTACGCCTTCGCGGGCTCGCGGCTCGCGGCGGCCCGACGCACGCGGCAGCTCCTGGTCACCGAGGCGAGGCGCGAGACCGACGCGATAAGGCGCGAGGCGCAGATCGAGGCGCGCGAGGAATCGGTCCGGCTGCGCGCCGAGGTCGAGCGGGAGATCGCCGAGCGGCGGGCCGAGATCCTGAAGATCGAGGAGCGGGTGCTCGCAAAGGAGGAGGACGTCGACCGGAAGCTGACCGAGCTCGGTCGCCGAGAGCAGGGCGTCTCCGACCGCGAGGTGCATACGAGGCAGCTCCAAGAGGACCTCAAGGGCGCGCGCGACGCGCAGCTGACCGAGCTTCAGCGCATCTCGGGGATGACGGTCAACGAGGCGAAGGCGCACCTGCTCGAGCGCTCCGAGGAGCTGATCCGCCACGAGCTCGCACGCCGCGTCCGCCAGGCCGAGGAGGAAGCCCGAGGCGAGGCCAAGCGCCGCGCCCGCAACCTCGTCGCCGACGCCCTGCAGCGGGTGGCCGCCAACCACGCGTCCGAGACCACGGTCTCGCTGATCGAGCTCCCGTCGGACGACATGAAGGGCCGCATCATCGGCAGGGAGGGCCGCAACATCCGCGCGCTCGAGCACCTCACCGGCGTGGACGTGATCATCGACGACACCCCGCAGGCCGTCGTGCTCTCGTCCTTCGACGGCATCCGCCGCGAGGTCGCCAAGGTCACGCTCTCGAAGCTGATCGAGGACGGTCGTATCCACCCGGCCCGGATCGAGGAGATGTACTACCAGTCCAAGGCCGAGATCGAGGACACGATCCGCCAGGCGGGCGAGCAGGCGGTCTTCGAGGCCAACTGCGGCGAGGTGCACGAGGAGCTGGTGAAGATCCTCGGCCGCCTCCGCTTCCGCACTAGCTACGGCCAGAACGTCCTCAAGCACACGCTCGAGGTCGTCCACCTCGCGGGGATCATGGCCGCCGAGCTCGAGGCCAGCGTCAAGACCGCGCGCCGGGCCGCCCTCCTCCACGATCTCGGCAAGGCGCTGACCCACGAGGTCGAGGGCTCGCACGCGCTGCTCTCCGCCCAGTACGCGCGCCGCTACGGCGAGTCGCCGGCGGTCGTGCACGCCATCGAGGCGCATCACTACGAGGTCGAGCCGCAGACGGTCGAGGCCGTGCTCCTCATCGCCGCCGACGCCATCTCCGCCTCGCGGCCGGGCGCGCGCGGCGAGAGCCTCGAGCACTACATCAAGCGCCTCGAGGCGCTGGAGGGCGTCGCAGCCCGGCACGAGGGCGTCGAGAAGGTCTACGCGCTCCAGGCCGGCCGCGAGATCCGCGTCATCGTCAAGCCCAAGGAGGTCGACGACGACGCGGCGGTGCTGCTGTCGCACGAGATCGCCCGCGAGATCGAGGACCAGCTCGAGTACCCGGGGCAGATCAAGGTGACCGTAATCCGCGAGTCGAGGGCGGTCGAGTACGCGAAGTGAGCGAGCCGCGGCTCTACACGGAGCTCGCGGACTGGTTCCACCTCCTCACGGCGCCAGAGGACTACGCGGAGGAGGCCGAGCTCTACCGCCGCGTGTTGCTGCAGGCCTGCGACGAGCCGCCGCGGACCGTGCTCGAGCTCGGGAGCGGCGGCGGCAACAACGCCTCGCACCTCAAGGCCCACTTCGAGCTGACGCTGGTCGACCGCTCGCCGCAGATGCTGGAGCTGAGCCGCTCGCTCAACCCCGAGTGTCGCCACCTTGTCGGCGACATGCGCGACGTGCGGCTCGGCGAGGCGTTCGACGCGGTCTTCGTCCACGACGCGGTCGCCTACATCACGACCGAGGACGACCTCGCCGCCACGATCCGCACCGCGGCGGCGCACCTGCGGTCGGGAGGGGCGGCGCTCTTCGTGCCGGACTTCGTACGCGAGCGCTTCGAGCCGCACACCGGGCACGGCGGCCACGACGGGCCCGAGCGGGCGCTGCGTTACCTCGAGTGGTTCTGGGACTCCGACCCGGCGGACACGACCTACGTCTGCGATTTCGCGTACCTGCTGCGCGAGGGCGGCGAGGTGCGTTGCGTCCAGGACCGCCACGTCTGCGGGCTCTTCCCGCGCGCGACGTGGCTCGAGCTGATCGAGCGCGCCGGCCTCACGGCCTCTCATGCCGCAGGGCCTCCCGACGAAGAGCCCGCCGGAACCGAGCTCTTCGTCGGGAAGAAGCCAGCGCCCGCCTAGCGTCTGATCTTCAGCGCCGTGTACAGCGTCGGCGTCGTGCCGCCGAAGGGGCGCACGAGGACCGTGTACAGCTGTCCTGCGCTTCCGTTCGAGGGGACGCCGAGGTTGTACAGGTACTGCCCGTCCCCTTCGCGCATCACGCCGCTCGTGTCGGCAGCCGAGGACGTGTCGGGAACGACGTAGCTCGGATCGGAGGGATCGACGGTGGGGTCGTAGTCGCCGGCGCGGATCGAGATCGCCGGGTGAAGGCCGCTCAGGAACCCGTTGCAGCCGATCGTGATCTTGACGGGCACGACCTGGCCCCTCTGCACGAGGTTGATCGCCCCGGCCATGAGCGGCGGCAGGACGTCGCCGTCGTACACGTGCACCGGTGTCGAGGTGAACGGCGCAGACTCGCCGCCGTCCTTGTCGCTGGCCTTCGCATCCACGGTGTAGGTCCCGCAGGGCGAGAACGAGGCGAGGAAGCCGTTCGCGCCGAAGGCCCCGAACCCGCCACCCGTGTCGAAGGCCCAGCTGAAGCCTGCGGCGGTGTCGGCGGTCGACGGGTCGGTGGCCGTCCCGGTGAAGGTCACGTCCTGGCCGACGAGGCCGTTCGCCGGGCTCGGGGTGAGCGCCGTCACCGCCGGTGCCACGTTGGCGACGGTGACCGTCGCCTGCGCCGTCGAGCTCAGGCCCACGTCGTCGGTGACGCGAAGCCTCACCACCGGGGCGGAAGGCCCGTCGTCGGGCGAGAACGAGACGGTCTGCCCCGGCGTCTCGAAGGTGCCGTCGTCGTCGAGGTCCCACGCGTACGAGACCGGGCCGCCCTCTGGGTCGGTTCCGCTCGCCGTGAGCGTGATCGTGGAACCCTCGTCGACGCTGTACGGCCCGCCGGCCGAAGCTGACGGCGGGTCGTTCAGCACCAGGCGCGCGACCGACGGGTCGTGGTCGGAGGCCTGGTCGAAGAACTCGGCGTTCGCGTGCACGGGGTCGTACACGAGCGCGCGCGCGAAGAGGTCGCCGCTGAAGAGCACGTGGTCGAGTACCTGTGCGTTGCCCTCGAACTCGTAGCTGTAACGCTGGTTCAGGGGAAGCGTGCCCATCAGGTCGTGCAGCCCTGATCCCTCGAGGATCTGGACGGTCTCGGAGAACTCGAAGTCGTTCAGGTCGCCGAGCACGACCACGTCGGCGCTCGGGTCGGCGGCCGTGATGCTCGAGACGAAGTCCGCCACCTCGTGGGCCTGCTGGTGGCGCTGCGTCGCTGTGACCTGAACCGGCGGCTGGAAGCGCCCGCGCAGCGGGTCGTCGCCGCCCTTGGAATTGAAGTGGTTCGCGATCACGAACAGCTTGTGGCCGCGGTAGTCGAACTCGCCGGCAAGCGGCTTGCGGCTGGTCGTCCACGCGGTGCTCGCGGGGTCGATGCGCCCCGGGCTGTAGAGCAGATGCGTGGACGCGCCCGAGCCGGCGACAGCGTTCGCCGTCGTGGAGTCACCGCCCGGCCGGTCAACGAAAGAGAGGCCGCGGTCGGTCCGGAAGAGGAACACCTGGCGGATGTTCCCGCCCGGCTCGCCGCCGTCCTGGTCGTTCACGGGATCGATCTCCCGCCACGCGTACGTCGGCCCGCCCACGGCGGCGATCGCGTCGACGAGCCGCGAGAGGGTCTGCGAGGCGTCGACGACGCCGTTGTCGGTGTTGCCGTTGTTGTCCTGCACCTCCTCGCCCGCGATCAGGTCGGGCGAGCGCAGGTTGTTCACGATCAGGCTCGCGAGCGAGTCGAACTTCGACTGCGGGTTCGTCGGCGCCAGGTTCTCGAAGTTGAACGTCGAGATCGCGAGCTCTCCGGGGGCGACCGGGTCGGTCGTCTCGCGCGTGACCCCGTCGTGGATCGCGGTCAGCCCCGGCGAGGTGACCTCGACGAACGGGTTGCCGAAGTTGTAGTCCATGATCCCGACGATCGGGCCGCTGTAGTGGTCGCCGACGTTCACGTTCGGAAGCGGGGTGAGCAGGTCGTCGAGGGTCACGCGCTCCGGGTTGCCGTCGTCGGGCCGCAGCAGCAGGCCGCCTCGGTAGGTGCGCACAGAGGCGTTCGCCCCGTCGTCGCCGACCACGGGCGTCTCGCCGAAGGCGGTGGCCGTCGGTCCGACCGCGACCGCGTCGTTGAGCTGGACGCGCATCCCCTCGAGGCTCTCGTAGAAGTCGAGGCCGTCCTGTGCGGGGTCGAAGACGCCGCTGGTCTCGACGCTGCCGGTCGCGTCGTCCTCGATCACCGTGTCAGGCGGGATGCGGCCGCCGTTGCCCATCACCACGGGCGCGGGCAGCGGGTTGCCGCTCGAGAGGACGGTCACGGCCGGCGAGCCGCTGAGCTCGGTGGTAGTGAGGTTCCCGCTCGAGGCGCCGCCCGGCCTGAACTCCTGCACGCGGCCGCTCACGCGCACGGAGTCGCCCACGGCGGCGGTCGGGGTCGAGGAGGTGAAGACGAAGATCCCCTCCGAGGTCGCCGGGTCGGCGTCCGCGCTCGGGTCCTGCATCCAGAAGCCGGTCGAGCTGCGCGCGGTGACGATGCCCAGCACGTTCACCACCTGGCCCGCGTACGGCGAGACGTGGGTGGCGCCCTGAACCTCGTGGATCGGGATCGGCGCGGTCTCCGTCGTGAAGCCGAAGGCGAAGTCCGCGGCCATCGTGTCGGGCGGGTCGTTGGTGTCCTGGTCGGTGACGTCCGCGGCCGTGACGGTGACGGTGCAGCTCTCGCCCGCCGCGAGGTCGGTGTCCGGGTCGAGGGTGAACGTCGTCGGGCCCCTGGAGACGGTGGCCGTGTGCGAGCCGCTCGTGCCGCAGGAGATCGAGAACCAGCTCCCGGTCACGTTCACGGGCTCGCTGAAGGCGATCGAGACGTTCGTGGCCAAGCCGACCCCGGCGGCCCCGTCGGCGGGAGACGTCGAGACGACGCCGGGTGCCAGGTCGGCGCTGCAGTC
>DATIFC010000118.1:0-2812 GCA_035455445.1 Gaiellaceae bacterium | reverse complement strand
GTCGCCGAGGATCTCGGCCGCCTTCTCCGCCTGCTCCTCGCGATTTGCGCGCTGGTCGGCGACCATCGCCTTGATCTCCGCGTACTTGCGCGGGTGAAGCGTCCGAAAGGCGAGGTCCTCCAGCTCCCACTTCAAGGCATGGATACCGAGTCGGTGGGCGAGCGGCGCGTAGACCTCCAACGTCTCACGAGCCTTCTGCGCCTGCTTCTGGCGACCCAGGTACTCGATCGTCCGCATGTTGTGCAGTCGGTCGGCGAGCTTGATGAGGATGACGCGGACGTCCTGCGCCATCGCGACGATCATCTTCCGGTAGTTCTCGGCCTCCGCCTGCTCGCGGCTCTGGAAGGAGATGCGCGAGAGCTTGGTGACGCCCTCGACGAGCTGGGCGATGTCCGCTCCGAAGTCGGCGCGCACCTCGTCGAGATCGGCGCCCGTGTCCTCGACGACGTCGTGCAGGAGCGCGGCGGCGATCGTCTGCTCGTCGAGGTGCAGCTCGGCGCAGATCTTCGCGGCGCCCCACGGGTGGTGGATGAAGTCCTCGCCGGAGCGCCGCTGCTGGCCCTCGTGCGCCGCGGCCGCGAAGCGGAAGGCGCGGCTCAGCAGATCGCGGTCGACCTCCTTGTTGTAGGTGGCGACGGACTCGATCAGCTCGTCGATGAGCTCCTGATGCCGTTCTGCAGACTCGAGAACCGTCATGGAAAAAGTGTACTCCGAGGGTTTTTCCCAACCGCAGCGCGTAATTCCCGTCGCAGGAGGGAACGCCTGCGAGGCGAACGGGTGACCCTCATGCGCAGACGACGAACCGAACGGAAGGCGGCACGGCTGGCGCGGATGCTCGTGTCGCTGGACTGCGCGGCCTGTGAGCAGCGCGGCTGGCGGCCGCGACCGCGCGCGCAGCTCGCGGCGCTCAGTGCCGCGGGCGGCCGTCGTCCGTCTTGACGTAGTCCGGCGGGAACTGCGCCGGGCCGCCCGCCATCGGGTTCGGGTTGATCGTGTGGGCGCCGGCGTCGTCGTTCTCGACCGTGCGCCCGCCCTCTGACAGCTGGTCGCTGCGGTCGAAGCCGCGGAGCCGGAAGCGCTTGAGCTTCTCGAGGAGGCCCATGCAGTGAACGGTACTTCTACTACGCCGCGCGGGCCAGGCCCGGGTCGTGGAGGAGTGCAAGGAACCGCTCGGACTCGAGCAGGTGCCGCCTCGCTCCGCCCTCGGCCGGCGCGAGCTCCTCGAAGATCGCCGCGGCGGCGGGGGCGCGCGTCTGCTCGCGCCACTGGTTCTTGAGCCACTCGCGCAGCTCGACGTAGCGCTCGTCGCAGTCGAACACCTGGCGCACGTTCAGCTGCGGCGCGACGGTGCCGTTCCACTGGTTCGCCTCGAGCCGGAAGGCGACGTCGAAGTGGCCGGGCCTGCGCAGGCTGTCGAGGCGGCGACCGAGCCGGAAGGCGATCGCGCTGCCCGAGTCGCGGCCGTCCTCGCGCACGCGGAACTTGAGGTGCTTGCCCTCGCCCACCGCCGTGAGCTCCGCGAGCTCGCAGCCCGGGAGCAGCAGCGTCACGCCCGGGTTCCCGAGCCCAAAGGGCGCGAGCCGCGCGAGCTCGTTGCAGAGCTCGAGGGTCAGCTCGGAGCCGTGCACGAACGCGTCCACGAGCGTCGGCGGCCGCAGGTCGTCCTCCTCCAGGCTCTCGTCGCCGATCGCGGCGAAGGCCTCGGCGAACTCGGGCACGCGCTCGGGCCTGATCGAGAGCCCGGCCGCGGCGGCGTGGCCGCCCCAGCGCTCCAGGTGGCCGGCGCAGCGGCGCAGGCCGTCGTGCAGGTCGAAGCCGGCGATCGAGCGGCCCGAGCCCTTCCAGTCGCCGTCGGTGCCCGCGATCAGGACGACGGGGCGCCCGTAGCGCTCCACGAGACGCGAGGCGACGATCCCGATCACTCCCTCGTGCCAGTCGGCGCCCGCGACGACGAAGGCCCGGCGGCGGCGCTGCGACTCCGGCCACGACTCGATCTCCTCGACGGCCTCGCGCAGGATCCGCTCCTCCACCGCCTGGCGGTCGCGGTTCAGCTCCTCCAGCTGCGCGGCGAGCTGGGCGGCCGGCTCGCGCGAGTCGCTCAGCAGCAGCTCCAGCGCGGCCTCGGGCCTGCCGAGCCGGCCGGCGGCGTTGAGCCGAGGCGCGAGCCGGAAGCCGATCGCCCCCGCGTCGACGACGGCGGGGTCGACGCGGGCGACGCGCATCAGCTCCTGCAGGCCCGGCTTCTGTGTCCGCGCGAGCTGACGCAGCCCCGCGACGGCGAGGCCGCGGTTCTCGTCCAGCAGCGGCACGACGTCGGCGACGGTCGCCACCGCGACGAGGTCGAGGTGCCGCGCCAGCTCGGCCGAACCGGCGCCGAGCAGCGCCTGCCCGAGCTTCCAGACGACCCCGGTGCCGCACAGCTCGCGGAACGGGTACTCGCCGCGGTAGGGCCCGACGACAGGGCAGTCCGGCAGCGTCTCGCCGGCGCGGTGGTGGTCGGTCACGACCACGTCGAGCCCGAGCGTGCGTGCGTGCGCCACCTCCTCCACCGCGGTCACCCCGCAGTCGACGGTCAGCACCAGCCCCACGCCCTCGCCCGCGAGCCGCGTGAGGGTCTCGCCCGAGACGCCGTAGCCCTCCTCGAAGCGGCTCGGCAGGTGGTAGGTGACCTCGGCGCCGAGCTCGCGCAGGACGAGCACCGCGAGCGCGGTCGCGCAGATCCCGTCGGCGTCGTAGTCGCCGTGGACGCAGATCGTCGTGCCCGCCTCGACGGCGGCGCTGATCGCCTCGCACGCCTCGCGCATGTCGCCGA
>DATIFC010000117.1:0-17156 GCA_035455445.1 Gaiellaceae bacterium | reverse complement strand
GACGGCCACCACCACGTGCCGCTGCTCGTGTCGTCCTACGGATGCGCGACCTACCGCGGCAGCTGAGCATCGACCAGCTCGCGGAGCTGTTCGAGGGCCGCACGCGCTTCGTCGAGCTGCTCGCAGAGCGGGACGACCCGCTCGAGGCGGCGCCGGAGGTGATCGCGGAGCTCGACGAGGCCGGAAAGCTCGAGGCGCTGGACGCGCACCCGGCGATCGGCGCACGAGGCCTCTCGGCGCGCTCGGCGCGGGAGCAGGGCGACGAGGCGGACCCGGCCGTCGCGACCGAGCTCGCCAACCTGAACCGGGTCTACGAGGAGCGGTTCGGCTTTCGCTTCGTCGTCTTCGTGAACCGCCGGCCCAGGGCCGAGATCCTCGAGGTGCTGCGCGAGCGGCTCGGGCGGCCGCGCGAGGAGGAGCTCGAGACCGCCCTCTGCGAGCTCGTAGCGATCGCCCGCGACCGCTGGGAGCGCGGCTGATGGATCCGTACGCGAACGAGTGGCTGCAGTTCCTGGCCCGTTGGCTGCACGTCGTCGCCGGGATCGTCTGGATCGGGACGTCGTTCTACTTCGTCGCGCTCGACAACCACCTGCGGCCGCCCGCGCGACAGGACGACGCCCGGCGCGGGGTGGGCGGCGAGAGCTGGGAGATCCACGGCGGCGGCTTCTACCGGATCGAGAAGTACCAGGTCGCCCCGCCGCGGCTGCCGGAGGTTCTGCACTGGTTCAAGTGGGAGGCGTACACGACCTGGCTGTCCGGCTTCGCCCTGTTCGTCGTCCTCTACTACTTCAACGCGGACACGTACCTGGTCGAGGCCGGCGGGCCACTCGGCACCGGCTGGGCGATCGTCGTCAGCATGACGCTGCTGGTGGTGGCGTGGCTCGTGTACGACGCGCTCTGCGACGTCCTCCACGACGAGCTCGCGCTGGCGGCGGCGGTGCTCGCGCTCACGACGCTGGCGGCATGGGGCTCGTCCGAGCTGTTCGCGCCGCGCGCCGCGTACCTGCAGGTCGGCGCGATGCTCGGCACGATCATGGTGGCCAACGTCTTCTTCGTGATCATCCCGGCCCACCGCGAGCTGATCCGGGCCAAGGAGGCGCACCAGGAGCCGGACCCGGCGCTGTCGCTGCGCGGCAAGGAGCGGTCGGTGCACAACAACTACCTGACGCTGCCGGTCGTGTTCGCGATGCTCAGCAACCACTTCCCGACCGCGTACGGCCACAGCTACGCCTGGCTCGTGCTCGTCGCGCTGATGGCGATCGGCGCGTGGATCCGGCACTTTTTCAACCTGCGCCACGCCGGGCGCACGGTCTGGTGGATTCCGGTGACGGCGGCGGTCGGGATCGCCGCGGTGGCGGTCGCGATCCGGCCGACGGGCGACTCGGGCGCGGCGGCCGCAGCCGAGAGCGTGTCGTTCCCGCAGGCCCGCGCGATCGTGCAGCAGCGCTGCGTGCCCTGCCATTCCGCGCAGCCGACCCGCGTGGCCGCGGCGCCGCTCGGGATCGAGCTCGACACCGCCGGGCAGATGCACGCCCAGGCGGCGGCGATCGAGCGCGTGGCCGTGCAGTCGCAGGCGATGCCGCTCGGGAACGCGACCGGCATGACGCGGGGCGAGCGTGCCGCGCTCGGCGCCTGGATCCGCTCCGGCGCGAAGATCAAGTAGGTTCGAACCGTGCTTGAGATCGTGTCGGCCGCTCTTCGCTTCGCCGGCCGCCTCGAGGAGGAGGCCGCTCCCGCGACCGTGGCCGCCTTCCGGCGCCTGTTGCCGCTCGAGAGCCGGATCATCCACGCGCGCTGGAGCGGGGAGGCGTGCTGGATCCCGTTCGGCGACCTCGACGTCGGCTTCGGACCGGAGAACGCGACCTGCTACCCGGCGCCCGGACAGCTGCTCTTCTACCCGGGCGGGGTGAGCGAGACCGAGATCCTGTTCCCGTACGGCTCGTCCTCGTTCGCGAGCAAGGCGGGCGCGCTCGCGGGGAACCACTTCGCCACGGTCACCGAAGGCATCGAGCAACTCCCCGAGCTCGGCCGCAAGGCCCTGTGGGAAGGCGCGCAGCCGCTCCGGATCACCGAGACGTAACCGCTACCAGGTTCATCCCCCTCCCTAGGGTGGGGATCAGAAATCCACCCGCCACCCGCGGTGAGCGTACCCCGCGCCGGCGCACCTGTCCGTGACCCGACTGCGCCGAAGGTGTGCCTAGTCGTCCACGGCCGCGGCGAGAGCTCCGA
The DNA here is from genome assembly GCA_035455445.1 of Gaiellaceae bacterium. Classification (GTDB taxonomy): domain Bacteria; phylum Actinomycetota; class Thermoleophilia; order Gaiellales; family Gaiellaceae; genus AC-32. The sequence goes on along the minus strand of DATIFC010000117.1, from coordinate 14,927 downwards.
GGGCGCCCGCCAGCACGGCCACTCCGAGCTCGACGTCCTCCGGCGACGAGTGCTCGTCCGGCGAGTGGCTGATCCCCCCGTTGAGGCTGCGGACGAAGAGCATCGCCGTCGGCACGCCGGCGGCCGCCAGCACGCCCGCGTCGTGGCCGGCGCCGGACGCCAGCTCGACCACGGGAAGCCCCTGCCGCTCCAGCTCCGCCCGCAGCATGCCGGTCACGCCCGGGTCCATCGCGACGGCGGCCGTCCGCGACAGTGCGACGGGCACGACCGAGCACACCTGCTCGAGCCGCGCGTCGTCGGGCGCGCGCACGTCCACGCTCAGCTCAACGCGGCCGGGGATCACGTTCGAGGCCCCCGGGTCGGCGGCGATCCGCCCGACCGTCGCCACGGCTCCGTCGACCCTGGCGGCCGCGTCGCGCAGCCGCAGCACGAGCTCGGCCGCCACGACCACCGCATCGTTGCGGCCCGCCATCGGTGTCGTCCCCGCGTGGCCCTCGCGCCCCTCCACCACGACCTCCCCGCGCGCGCTGGCGGCGATAGCGCCCACCACGGCGAGCGGCGCCCCCGCCGTCTCCAGCCGCGGCCCCTGCTCGACGTGCAGCTCGACGAACGCCGCCGGCCGCGGCTCGAGCCCCGCAGCGCACAGGGCCCGCGAGCCGACGCAGCCACGCCCCCTGCAGCCCTCCTCGTCGCGAAAGGCCACGATCGTGAGCGTGCGCTCCTGCACGCCCAGTCGCTCGACTGCCTCGAGCCCGCCGACCACGCCGAGCGCACCGTCGAAGCGGCCGCCTTGCGGGACCGAGTCGAGGTGCGAGCCGGTCCAGACCTCCGCCGCCCCGGGGCGCCGGCCGGGCCGCCGCCCGAAGAGGTTGCCGGCCGCGTCGGCCTCGACCTCGAGACCGGCCTTGCGCATCCACCCGGCGACGAGCGCGTGCGCCTCGTCCTCCTGCGCGCTCCCGCCCAGCCGGTTGGCGCCCGGCCCGCCGCCGATCGCGTAGAGCTCGTCGAGCCGCTCGAGGACGCGCACCGGCAAACCCTACGACCGCAGCGGCCGCAGCAGCTGCACCCCCGCGAGCGGGAACGCGGCGGCCACGGCGAAGCCGACCCGCCAGGAGCTGGCCGCGACGACGGCCGCGAAAGCGGGCGGAACGACTGCCCCGGCGGCCGCGAGCGCCGTCTGCTGCATTCCCAGAGCGGCGCCGCTCCGTCGGGCGCCTGCGATCTCCGCCGCCGCGGTGAACGAGAGGCCGTTCCACGCCATGGAGATGCCGCCGGCGACGACGAAGGCCGGCACGAGCACGGCGAGCGGTGCCGACAGCGCGGCCGCGGCGACGGCGAGGGTCACCGCCGAGGCGAGGCCGACGAGCCGCAACGGCCGCAGCCGGGAGCCGATCCGGTCCGACCAGCGCCCTCCGCCGATCCTCAGCACCGCGGCGAGCACCTGCACCGCGCCGAGGACGGCCGCAGCCGCTCCGGCCGAGAGCCCGCGCTCGTCGTGGAAGAAGAGCACCACGAACCCGATCACTGCGAGCTGCGCCACGAGGTAGAAGCTGCTGCCCCCGCAGAGGAGCCAGAGCCGGTGATCGCGCAACGTCGCGCCGAGGCCGCGCGGCTCGAGCACCTCCGCCGCGCCCTCGTGCTCCCGGATCACCGCCGCGCCGAACGCCGCTCCCGCGAAGCAGAGGGCGGCGAGGAAGAGGAAGGCGGCACGAAGGCCGAGCGCGGGGAGCACGAGCGCGGCGAGCAGGCCGCCGATCGGCACCGCAGTCTGGCGCACCCCGAGCGCGAAGCCGCGCTCCGCGGCCGGGAACCACTGCATCACCGCGCGGCCGCTCGCGGCGTTGACGCTCGCGCCGGCCGCGCCGGCCACCCCGAGCAGCGCCACCAGCGTCCAGAACCCGCCCGCCCAGCCGGCCGCGGCGAGCGCCAGGCCGCAGACCGCGATCCCCGTCGCGAGGACGAGCCGCTCCCCGAGCCGGTCGGCCAGCAGGCCCCACGGCAGCAGCGTCAACAGCGACCCCACCCAGACCCCGTCGATCACGACCCCGATCTGCACCAGGCTCAGGCCGTGCGCGTCCCGCAACGCGGGAGCCAGGACGGGCACGCCCACGAGCATCGCCGAGAACGCCGTCTGCGCCGCCGTGCCGGCCGCGAGGACCAGCCAGCGGTAGCGGCTCAGAGCCCGAACGGGTTGAACGGCTTCGGGCTCGTCGAGACGATCACGCTCTTCGTCTCCAGGTACGCATCGAGCGTCTCGAGCCCGAGCTCGCGGCCGAAGCCGGACTGCTTGTAGCCGCCGAACGGGATCCCCGGGAAGGCCGTGTACGGCATGTTGATCCCGACCGTGCCCGCCTTGATCCGCCGCGCGAGGCGATGCCCACGCGCCGGGTCGCCCGTCCAGACGGTCGCCATCAGCCCGTAGCGCACGTCGTTCGCGATCCGCACCGCGTCCTTCTCGTCCTCGAACGGGATCACCGTGACGACCGGCCCGAAGATCTCCTCCTGCGCCACGCGCATCGCGTTGTCGACCTGGGCGAGCACGGTCGGCGGGTAGAACGCGCCCTTCCCCTCGGGCGTAGCGCCGCCGGTGACCACCTCCGCGCCCGCCTCGCGGCCTGCCTCGACGTAGCCATGGACGCGCTCCCGGTGCTCCTCCGAGATCAGCGAGCCGACCTGCGTCTCGGCCTCCAGCGGGTCGCCGACCTTCAGGCTCGAGGCCGCCTCGGCGAAGCGCGAGACGAAGTCGTCGTAGATCGAGCGCTCGACGAGCACCCGCGAGCGCGCCTCGCAGCTCTGGCCGGCCGAGTAGTAGATCGACCAGACCGAGCTCGGGATCGCGTCGTCGAGGTTCGCGTCGGCGAAGACGAGGTTCGGGCTCTTGCCGCCGAGCTCGAGGATCAGCCGCTTGATGCCGTCGGAGGCGAGCCGCATGATCTCGGCGCCGGTCGCGGTCGAGCCGGTGAAAGCGATCTTCTCGATGCCCGGATGCCGCACGATGTGTGCGCCGACCACCGTCCCGGGCCCCGGGACGACGTTGAGCGTCCCCGGCGGGAAGCCGACGTCGGTCGCGAGCTCCGCCATCCGCAACGCCGAGAGCGGCGTGGCCGAGTCGGGCTTGAGGACGATCGTGCAGCCAGCGGCCAGCGCGGGCGCGAGCTTCCAGGTCGTCATCATCAGCGGGTAGTTCCAGGGCACGATCTGGCCGCAGACGCCGACCGGCTCCTTCAACGAGTAGAAGAGCAGCGAGCCGCCGAGCGGGTTCGAGCGGCCGCCGATGGACGCGATCGCGGACCCGTAGAAACGGAAGTTCTCGACCGCCTGCGCGAGCTCGGCCTTCACCGACGAGATCGCCTTGCCGACGTTGCGCGCCTCGAGCTCGGCAAGCTCCTTGCGGTTCGCGACGAGCGCGTCGGCCAGGGCGTGCAGCAGCCGCGAGCGCTCGGTCGGAGGCGTCCTGCCCCAGTCTCCCTCGAGGGAGGCGCGGGCCGCGTCGACGGCTCGCTCGACGTCGTGCTCGCTCGCCATCGCGGCGGTGGCGAGTCGCTCGCCGGTCGCCGGCTCGATCAGCTCCCGCGTCTCGCCGGACGACGACCCGGCGCTCTCGCCGTTGATGAAGAGGCCGTACTCCCGTTCCGTCGCGACCGCCATCGAGCGCGGAACATAGCGGGTTTGTACGGAGTCTCGCGGCGGCCTCAGGCGCGATAATCGGGCCATGAGCGACACCCTCGAAGTTCAGGCGGCCAGGATCCCGGACCGCGACCGGCTGCTGGCGGAGCTCCGCGAGGCGGGGCTCGACGCACACGCGGTGGACGAGGTCGGGATCGAGGTCAAGGTCGGCGACGACGCCGAAGAGGTCGGCGACGAGGTCTTCGCCCACGTGGAGTCGGTGACGATGCGCATCGGCGCGAACTTCGTCCCGATCAAGCACGAGGGCGTGATCTACGTCCGCCCGCCGCTGAGCTAACCCGGCCGTCTTGGCACGCCCGGGCGTCAAAGGACGCCCGCGCAGCGCACGTTTGCACCTGCCCACACTCAGTACATGCGCTTGGCGGCTTGTCGGCTTCTTTCCCCGACACTGGCCCATCGAGCCGTGCCTGCCCCCGATTCAAGGACCTGGCGGGCGCGAAATTGCGTGCCGTTAGCGGCAAGCCCATCAGACAAGCGAGCACGATCAGCGCTCCCCACCGGAGACCGATAGTCAGCACCCAGCTGCCTCCACCACGCAGGCGGCGGAGTTGAAGCCCCACCACAGCGCGCCCATTCCGGTGCGGTAGCGCCGCGCCAACTCAAAGAAGACGGCTCGGGCGAGCATGCCGCTCTAGTGACGGTAAGACTCGGCGGCGCACCCGCCCGGCCCAGGCGGCGCTACCCCGCCGTCGGTGCACCGCTGAGGTCAGACGGCAGCACCCTCGCCGTGAGCAGCTCCCGGAAGCGCCGGGCATCGCCGCGCACCTGCGCGTCGACGAGCTCGTAGCCCTGCCAGTAGGCATGCTGGTAGGGAGGGGACGGGCTCTGTGCCTGAGACGCGACCGTCTTCTCGACCCGGTCGTCAGGAAGGAGCGACCAGGTGGCGGCGTACTCGCGCGCTTCCTCCGTCGAGGCGCCGCGGTCGTGGAGCAGCATGGCGACGTTCGAGCTGACCGGGGCGAGCAGCAGGCGCGCCGCGCTGACGCGGGAGCCGACCTCGGCGTCGTACCCGAAGCCGAGCCGCCCGAGCACCTCGGCCGTGAGCGCCTGCCCGTCTCCGGTGAGGAGCTGGGGCCCGACCTCCGCGACGCCCTCCGAGATCACGGCCTCCGGCGACCAGAGCAGGTCGAGCGTCCGCTCGAGCTGCCCGCGCCCGAGCACCAGCTCGGCCTCCTGCCACACGCGGTGGGTGTGGTGGCCGCCGTAGATCTCGTGCGCGGTCAGATGGACGAGCATCGCCGCCGGCAGCGGCAGGTCGGTGTTGACGGAAATGCGCGTGCGCAGGCCGCCGAGGTAGTGGGCGTAGGCGGTCCAGCGCTCGCCGGTGACGAGCTCGAGCTCGAAGTCCTCGCCCTCCGGCAGCCCGATCTTCTCGCGCGTGAGGCGGCGCAGCTCGGCGGCCGTGTCGAGCAGCGCCTGCTCGAGGAGCTCGCCCGGGATCACCGTCTCATCGAGCCAGCGGGCGTAGCGGTCGCGGACGCCGCCGGTGCCGGGAAGCGCCTCGTCGAGCAGCGCCGCCCCGCGACGGAACGCGCTCTCGTCGTGCCAGCGCGGCTCGATGCCGTAGACGAGCGCGCCCTCCTCGGCGTAGCCGAGGTCCGCACCGGCGAGCTTGCGCCCGGTGGCCGCGAGCGCCTGCACCTGCGCCGCGAGCCACGGGTCGTCGCCGAGCTCCGCGGCCAGGGCGGCCGCGTCCTCCGCCAGCGCCTCCGGCTCGCGCGGCTCCTCCGCGGCGACGCGCTGCGCGACCTCCTCGGGGCCGTAGTAGGAGTCGACGAGGTCGTCGGCGTGCCTGCCCAGCTGCAGGCCCAGCTCGAGGTAGCGCTCGACGAGAGTGCGATCGGCCACGGTCCGGAGTCAGCCCGTCGGCGGGAAGTCGTCCGGGGTGACGTCGCCGGCGATCTCGTAGACCGCCTCGATCTGGTGCTCGCCGAGGACCGACGCGTGTCTGCGAAGAGCCTCCTCGTCAGGGGCCTGGTACACGCAGAAGCTGCGGACGAGGCCGTCGGCGTCCACGGTCACGTGGCTGTGCTCCCAGACCGTGTCTGAGAACGTGCCGACGCGCTCGCGGAAGACGCGTTGAAGTCGCGGGATCTCGTCCTCGTCGACGTCGAACCTGCGCACTACCAGGTAGCGGGCCATAGGCGCGATCGTAACGCCGGTCTCGCCGCGGAGCCGGGCGCCGGCTAGCGCTCGAACAGCGCGGCCTGGCCCTGGCCCACGCCGACGCAGAGTGTCGCGAGGCCGTAGCGGCCGCCGCGGCGACGCAGCTCGTGCAGAAGCGAGACGACGAGCCGGGCGCCGCTCATGCCGAGCGGGTGGCCGATCGCGATCGCGCCGCCGTTCACGTTCACCTTCTCGGGGTCGAGCCCGAGCTCGCGGATTACGACCAGGCTCTGCGAGGCGAAGGCCTCGTTCAGCTCGACCAGGTCGATCTCGCCGGCGCCGACGCCCGTGCGCTCGAGCAGCTTCCGCACCGCGGGGACGGGGCCGATGCCCATCACGCGCGGGTCGACGCCGGCGACCGCCGAGCCGACGAACGCCGCGAGCGGCTCGGCGCCGAGCTCGCGCGCCCGCTCCTCGGAGGCGATCACGAGCGCGGCCGCGCCGTCGTTGATCCCGCTCGAGTTGCCGGCCGTGACCGTGCCGCCCTCGCGGAAGGCGGGGCTGAGCGCGGCCAGCTTCTCCGGGGAGGTGTCCGGCCGCGGGTGCTCGTCCCGCACGACGTCGCCGACCGGGACGAGCTCGTCCTCGAAGCGGCCGGCCTCGTCCGCCGCCGCCCAGCGCTGCTGCGACTGCAGGCCGAAGGCGTCCTGCTCCTCGCGCGAGACGCCGTGGCGCTCGGCCACGTTCTCGCCGGTCTCGCCCATCGACTCGAGCGGGAACAGCTCCTCGAGCCTCGGGTTGGGGAAGCGCCAGCCGAGCGTGGTGTCCCAGACCGTCCGGTCCCCGCGCGCGAACGCCTTCTCCGGCTTGGCCATGACGAGCGGGGCGCGGGACATCGACTCGACCCCGCCCGCGACGAAGAGGTCGCCGTCGCCGGCCGCCACGGCGTGGCAGGCGCCGACGACGGCCGTCAGCCCTGAGGCGCAGAGCCGGTTCACCGTCACGCCCGCGACCGAGTCCGGCAGGCCGGCGAGCAGCGCCGCCATGCGCGCGACGTTCCGGTTGTCCTCGCCCGCCTGGTTGGCAGCGCCGAACCACACGTCCTCGACCTCACCGGCCGGGACGCGCGCCCGCGAGACCGCCTCCCCGATCACGAGCGCGGCGAGGTCGTCCGGCCGCTCGCCCGAGAGCGCACCGCCGTAGCGGCCTACGGGCGTGCGGACCGCGGAGAGGACTACGGCGCGGGGCACCGCGCCAACGCTAGCCGACGAACTCGACCCGAACCGGGTGCTCGTAGGTGCCGAGCCCCTCGGCGCGCCGGAGCAGCTCGCGCACCGCCTGGCGGCCCTCGTCGCCGTAGTCGCACGTCAGCTCGTTGACGTACATGCCGACGAAGCGGTCGGCGAGCTCGGTGTCGAGGCCGCGGCCGAACCGGAGGGCGTACTCCATCGCCTCCTCGCGGTTGTCGAGCCCGGCCTGGATCGACTCGCGCAGCACGTCCGAGAGCTCGAACAGGTTCTCCGCGCCGAGGTCGCGCCGGGCCACGTTCGCGCCCAGCGGCAGGGGCAGGCCGGTCTCGAGCAGCCACCACTCGCCCAGGTCGACGACCTTCTTCAGCCCCTCGGCCTGGTAGGTGAGCTGGCCCTCGTGGATGAGGAGGCCGGCCTCGGCGCGACCGGACTTCACCTCGTCGATGATCGCGTCGAACGGCACGGCGCGGTAGCGGAACTGCCCGAGGCACATCCGCAACACGAGGAACGCCGTCGTCAGCTCGCCGGGCACCGCGATCTCGACGTCGCGGGCGTCGGCCAGGGACAGCTCCTCGCGCGCGACCACGATCGGCCCGTAGCCCGAGCCCATGGAGGCGCCGTGCGGGAGCAGCACGTAACGGTCCTGCACCAGCGGGTAGGCGGCGAGCGAGATCGCCGAGACCTCGAGCTTGCCGTCGAGCGCCCAGGTGTTGAGCGTCTGGATGTCCCGCAGGACGTGGTCGAACTCGAAGCGGCGCGGGTCGACCTCGCCGGAGGCGAGGCCCCAGAACATGAACGCGTCGTCGGGGTCGGGGCTGTGGCCGAGTCGGATGTGCATCGAGCGCCGGAGGCTACCACCGGGCCTCGCGCCTGACCGCGGCAACCGCGCCGTACACTGGACCGGTGGCGAAGCTCGCGCTCAGCGACGCGATCCAGGACTACCTGAAGGAGCTCTACCACCTGCAGACGGAGGAGCGCCGGGTCACGGTCACGGCGCTCGCGCGGGAGCAGAAGGTCTCGCCGGCGTCGGCGAGCGCGATGGTCAAGAAGCTGGCGGCGCTGGAGCTCGTCGAGCACGCGCCCTACCGCGGCGTCCGCCTGACGCCCGCCGGCGAGAAGGTCGCGGTCGAGGTGATCCGCCACCACCGCCTGCTGGAGCTCTACCTCGCGCGCACGCTCGGCCTCCATGTGGACGACGTGCACGACGAGGCCGAGCGGCTGGAGCACGCCCTCTCCGAGGAGCTCGAGGCCCGGATCGACAGCGCGCTCGGCTACCCGACGCACGACCCGCACGGCGACCCGATCCCGAACGCCGACCTCGAATGGCCGAAGTGACCGTCCCCGAGGCGCAGCTCGTCTCGACGGAGAACGGGCTCGTCCCGAAGGGCGAGGGCTGGTTCGTGCTGAACGCGCGCGAGGCGCAGTGGTGGGCGCGGGAGGGCCGGGGGGTGCTCTGCGAGTTCGAGGGCGCGGGCTTCGAGGGCGCGGCGGACTTCACGCAGCTCGGGATCAACGTGACGGTGCTCGAGCCGGGAGAGCCGATGGCGATGTACCACTACGAGAACGACCAGGAGGACTTCCTCGTGCTCGCGGGGGAGGCGCTGGCGATCGTCGAGGGCGAGGAGCGCCCGCTGCGCCGGTGGGACTTCCTGCACTGCCCGGCCGGGACGAGCCACGTGGTCGTCGGCGCCGGAGACGCCGCCTGCGTGATGCTGGCCGTCGGCGCGCGCGACCGCTCGACCGGCCCGGACTGGGGCGCCTACACCGTCGATCCCGCGACGATCCGGCACGGCGCCGGCGTCGAGGAGGAGACGACCGACCCGAACGTCGCCTACGCCCGCTTCGGGCCCGGCGAGCTGGCGCCCTACCGCGAGGGCTCGCTGCCCGAGCGGTAGCCGCGCGCCGCCTCCTCGAGCGCGAACGCACGGGCGAGCGCGGCCGCGAGGTCGGCGCCGAGGCACACTGGGCCGTGGCCGCCGATCACCACGGCGTCGCCGTCCCCGGCCGCGGCCACCACCGCCGCGCCGAGCTCCGCAGTCCCGGACGCGCCCTCGGCGACGGGCACGGGCGGCCGCGCCGTCGCGCAGGGCGAGTGCGTGTGGACGACCGCCCCGACGTCCGGCCGCGCCGCGAGCACGGCGAGGTGCATGGGCAGCTCGACGCTCGGCGCGGCGCCCTCGACGAGCTCGCCCGCCGGCGTCACCAGCGAGACGTCCTCGGGCCGAAGAGTGTCGTAGGGGAGCGAGGTCGGCGAGACCGCGACGAGCTCCCCGGCGCGAGCGCTCGCGTTGCCCTCGGTGCCGCGCACGAGGCCGCCTGCCTCCATCCGGCGCAGCGTCTCGACGAGCTCTTCGCGGACTGTCAGTGCCCGAAGAACCACCGCTCGAGCGGACGCAGTAGCTCGTCGCGGACGAACGGCTTGACCTTCTCCTCCCGGCCGTCCTGCTCGGAGACGCGGGCGTCGTCCTCCAGCGTCTCGTTCGCCGCGTCCAGCGCGTCGCTCAGCTCGTAGCCCTGGAAGACGTAGTCGTGCTTGCGCGCCTCGTCGCTGGGCCGGTACTGCGGGTTGACCGCTCGGCCGACGGCCCAGAGGGCGCCGGGAAGCCGCTCGATCCAGATCACGATCCGCTCCGGCTCGCCGGCATCGTCGACGCCGGTGACGATGCGCTCGGCGAAGCGGGCGGACGACGGCTTCCTCACACCGCTGATGCTAACCCGGCCCCGCTAGGATCGAAGCCGTGGCGGGCAGGCTCAGCAACTTCCTCCGGAATCCGTTCTCGTTCCTCTTCGCGCGCTCCTCGCAGGAAGAGCGGCTGGCGGCGTACGTGATCCGCGAGCACGAGCGCGGGCGCACGCTCGAGGAGATCCTCGACGACCCGTACGTGCGCAACCGCGCCACCCAGCAGGAGGTCGCGCGGCTGCTCGACCGGCCCGAGGTGATCCATGCTCTCGGCGAAGGGACCGTCGCGGCCGAGCAGCAGCGCCTGAGCTAGGTCAGTCGAGCTGGATCGTCTGGCACGCCGTCGCGTACGCCGGGGATCCACCGGCGGTCACCGTCCAGTAGACGTGAACCGTCGACCCTCTAAGCGCACCGATGTCTGCAGGCGTGAAGACGTGGTACGCCGCGCCGTTGCCCGCGGGATTCGTGGTGAACGTCGCGGTCGGCGCCTCGAGGATCGGCACCGCGCAGGTGTCGTCCGCGGGGGCGGACACGTGGATCCAGACGACGTAGTCCGTCGAGGGCAGGGCGCCCTTCAGCGCGTACTGCTCGTGGGCGTAGACGTTCGGCCCGTTCGCGTGGATGTTCTCGACGAACCCGGTGCCTGTCTCGTCCGTCGCCACCGGGCTCAGCCCGATGTGCTGCGAGTGGTAGACGGCGTCGCCGGCCGCGGTGGGCACGAGTGCCAGCGCCGCCACCGCAGCGGCCAAGAGAACGCTTCGCATGAGCTCCTCCTTTCCGTGACTCCTCACCGCGGTGGCGCGACGCGCTTGTAGCCGAGCGCCGCGAGAGTCCTCACGAAGACCTTGCGACCTCTGTTGTTGATGTGGGTGACGTCTCCCTGGATGTAGCCCTTGGCGACCGGGTCCTCGAGGTGGCTCTTGCCGTTGAAGGCGCCGTACAGGTCGGCTACCGGCACGCTGTAGGCACCCGCCGCGCGGGCGATCGCCGCCGAGAACTGCTCCCACCGCTTCGTGCAGGGCTCGAGGACGCCCGCTTGCTGCCAGCTGACGGGCGGGAACCCGCTCCACGCGGGCGGCGCGTGGTAGATGACCGGCACGTACCAGTTGTTCGTGCGCAGGATCACGGGCCTGCCCTTGCGGATCGCGAAGATCCGCTTGTAGATCGCCTTCAGGGTGGCGACGTACTTCGTCCAGACCTGCGGCCGAGTGTCGATCGGCGGCTCGAGCCGCATTACGCATTCGTCGCTCACCAGCCCGGCCGGATTGCCCGAGACGAAGATCACCTCGGCGTTACGGATCAGCCGCACCCAGGGGTGCGAGGGCTTGCGCAGGCGCGCGAGCACGAGGTCGGCGGAGAGGCTCATCTGCCACTCGTCGTGAACGCGTACCCGGACACCGAGATCGCGCCGGATGCGGTAGGCGTAGTGCGGGGCGGTGTAGAGACCGACCGAGTCGCTGATCCAGACGAGGTCGAGCGGCTTGGCGAGTGGACGAATGTGGCTCGCGGCCTGAACGCGCGACCTCGGGCGGGCGGGCGGCTGCCAGGCCGGGCTGCCCTCTCCGAGCTCGTTGCGGGTCAGCCTCGTGACGCGCTTCCCGGAGGCGTTCATGACGTACAGCTCGGCGGAGCTGGGCTTGTCGAGTGGCACGAAGAGCGAATCTGCGCGCCCGCCGCGGACGAACGCGATCCACCGCCCATCCCGCGACCACACGGGATCGCTGTCGATTACCCGGTTATGCGTCAAGCGCACGAGCAGGGTTCCAGTCGCGTTCGCGACCCAGATCTCGGCCTCGGGCGGCAAGCCGCCCATGAACGCGAGCCTTCTGCCATCCGGCGACCACTCCGGCATGAAGGCCACGTGGGTCGATCCTCGATTCAGGACGCGAAGGTTCTTCCCGTTCGCGTCCATCACGTAGAGGTGCCCGAGGTACAGGTCGCTCGTGAAGGCGATCCGGTTCCCGGCCGGGCTCCAGTCCACCTCCCACTCCCACAGCCGCGGCGTCCTCGCGAATCGCCGCAGGTGCGACCCGTCCGAGTCCACGAGCCAGATGTCGCGGTCACTGCCACGCGAAGCCGTGAACGCGATTCTCCGGCCGCCGGGCAACCAGCTGGCCGAGTGGAGCCACCGCACTGCCGACGTGTCCTCGCCGGTGGGCTCGGCAACGAGCAGCGCGAGACCGGTTCCGTCCGCGTTCATCGTGTAGAGCCCGCCGTCGTCGATGAAGGCGAGCCTCCGGCCGTTCGGCGACCAGTGGATCCCGCGAGGGTGGATCCCCCGCCTGACGGCCCGGACGTGGCTTCCGTCGGGGTGCATGACGTAGATCCCGTCGGCGCGGGCGAATGCGATCAGCCCCGCGGGGCGGCTCGCCGGGCGGGCGGCGCCGGCAAGCAGCGCCGCGGCGAGCGCCGCGCCTGCGGCGAGCGCGAGCGCAAGCAGCGCCGACCGAAACGAGATCCCTCGAGACATCATCGTTCTCACCTCCCGTGTCAGGCTCGCGTCAGTAGCTGAGCGTCCCTTCCCACGTCATGGCGAGAGGGCGCGGCGGCACCGTGTTCGTGATCACCGCCGTGACCTGGAACTCGCCGGTCGCGTTCGCGAACCGGCCGGTGCCTCCCACGACCACGGTGTCCGTGACGCAGGTGGCGAAGTCGGGCGGATTGCACGAGCCCGCGTACGTCACGTACAGCTCGTCCCCGTTCGCGGCGACGAGCGTCCCCTGACCCTGCGTCAGCAGGTTCGGCAGGGCAAAGCAGTGGTTGCTCGAGAAGCGGACGAGGCCGAGATGGCTTGCGGTGCCCGAGACGTCGGCTACCGACCGGAACCCGAGCGGGCAGCTCGGATCGGGCAGGAAATCGGCCGACCCGACAGCGCTGCCCGTGAAGGGCCGGTCGGTCCCTCCGGCCGCGGAGAGCGCGACCGCGGCAAGCGCCAATGCTGTGACGACCGCCACGAGCACGAGCCCCATGAGAGTGACTGGTCTCCGCATAACTGCTCCTTTCCGCCCGCCCAGCGGGCGAGCTCCGCGAGAGAACCGTGTCCGACGGTAGGGCGTCGCGCCCAGCGCCCGGTCACCGCGGGCCACGTGCCGGTAATCGCGCGGTAATCGTCCGCGTGAAATGCGTAGTTCGCCGACGTCGCACTACGGCGCGACCCGGATGAGCTCTAGTGCGCGCGGCGGGACGATTTCCAGGTGGAGGCCCTACTGCATCGCGCGAAGCGCGGGGGCCCACGCAAGCCTGCCGCGCCCGGAGAAAGCGCCCTGAGCTTCCGGCTGCTAGGCCCGCTCGAGGTCCGCGGTCGCGACGGCCGCGAGCTTCCCCTCGGAGCCGGGCGCCAGCGCGCGCTGCTGGCCGTGCTCCTGCTCCACGCGAACGAGTCCGTCTCGACCGACCGTTTGGTCGACGAGCTCTGGGGCGAGCGGCCGCCGCCGACGGCCGCCAAGATCGTCCACAACCGCGTGGCCTATCTGCGGCGGGCTCTGGGCAACGGCGACCTCGTGACCGCAGGGCATGCGTACCGTCTCGAGACCCCGCCGGGCTCGCTCGACCGCGACCGGTTCGAGGCATTCGTGAGCGAGGGATCCGAGGCGCTCGCCGGAGGCGACGCGCAGGGTGCGGCTGACAGGCTTCGCGAGGCCCTCGCCCTCTGGCGCGGCCCGGCCCTGGAGGAGTTCGCCTACGAGGGGTTCGCGCGGGACGAGATCGCTCGCCTGGAGGAACTGCGGCTGGTCGCGACCGAGGAGCGGGTGGATGCCGACCTCGCGCTCGGCCTGCACGCCGAGCTGGTCGCAGAGCTCGAGGATCTCGTCCGGAAGCACCCGCTCCGCGAGCGGCTCCGGCGCCAGCTGATGCTCGCCCTGTACCGGTCGGGTCGCCAGGCCGACGCCCTGACTGCCTATCGAGAGGCGAGAGCCCGGTTGACGGACGAGCTCGGGCTCGAGCCCGGCGAGGAGCTCCAGCAGCTCGAGCGCGAGATCCTCACCCACGATCCCGCGCTGGCACCGCCGCGACACGCGGCCCGGACTCCCCGGCGAGGAGGGCTCGGCAGACGACGGCTCGCTCTCTGGACGGTCGCCGCGCTGCTCGCCGCCGCCGCGATCGCCGTCGCGGTCGTGAAGCTCACGGGCGGAGCGACGCCGGTTCGCGTCGTCGCCGACTCCGTCGCGATCCTCGATCCGAGCACGAACCACGTCATCGGCGACGTGCGCGTCGGGTCGCGTCCGATCGCGATCGCCGCAGGCGCCGGGGCGATCTGGGTCGCCAACGCCGACGACGGCACGATCTCGCGGATCGATCCGCGCTCGCGCAAGGTCGTGGACGTGATCGGCATCGGCGGCGCCCCGGCCTCCGACATCGCGGTCGGGGCGGGGTCGGTATGGGTCGTGACGGGCAGCGACGGCCGGCTCGTGCGGATCGACCCGCGGACAGACACTCCGATGGACCCGATTCCGCTCGGCGGGCCGAGCAAGCTCGCCCCCGACGGTGCCTACGCCGTCGCCGCCACCCGAGACGCCGTCTGGGTCGGCAGCGCCTCACGCCGGCTGCTGCGGGTGGATCCGCGCACGGGCCACATCGCGTCGGTGGACGTCGGACAGACTCCGACCGCGATCGCGGCAGAGGGCGAGGACGTCTGGGTCGCCCTCACCGACCGCGAGACGCTCCGGATCGACGCTCGGACGATGGAGGCCATGGGCTACCTGGCGCAACCTCCCGCGCCGATCAGCCTCGCCGCCTCGCGAGCGTCGCTCTTGGTCGGCGGGCGTGCCAGCGAGTACCCGGGTGGAAGCGAGAACGCGCTGTGGCGAGTCGATGCCGCCATGGTGGACGTCGCACGAACGACACAGCTGCCCGGCTCGCCGATGGGAATCGACCTCGGCGGAGGCGCCGTCTGGGTCGCCTGTGCCGACGGAACGGTCGTCCGGGTCGATCCCCGGTCGGGCGCGATCGCCGACACGATCGGGGTCGGGCACGTGCCCCTGGACGTCGCCTATGCCGGGGGCCTGGCCTGGGTCTCGATCGGCGCCGCCGGAGCTATCTGAGCCTCGTCGGGATGCCCCGGATCCGGCCCGCCGCGATCAGCCGCCGCACACGGTCGACCCTCGACGCGAGCTCCCGCGGAACCCCCGAGCTGATCCGTCCCAGTCCGACCGCCCGCTGACGCACGCCGAGGACGGTCGTCCTGCCGAGCGCGAGCCTGCCAC
>DATIFC010000116.1:0-7857 GCA_035455445.1 Gaiellaceae bacterium | reverse complement strand
CCCTTCTGCTTCTCGAGAGCGGTCGAAGGATGAGGCCGGTGGGCGGCACCGGCCAGCTCGACCCTACAACGACGAAACGGCCCAAGGGCCGTTTCGTACGAGGGGGATGGGGAGGTGGGTCGCGATGAATATCGGCGCGATCCCGTGCCTCTCGCTCCCCCGTTCGAGGGAAACGTGGGGCGTCGTGAGGACGCCCCACGCTTGCCGGAGGAGCGTCAAGCCGGCGTCGGGTACGAGCCCCCGCGGATGTCGCTGTTGCCGAACGTCGTCGGACAAGCCGACTGCACGGCCGGTGCGGGCAACGATCCTCCTGTCTGGAAGGACTGCCGATACGCGTCGATGGCCGGGCAGTCGGCCGCGTCGCGCACGTCGTTCCAAACGGCTGCCCCGTAGGTGTTCGTCGCGACCGCATAGACGTAGTCGCCGAGGAACTCCATCACGAGGTTGTTCTGGCTCGATCCCCGCGGATCGCCGGGCACCCCTCTGTGGACGTCGGTGAAGGAGCCGACGGTCCCGCCGTCCGAGACCGATGCCCGCTTCACAACGCCGACGAGGCCCCGCGAAGACGACGTGTCTTCTCTGAACGGGTTCGTGAACGCGTTGTAGACCACGTAGACGGTCGACCCGTCGGGCGAGATCGCCGGGGCGGCGTAGTAGCCGCGGTCGCCGGCCGTCTCGATCGCCGTCGGCGCAGACCACGTGCCGGGGTTCCCGCCCCCGGTCGAGTACGAGAACAGCACGTGCTCGCTGTTGAGCCCGTCGCGTCCGTCGGCCCAGGCGTTGACGATTTCGTCGGTCGCTCCCGCTCCCGTCGGCGCGCCGTTGGCGATGCTGACGCTCGGCGAGGCGGACAGGTCGTTCCGAGCTCCCGCCAAGCCGTCCTCGACACAGCGGTCACCGGCCCCGTCGTTGCTGAACCTGAAGCACGGATCGGTGATCCGGTACAGCGCCAGCGGACGGGTCCAGCTCGTGCCGCCGTCGAACGACTTGACGAGCATGTGCGTGCCGCGAGGCGGCAGGAACGTGAACGGCGACTGAAACTGCTCGTAGAAGACGTAGACGGCGCCGCTCGAGTCGGTGCGAACGGTGCAACCGGACTGGCCCCACAGCTTCGGCGGGACCGCATGAGCCGGAGTCACCTGCTTCTGGCTCCACGTGTCGCCGCCGTCGGTCGACCTCGCGACAACGAGCGCTCCGGCTCCGTTGCCGACGAAGTTCTCCCAGCAGACGTAGACGTTGCCGAAGAAGGAGCTCGACGAGGCGTTGTCCGCCCAGATCTGCTCCTTGTCGGCGAACGTCGCGGACGCCTGCTTCGAGATCACGACCGGCGGCATCCAGGCGGCCTTGTCGCCGGCGGCAGCGGCCTGCACGTTGTCCGTCCGCGAGACGCCGATCCCCTCGAAGCCCTTCAGCCCCGGGCCCGAGGTCAGGTTCGCGTAGTAGAGCCGCGAGCCGTTGCTCCAGCTGAACCCGCCCACACCAGGGGTCGGACCGAACGCGACAGCAGGGTCGCCGTCGGAGACGAGGCCGTTCTCGAAGTACCAGGGCAGCGTGCCGATCGGCCCGACGTGGGGCGTGCACGGCGCCGGCCCAAGGCAGTCACGGGCGGTGAGGCCGGTATAGGTCGGCTGCGTCCAAGTCGTGCCCGAGTCGAACGAGAAGTAGACGCCGGAGGTGCCGATGCCCGCCGTGAACGGGCACGTCGTCGGGTCACCGGCGTTGCAGGCCTCGAGGTCGATCTCGTCGTTTGCGCCCGCGACCAGGACGTTCGGATGGTTTGCGTCGACGGCGAGCGCGGGCTCGTTCTGCTTGTTCTGCGCGAACGGCGAGGGCGGGCTGCCGACGTTGACGAGGGTGTCGGGATTCGTCGCTCCCGCGAACCCCGCCAGGACGAGCGCCGTCACCGCCACCAGCGGCACGGCGCAGAGAATCTGCCGCATGTTGCCTCCTCCCCCAGAGGTAACGGAATGCCGGATGGTACCGCCGGTGCCACGATCGGCGGAGGCCAAACCTTGCCCGTCCCTACACTGGGCCTCATGGAGACGGCTACCGGCACGCTCTACCGGCTCGACCGCGGCTACCTCGCCGTCACCGGCCCCGAGGCTGCGGACTTCCTCGAGCGGATGCTCTCCAACGAGGTCGTCTCGCTCGAGCCGGGCGACGCGCGTCCGGCCCTGCTGCTGACCCCCAGGAGCCGGATCGTCGCGCCGCTGCGCGTGGTGCGCGAGGGGCCCGAGGCGTTCCTGCTGCTGACGGAGCGCGGGCTCGCCGAGACCGTCGCCGCGACGCTCCTGCGCGCCCGCTTCGCGGCGAAGTGCGAGATCGAGCTCAGGCCGTACCGCGGCTACCTCCACCTCGGCGAGGGCGAGGGGATCCGCAACGACGACTACGGGGTCGAGGCGTGGGAGTCCTGGGGCGAGGACGAGCTGACTGCGGCGGACCCTCGGGACCTCGAGCCGCTCCGAATCGAGGCCGGCACGCCCGCGTGGGGCAAGGAGCTCGACGAGACCGTGCTGCCCGCCGAGGCCGGGCTCGACGAGACGCACGTCTCCTTCACCAAGGGCTGCTACCCCGGTCAGGAGCCGATCGCGCGCCTGCACTACCGCGGCCATCCGAACCGTGGCCTGCGCGTGCTCGAGGTCGAGGCCGCGAAGCCGGGCGACGAGATCGTCCTCGGCGAGAAGCCCGTCGGCAGGGTGACGAGCGCCGTGCCGGGCCTCGCGCTCGGCTACGTCCGCCGCGAGGTTCCCGACGACGCCGT
This sequence comes from Gaiellaceae bacterium, assembly GCA_035455445.1. Lineage (GTDB taxonomy): Bacteria > Actinomycetota > Thermoleophilia > Gaiellales > Gaiellaceae > AC-32. The sequence goes on along the minus strand of DATIFC010000116.1, from coordinate 5,096 downwards.
GCTCGAGATCGGCGGCGCCGAGGCGCGGCTACACTTGACCACCGCGCGCCCGTAGCTCAGGGGATAGAGCGCTGCCCTGCGGAGGCAGAGGTCGCATGTTCGAATCATGCCGGGCGCATCTCCGCGCGACGCCACGCGCGGCCGCCCGCTGGTAGAAGCTTCCGCCCGTGACGATCGCGCTCCAGGTCATCGTCTCCGGGCTTGCGGCGGGCGGGGTCTACGGGCTCTTCGCCGTCGGGCACGCGTTGATCTACCGGCTGACGGGGATCGTCAACTTCGCGTTCGGCGACCTGGTCGGGCTCGGCGTCTTCGCGACGCTGCTCGTGCTCGCGGGGACGACGCCGGTCACCCAGTCCGGCGCGCACGAGCCGAGGTTCCTGCTCGCGCTGATCGTCGGGCTGGCGGTCTGCGTGCTCGCGGGGGCGGCGACGTACGTCGGGCTCGTGCAGCCCTACCTGAGCCGCGGCTCGACCATCGGCTGGGTGGCCGGGACGGCGGCCGTCGCCTTCGCGATCCGCGCCCTGATCGGCGCGGTCTTCCAGCGCTCGAGCTACGTCTTCCCCGACCCGCTCCCGTTCCACCGCGTCGGCAACGCCGGCTTCGTGCGCCTGGGCGGGGCGCAGGTGCAGGCGCGGGCGTTCTTCGTCGCCGGGCTCGCGATCGCGCTCGCGCTGGCCTCGGCCTGGTTCCTCGAGCGGACGCGGCACGGCCGGGCCCTGCGCGCGGTCGCGGACGACCAGGAGGGCGCGCGCGTGGTCGGCGTCCCCGTCGAGCTGCTGATCACCCTGGCGTTCGCGCTCGTGGGCGCGCTCGCGATGGTGGCCGCGATCGCCGCCGCGCCGGGGGAGGCCGTGAACGCGAACACCGGCACGCTGCTGGGGCTGAAGGGCCTCGTCGCGGCGCTGGCGGTGCGCTTCGGCCCGCCGCTGCGCGCCTTCGCCGCGGGGCTCGTGCTCGGCGTCGTCGAGGCGGCGATCGCGAACGTCCACCTCGGCGGCTGGCAGCTCGGCCCCTCCTACCGCGAGGTGCTGCCGCTCGCCTTCGTGCTGCTCTTGATCTCGCTCTGGCCCTCGCGGGAGGCGCTGGAGGAGCGGGAATGAGCGTGCTCGAGCAGACCGCGGTCGAGCTCCGGCGCGCCGCCGGGGAGGCCCGGGCCCGCTGGCGCGCCCCGGCCTGGCTCGCGCTCGCGGTGCTTCTCGTCGCCGCCGCGATCCCGTTCCTGTCGCTGCCGGGGGTGCGGATGGACGCGCTCGCCGACACGGCCTACCTGGCGCTGGCTGCGACGGCGCTCGGGCTGATCGTCGGGCCCGGGGGGCTCCCTTCGCTCGGCACCGGCGCCTTCATGGCGATCGGCGCGTTCACCTCGGCGCTGCTCGTGGCGCGCTCGGGCTGGCCGCTCGAGCCGGCCGCTCTCGCGGGCGCCGCCGCGGCGCTCGTCGCGGGCCTCGTGTGCGGTGGGGTCGTTCGCCTGCGCCGCGTCTTCGTCGCGGTCAGCACGTGGCTGCTCGCGTGGCTCGTGTGGCTGTTCCTGCTCGCGTTCCCGTCCGTCTCCGGCGGCTCGCAGGGGCTGATCCTGCCGCCGAGGACGCTGCTCGGGCTCGACGCGACGCCGGCCGTGCACTTCGAGGTCGCGCTCGCGCTGACGGCGCTGACGGCGCTCGCGGTCGCCGCGCTCAGGCGCGGGGCTCCGGGCCTCGAGCTCTCGGCGCTGCGCCAGTCGCCCGCGCTCGCGTCCTCGCTCGGGGTGCGGCTGGAGCGCCGCCGGCTGGCCGCTCTCGCCGCGAGCGCCGCGGTCGCCGGGCTCGCGGGCGCGCTCTCGGTGCACCTGCAGGCCGTGGCCGACCCGGCGAGCTACGACCCGTTCCTCTCCTTCAAGCTGCTCGTCGCAGTCCTCCTCGGCGGGGCCGCGGCGACGCTCGGGCCGGCGACCGGCGTCGTCCTGCTGGGCGTGATCGGGCTGCTCTCGGGACCGCTCGCCCGCGCGCTGCAGCTCCCGCTCGAGCGCTTCGACGCAGCCGTGGCCGCGCTCGTGCTCGTCTTCGTACTGGCGCTCGGCGGCGAGGGCGTCCTGCCGAGGCTGCTCGAGCTGCTCGGGCGCGGCGAGCGGCCGCGGCGCGCGCCTGCGTCACCGCCCGCTCCCGCTGTGGGCCCCGCCGAGCCCGTGCTCGCGGCCGGCGGCCTGCGCAAGGCGTTTGGCGGCGTCGTGGCCGTCGACGATCTCGCGCTCGAGCTGCGCCGTGGCGAGACGGCCGCGCTGATCGGGCCGAACGGCTCCGGCAAGACGACCGCGCTGCGGCTCCTCTCGGGCGCGGCCGTCCCCGACGCAGGCTCCGTCGTGCTCGGCGCGACCGACGTCACGGCGGCGACGACCGCCGAGCGCGTGCGGCTCGGCATCGCGCGCACGCTGCAGGCAACCGCGGTCTTCCCGGAGCTGACCGCGCTCGAGAACGTGCTCGTGGGCCGTGCCCCGACCCGCCGCCACGGTGGGCTCGTGCGCACCGCGCTCGCGACCCCGAAGGCGCGCCGGGAGGACCGCGAGGCCGAGGCGGCGGCGCTCGAGGCGCTGGCGCTCGTCGGCCTCGATCACGCGGCCGACAGCCCGACGCTCGAGCTGACGAGCTCGCAGCGCCGCCTCGTGGCTCTGGCCGCCGCGCTCGCGACCGGCCCGCAGGTGCTGCTCGTCGACGAGCTCGCCGCCGGGGCGGGAGCCGACGAGCTCGAGGCCATCACCGGCGCGGTCGACCGGGTGCGGCAGCGCGGGGTCGCGCTGCTCGTCGTCGAGCACAACCTCGGCCTCGTCCGACGCGTCGCGGACCGGGTGCTCGTGCTCGCCGCCGGCGGCGTCGTCGCCGAGGGGTCGGTCGCGGAGGTCGCCGCCAGCGGTGTCGTCCAGGAGGCCTATCTCGGGACTGCCCGCCTGTAGGCTCCGGGCGTGCGCCGGACCCTGTTCCTGATCGCGGGTCTGGCGCTGGTCGTGGCCGGCTGCGGGAAGGGCTCGGGCAGCGGCGACCTCGGCCGCCTGACCGTCGCGGTCGACGTGCCGGTCACCGGCAGCCCCTACGTCGCGCAGACGATCCGCCACGGCGTCGAGCTCGCGACCTCGAACCTGAACGCGGGCGGCGGCGTGCGCGCGGGCGACAAGAGCTACCTGCTCGACGTCAAGCTCTACGACAACCACCTCTCGGCCCGGCAGGCGGTCGAGGACACGCGGCGGGCCCTCGACGCCCACGCTGTCGGGATCGTCACGGACGGAACCGGCGTGGACGCGACCTGGCAGCTGGCGAAGCGCGACGGCGTCCCGATCGCCATCACCTACGACGGCGGCTCCGGCCTCGTCGACGCCGACGCGCGCCCGAACGTCTTCCGGATCGCACCGACGAACCACGGGATCGCGTTCCGCTACGCCGAGTACCTGATCCCGAAGAAGCTCAAGGTCGCGCTGCTCACCGACGACAGCGCCTACGGGAGCGCCGGTGCCGCCGACCTCGCCCGCGCGTTCTCGCAGAACCCCGAGGCGGTGGCGACGAAGCTCACCCTGCCGGCGGGACAGTCGGACGTCACGCCGCAGGTGCTCCGCGCCAGGCGCGCGGGCGCGACCGCGCTGCTCGTCTGGGGCCAGCCGCCCACGATCGCGGCCGTGCTCGCGGCCGCCCGCAGCAGCGGCTGGAAGGTGCCTGTGTACACCCCGCCGACGGGGGCCGACCCGTTCATCCGCCAGCAGCTCGCGGACCATCCGAGCTGGGTGGACGGGCTGACCTTCGCCTCCGGCCGCATGACCGCCGAGGTGGGCACGGCGCCGTTCGTCAGCTTCCAGTCGCAGTACGAGTCGACCTACGGCGCCGACAAGGTGGGCGTGAAGACCTCGGAGGGTCAGCCCGTGCTGCAGCCGCCCGAGTTCGCGATGTACGCCTACGACTTCGTCCACGTGCTCACGGCCGCGATCGTCCGCGCCGCCTCGACCGACCCGGAGAAGGTGACAGCGGCGCTCAACCAGGTGACGACGCAGGGGGCCAACGGCGACGAGCGCGGCTTCAACGAGCACAACCACGAGGGTGTCGTCGACGACGACGTCTACTTCGCGCGCTTCCACGACATGACGTTCAGCCCCGTCTCAGACGACCCGCTCTCCTCGACGCTGCCCCCGATCCCGCAGACGCGCTGACGTGCGCCGGCGCCGCGCGCTCCCGGCCGCCGCAGCCGCCGCGCTCTGCCTCGCCGCAGCCGCGGGAGCTGCGCCGCCGACCCAGGACGTCGTCCTGCCCGGGCCGGTGCCCTACCCGACGCAGAGCCCGCCGCTCGTCGGTAGGACGGCGATCTCGGGCGGCTTCACGCGCTACGTCTTCCACATCAGGAGCGACCAGCGGGTCGTCGTCGGCGTCGAAGAGCACGGCTCGCCCACCTCCGTCCGCGTCCGCCAGCGGCTCGACGTCGGCGGCAGAGGCGACTACCAGTTCGGGATCGCCGGGCCCGTCGAGGACGTGCGCCGCGCGCCGGGCTCGCAGTCTGAGCCCGGGCTGCGCGCCGACCAGGTGCTGTGGGCCGGCTTCTCGCCCGGCCGCAAGGTGCTCGCGGCGGACGTGACGCTGCGCCCGCGCGAGACCGCGCCCTTCCTCCCGCTGCGGCTCGAGCTCGAGCGCACCGGGGACGGTGTCACCCTCACGGCCACGAACGCGACGACGACGCCGGAGCTCGAGTACGCGGGGACGGTCCGGCCGGCGCAGCTCGCCTCGCTGCTCGACAGGACGCGGCGCTCCGCGCTCGCCGGCGAGCGGCTGACGTCCGCGTACGCAACCTTCCACGGCCTCGTCCGGCAGCAGAGGGAGAAGGCGCAGATCGAGGCGCCGCTGCGGGTCGAGGGGGAGCTGCGCGCCGGCCGCGCCGAGCCCGTGCGCTTCGCCGGCACGCTAGGGGACGGGCGGCCGCTCGCGCTCCGCGTCCACGCGGCCGGGAGCGGCGTCCCGCACGTGCGGCTGACTGCACGGCCGGTTCCCGTCGAACGGCTCCTGCGCCCGTCCGGCGCGCCGAGCTGGACGGGCGCGCTGAAGCGGCGGCCGCAGCCCGCGCCGTCGCTGCTGCGGCGGCTGCTCGAGTCGCGC
>DATIFC010000115.1:0-2407 GCA_035455445.1 Gaiellaceae bacterium | reverse complement strand
GGCCTGCGGGGCAAGACCTCGCTCTCGGAGCGGGTCGAGTGGGACAACTTCTACATCGAGAACTGGTCGCTGTGGCTGGACGTGAAGATCCTGCTGATGACCTGCTGGGCGGTGGTGGGGTACTTCGCGAGGGCCGAGTAGCCCCGGCTCCAGTTCCCGCGAGGTAGGGGTCCCGCTGGTCTCAAGGGCGACACCGGAGCGGCCGGCCCCGCAGGGCCCGCAGGCCCCGGCGGCCCGCAGGGTCCCGCAGGCCCCGACTACTGCGCAGCGGTCAGCTAGCGCGCAAGCTCGACGGTCGAGACGCCCGCCTCACGCGGGCGTCTCCCGTTCGGCGTCGCAAGGGCCGGGTGGCTGGCTAGTCGGGCCGCCGGAAGATCACGAGCACGCTCAGCCCCTCGTAGCCCGTGAAGCGATGCTCGGCGCCGGCCGGCACGAAGACCGCCTTGCCTTCCTCGACCGGGATCTGCTCGTTCTCGACGGTTAGCACCCCGCGCCCTTCGAGCACGACGTAGACCTCGTCGTCCTCGTGCGGCGACTGGCGGTCGGCTTCCGGCGCTACCAGCACGTAGACCCCGATCTCGAGGCCCGGAGAGCGGTGCACGATCTCGTAGCCGCCGCTGCCGGTCGCGAGCCGCCGCTGCACCTCCGCCACGTCGAGAAGGGCCACGGGCGCGAGCCTATCCCTCGAACGCGGTGGCTCGGCGGAGGGATTGTCCGCAAGGCCGCGCTCCTCGGCGCCGATTGAGCGTCCGAGCAGGAGCGCGGTTGCCGCCCGACCGCCGCCGAAAGAACGTGCCGACGAGCCGGTCGCGGGCGCAGCAGCCCTCGGCCGGCTTGCCGGTCGAGAGGAGGCAACCGAATGAAGCGGTTTCTGCTGCTTCTCGCCGCTACCACCGCCGCGGCCGCCGTCGTCTTCCCCGCGGCCGCCGGCGCCGCGAGCTTCCGCGGGATCGTGATCGCCAAGGACGCCGCCCGGAAGTCGGTCGTGACGGCCTCCGCGAACGGCACTGTCCGCACGACCCGGCTGCACACCGGCTTCAAGCGGCTGAGCATCGGCTCGCGCGTGATCGTGCACGGGTCGAAGCTGCCGGACGGCACCTTCAGCGCCGCCGCGTTAGAGCGGCTCGGCAAGGCCCGGCAGGCGCACGTGCGCGCGACCGTCGTCAGGCGGCTCGGCGCCCGGCTCGCGCTCTCCGCCGGGGGAAGCGTCTTCGCCCTGCGGATCCGCGGGGGCAAGACCGGCGCCTCGGCGCGCGGCGACGGGTTCCAGGCGGGCGACCGGCTGGACGCGAAGACGAGGGTCCGCCGCAACGGCCTCGAGGCGCACGAGGGCGACGTCGACAAGATCGGCCACGACGGCCGGCTAGAGCTCGAGGGGATCTACATCGCGACGGACGCGAACGGCACGATCGAGCTCGCGGTGGTGCACCGCGGGCGCGTGTTCGTCAGGGTGCCCGACGGCGTCACGGTGCCGACGTTCAGCCCGGGCGACGAGATCGCGCTCCTCGTGTCCGTCGAGGCCGACGGGAGCTTCACGCTCGTCAAGGCCGAGAACGAGGACGGCGGCGACGACGAGGGCGGCGTGGACATCGGCAAGGAGCAGTTCACCGTCGCGGGCATCCTCGCGTCGGCCGGCCCCACCGCGGTCGTCGTGAACGTCGACGGCTCCGAGAAGCGTGCCGTCCGGTGCGCCGTGCCGGACGGGTTCGACCTGACCGGCTTCGAGGCCGGTCAGAAGGTCCTGATGACCTGCAAGTACCGCGAGGGCACCTTCGTCCTCCTCGGGCTGAAGCACTACGAGGCTCCGCCTCCCGGCGACTACCTCTCGGCTGAGGGCACGCTCTCGGCGCTCGACGCGACCCAGGTCGACGTCGAGGTCGAGGGCCGGGCCGAGCCCGTCTCGTGCCTCGTGCCCGCGGGGATGAACCTGCTCGGGTTCGCGGTCGGCGACGAGGTCAAGATGTACTGCGCCAAGAACGACGACAGGCACTACGTCGTCAAGACTCTGGTCTCCGACCATGCGGCGGTCACGCCGGACGGCTCCTGGTTCATGCTCGAGGGCACGATCTCCGACCTCACGGCGGGGCACATCAGCCTCGACGTCGCGGGTCGGGACGACCCGGTGGCCTGCGCAGTCGCCCCCGGCACCGACCTCGGCGGCTTCGCCGTCGGCGACAACGTCACGATGAAGTGCAGGCTCTTCGACGACGGCTTCAGGCTGAAGCTGCTCGAGTCGGAGACCGCGCACTACGAGCTGCCCTAGCTCGACCGGTTGAGCAGGCCGCCCCGCCGCCCGGGGCGGCCGCTCGCTTCCCTAGATGCGAGCGGGCTCCGGTTCACGCGCGAGAACGAGCGTCGCGGCGACGAAGCTCGTCAGCGCGGGCCCGGCCGCGACCAGCGGCTCGAG
>DATIFC010000114.1:0-9821 GCA_035455445.1 Gaiellaceae bacterium | reverse complement strand
CGGAAGATGCCGAACTGCGACTCGGGGATCGGCGCCTGCAGCGCCGCGGCGATCCCGAGCGCGAGCACCTGCCGGGTGTCCAGCGGGTCGATGATGCCGTCGTCCCAGAGGCGGGCGGTCGAGTAGTAGGGGTTGCCCTCCGCCTCGTACTTCGCGCGGATCTCGTCCGGGTCGGCGTCGCCGACCATCGTCAGCACCGTCGCCGCCTGCTCGCCGCCCATCACCGAGATGCGCGCGTTCGGCCACATCCACAACTGCCGCGGCGAGTAGGCGCGCCCGCACATCCCGTAGTTGCCGGCGCCGAAGGAGCCGCCGGTGACGACGGTGAACTTCGGCACCTCCGCGCAGGCGACGGCGGTCACGAGCTTCGCGCCGTCGCGCGCGATCCCGCCGGCCTCGTACTCCTTGCCGACCATGAAGCCGGTGATGTTCTGGAGGAAGACGAGCGGCACGCGCCGCTTGCAGGCGAGCTCGACGAAGTGTGCGCCCTTCGCGGCCGACTCGCCGAACAGCACCCCGTTGTTGGCGAGGATCGCGACCGGGTAGCCCTCGATCCGAGCGAAGCCGCAGACGAGCGTCTCGCCGTAGAGCGCCTTGAACTCGTGGAAGCGCGAACCGTCGACGATCCGGGCGATCAGCTCCCGCGGGTCGACCTGGTGGCGGAAGTCGGTCGGGATCAGGCCGTACAGCTCGGCGGGGTCGGCGGCCGGCTCCTCCGGCGTGGTCGTCTCCCAGGGCAGGTCCTTCGGCGGCAGGCTCAGGTTGCGGACGATCTCCCGCACGAGCGCGAGCGCTTGCTCGTCCGAGGTGGCGTAGTGGTCGGCAACCCCCGAGAGCCGTGCGTGGACGTCGGCGCCGCCCAGCTCCTCGGCGCTCACCTCCTGGCCGGTCGCGGCCTTCACGAGCGGCGGCCCGCCGATGAAGATCGTGCCCGTGCCCTTGACGATGATCGTCTCGTCGCTCATCGCCGGGACGTAGGCGCCGCCGGCGGTGCACGAGCCCATCACCGAGGCGATCTGCGGGATTCCGGCGGCGGAGAGCCGCGCCTGGTTGTAGAAGATCCGCCCGAAGTGCTCGCGGTCGGGGAAGACCTCGGCCTGCAGCGGGAGGAAGGCGCCGCCCGAGTCGACGAGGTAGATGCACGGCAGCCGGTTCTGCTCGGCGACCTCCTGGGCGCGCAGGTGCTTCTTGACCGTCAGCGGGAAGTAGGTGCCGCCCTTGACGGTTGCGTCGTTGGCGACGATCACGCACTCGCGGCCCTCGATCACGCCGATCCCGGTGACGATCCCGGCCGCGGGCGCCTGGCCGTCGTAGATCTCCCACGCCGCCAGGGCCGAGAGCTCCAGGAAGGCGCTGTCCGGGTCGAGCAGCCGGTCGACGCGCTCCCGCGCAGTCAGCTTCCCGCGCGAGCGGTGCTTCTCGAGCGCCTTCTCGCCGCCCCCGCGCGCGACCTGCGCCGTGCGCTCGCGCAGCTCGCCGACGAGCTCCTCCATCCGTGCGCGACGCCTCTCGAACTCCTCCGAGGGGGCGGCCTGCGAGCTGAGCACTGTCACGGGAGAAACCTTAAAGCCGCGGTCGTACCCCCGGGTCGGCCTCGAGCCGCCCGAGCTGTGCCTGAAGCGGCTGACGCTCACGTGTGCGAGCTACCCTCGGGCCAGGTTGACCCCGGACTCGATCCTGGTCGTCGACGACGACGCTGCGATCCGGCGCATGCTGACCCGCACGCTGGAGCGGGAGGGGTACGCGGTCGAGGCCGCGGCCGACGGCGGCGCCGCGCTCGCCTCGGTCGAGCGGCTCGTGCCGGACCTGCTCGTGCTCGACGTCGCCATGCCGGGCCTCGACGGGCTGGCGGTCTCGCGGGCGCTGCGGCGGCGCGGGCTGGCGGTGCCGATCCTGATGCTGACGGCGCGCGACGCCGTCGAGGACCGCATCGCCGGGCTCGACTCCGGCGCCGACGACTACCTCGTGAAGCCGTTCGCGCCCGGCGAGCTGCTCGCGCGGATCCGCGCGCTGCTGCGCCGTGGTCGCGAGCCGGGCGGCCTGCTTGCGCACGGCGACCTCGTCCTCGACGTCGACGCGCGCACCGCCCGGCGCCGGGCTCGCGACCTCGAGCTAAGCCCGCGCGAGGCCGACCTGCTGGAGCTGCTGTTGCTGAACCGCGGGCACGTCGTGAGCCGCGAGCTCGCCGTCGAGCGAGTCTGGGGCGGGCGCGGCGCGGTCGGCTCGAACTCGGTCGACCGCTACGTCTCCTACCTGCGCGCCAAGCTCGGCGAGCCCGGGTTGATCGACACCGTGCGCGGCGTCGGCTTCGTGCTCCGATGAGCCGGCTCTCGCTGCGGGCGCGCTCGGTCGCCGCGGCGGCAGCGGCGATCCTGCTGGCGGTTGCGCTGGCGGGGGTCGGGATCGACCTGCTCCTCGCGCGCCACCTGCACGGCTCGCTCGACAACGTCCTGCGGCGCCGCGCAGTCGAGGTCTCGCAGCTCGCGGCGTCGGCGCCGGCAGTGTTGACGACGCCCGGCTCGCTGGACTCGCCCGTCGGCGGGACCGACCTCTCGGTCGAGGTGCTCGACCGCCACGGCCGGCTCGTCGCCCGCTCGCTCTCGCTCGGCGGACGCGTGCTGCCCGTGGGCGGCCCCGTCGAGCGCGCGATCGCGGCCGACCGCTCGGCGCTCGCGAACGCCACGAGCGGCGGGCAGCGCCTGCGCGTCTACGCCGCCCCGCTGGCCGACGTGGGCGGACCGGCCGGAGGAGGCGCGGTCGTCGTCGCGGCTTCGACCCACGACCTCGAGGAGACGCTCGCGAGCCTGCACCTGTTCGTCGTCGGCGCGGGGCTCGCGGCCGCCGTGCTCGGGGCGCTTGCGGTCGCGGTGCTGATGGGGCGCGCGCTTCGCCCGCTGCGGCAGCTCGCCGGGGCGGCGGCGGAGATCGAGCGGACCGGCGACGCGCGTCGCCGCCTGCCCGAGCCGACTGCGCGCGACGAGGTCGGCGAGCTCGCGACGACGCTGAACGAGATGCTCGCGAGCCTCGAACGCGCGGGCGAGGCCGAGCGGCGCTTCCTCGCGGATGCCTCGCACGAGCTGCGCACGCCGCTGACGGCGCTGCTCGGCAACGTCGATTACCTCGCGCGGCACGGCACGGACGAACAGGTGCTGGACGAGGTCGTCGCCGACGCAGGCAGGCTCGCGCGGCTCGCCGACGACCTGCTCGCCCTCTCGCGGGAGGAGGCCGGCGGCCGTCCATCCGAGCTCGTCCGGCTCGACGAGCTTGCGCGCGCCGCCGCGAGCGGGCGCGTGCGGGCCCGGGCGCCGGAGCCGGTGCTCGTGCATGCCGACCGAGCCGCGCTCGAGCGCGCGCTCGCGAACCTGATCCGCAACGCCGAGCTTTACGGGCCCCGGGGCGGCGCGATCGAGGTCGCGGCCGAGCGTGAGGACGGCCTGGCGCGGCTGTCCGTCGCCGACGAAGGGGCGGGCCTCGCGCCCGAGGAGGCCGAGCACGCCTTCGGGCGATTCTGGCGCGGCGCGCACGGCGAGCCGGGCTCGGGGCTCGGCCTCGCGATCGTGCGCGCGACTGCCGAGCGCCACGGCGGCCGCGCCTATGCGGACGGCGCCCGTTTCACGATCGAGCTGCCGGCTCTCAGAGATGTCTCAGAGAACGGCGCTACAACGGAGGGAGCGTGAAGCTCCTCCGAACCGTCTCCACCGGCCGCCTCGTCGCCTTCGCGCTGGTCGTCGCCGTGGCGGCAGCGGGACTCGCGGCGGTCGCGGTCGCAGCCGGGCGCGGCGGAGGGTCGGTGCCGCCGGCGAAGCCGCTCGCCCGGGCCCTGCACGACTCGCTCGCAGGGTCTGCGCCGGCCGGCGTCACCGCGCACATCACGTTCACCAACAACCTCTTCCCGTCGGGCGCCCTCGGCGGGCAGGCGGGCTCGGCGTTGATGTCGGGCGCCTCCGGCCGGCTGTGGGCGACGAGCGACGGGCACGGGCGGATCGAGCTGCAGTCGGACGCCGGGGACGTCCAGATCGTCTGGAACCCGCGGACGGTGACCGTCTTCGACGCGTCCTCGAACACCGTCTACCGCGCGACCCTTCCGCGGCACGGGGGCGGCTCCGGCGGCAACGATTCGGGCGGGGTCCCGTCGCTGAGCGAGATCGCCGGCTTCCTCGCGCACGTCGGCGACCACGCCGCCGTCGGCAGGGCGACGCCGACCGACGTGGGCGGTCAGCCGGCCTACAGCGTGCGCGTCTCGCCCAGGCACGACGGGGGCCTCCTCGGTGCGGCCGAGCTCGCCTGGGACGCGACGCGGCCCGTCCCGCTGCGAGTCGGGATCTACGCGCAGGGCGCGTCGTCGCCCGTGCTCGAGCTCGCGGCGACGCACGTCACCTTCGGCTCGGTGCCGGCGGGCGACGTCGAGATCTCGCCGCCGGCGAACGCGAAGGTGACCGACCTCGGCAAGCTCGCGCGCCACGGCGGCCGCAAGCGCCACGGCTCGAAGCCGTCGTCGGCGAGCGGCGCCGCGGCGCTGGCCGGCGCGCCGTTCTCGGCCGTGGCGCCCGCCACGCTGGTCGGCCTGCCGCGGCAGGACGTGCGGCTCGTCGGCCACGGCGACTCGCGCTCGTTGCTGGCGGTCTACGGCCACGGGCTCGGCGCGATCGTCGTCCTCGAGCGGGCGGCGCGGGGCGGAGGACCGGCCGGCGCGCTCGGCGCCCTGCCGACGGTCTCGCTCGACGGCGTCACGGCCCACGAGCTCGCGACGCAGCTCGGGACGGCCCTCACCTGGCGGAAGCACGGCGTCTCGTTCGTCCTCGCCGGCTCCGTGCCCGCGGCCGCGGCAGAGGCGGCGGCGCGCGCCCTCGGATGACGGCCGACCCGCGGCCCGTCACCGCGCGCGGCCTTGTCAAGCGCTACGGCGATCTCGTCGCCGTCGACCGGGTCGACCTGACCGTCGAGCGCGGCGACGTCTTCGGCTACCTCGGCCCGAACGGCGCGGGCAAGACGACCTCCCTGCGGATGCTGCTCGGCCTGATCCGCCCGACCGCGGGGTCCTCGCAGCTGTTCGGGCGCGACCCGCTGCAGGACGGCGCGAAGGCGCTCGACGGCGTCGCCGGCTTCGTCGAGGGGCCGCGCTTCTACCCGTACTTGAGCGGCCGGCGCAACCTGAAGCTGCTCGCCGACTACGACGAGCCGGTCTCGCGCTCCCGTATCGACGAGGTGCTGGAGCTCGTGGAGCTGCGCGACCGCGCGAAGGACAGGGTCGGTGGCTACTCGCACGGCATGCGCCAGCGGCTCGGGATCGCGGCCGCGCTCCTGCGCCGGCCGCGCCTGCTGCTGCTCGACGAGCCGACCACGGGGCTCGACCCGGCGGGGATGCGCGACATGCGCGAGCTCGTGCGGCGGCTCGCGGGCGAGGGGATCACGATCGTCCTCTCCAGCCACCTGCTCTACGAGGTCGAGGAGCTCTGCAACCGTGTCGCGATCGTCCGCAAGGGACGCGTCATCTACGACGGCCAGCTCCGCGACCTGCTCGCCACCGCCGCGACGGGCTACCGGCTGCGCGTGCTCGAGCCGGAGCGCGCGCGGGTCGTGCTGCTCGCGCAGGCCGGCATCGAGGACGTGCGCCTCGTCGACCACGAGCTCCGCTTCAGCGGCGACGAGCAGGCGGTTGCGGGGCTCAGCGTCGCGCTCGGCAAGGCCGGGATCGGCGTCACCGCGCTCGTCCCGGAGACGGAGAGCCTGGAGAAGCTCTTCCTGCACATGACCGGCGGCGACTCGTCCGACCACGACCGTGCAAGCGAGTCGGAGGTGGCGGTGTGACCGGCGCGTTGCGCGTCTACCGCTGGGAGGTGCTGAAGCTGCTCGCGCAGAAGCGGACGTACCTCGGGCTGATCGCCGCGACCCTCGTGCCGATCGTGTTCGTGGTCGTGCTCGTGATCCAGACCGGCGGCCCGAACGACGTCCCGCTCGGACGCTACATCCGCGAGACGGGCCTCGCCGTGCCGTTCGTCGTGCTCTTCTTCATGTCGATCTGGGGCCTGCCGCTCATCACCTCGCTCGTGGCGGGCGACATCGTCGCGGCGGAGTCGCACAACGGCACGCTGAAGACGATCCTCACCCGCTCGCGCGAGCGGGGCGAGGTCTTCGCCGGCAAGGCGCTCGCGACAGCCACCTACACGCTTGCGGTGGTGGTTGCGATGGGCATGACCGGCCTGATCGCGGGCAGCATCGCCTGGGGTTTCCACCCCTTGACGTCGCTCTCGGGGACGAAGGTCTCGGCCGGGCACGGCTTCGGCCTGCTGATGCTGAGCCTGCTCGTCTACACGCTCCCGCTCGCCGGGATCGCCGCCTTCGGGCTGATGCTCTCGACGATCACGCGCAACAGCGCGGCCTCAGTCGTCGGCGCGCTGATGTGGGCGCTGCTGATGCAGCTGCTCGGCGTCTTGCCCGGGACGGAGTCGATCCGGCCCTACCTGCTCGGCACGCAGTTCGAGGCCTGGCACGGGTTCCTGCGCGTCCCGGCCGACTGGACGCCGGTGATCCGTGCGCTCTGGGTGTGCACGCTCTACATCGGCCTGCCGGTGATCGCCGCGTACCTCGTCTTCCTGCGCCGCGACGTCACCGGCGACTAGGCCGGGACGCCTGAAGCCGTCATCACCCAGGCGTCGACCGCCTGCTCGCGGCCGCGGAGCTCCAGCGCCCGCCGCTCGAGCGCCGAGGTGTCGAGGCCGGCGGCGGTCGCCGAGTTCGCGCTGACGAGGATCTCGCCCGCGCCCGCCAGCGCGTCCAGCCGAGCTGCCGTGTTGACGGTGTCGCCGACCGCGGTGAAGTCCCGGGCGTCGCCCTCGCCGACGCTGCCGACGAACGACGTCCCCGTGTGGACGGCGAGGCCGATCGGGATCCACGGCTCTGGCCCGTCGTTGCCGGTCTCCGCGAGCAGCGCCCGGGCCGCCCCGATCGCGTGCGCCGCGTGATCCTCGCCTGCGAACCCCGGGATGAAGAGCGCGACCGCGCCGTCGCCGACGAACTTGTCGACGATCCCGTCCCACTCGTCGATCACCTCGGCCGCCGCGCCGTAGAAGCGCGCGAGCAGCTTCGAGAACTCCCCCGGCGCCATTCGCTCGGCGATCCCGGTCGAGCCGCGCACGTCCGCGAAGAGGACCGAGATCTCGACCTCCGCGCCGCCCGGGTGCTTGTGCACCGCCCGGATGCACCACTTGCAGAGCCGGCGGTTGAGCGGCGAGGGCCCGTAGGCCATCAGGCGCATGAGCGCTCCGCCCGGCCCCTTGAACGGCGCGTTGCAGAGCTTGCAGCGCGGCGGCGAGGGGAGCGCGCCCCACATCCGGCGCATCCGGTCGAGCCGCGGGTAGTCGCCCGTCAGCATCCGGCGCCACATCTCCTCGACGGGCGGCTTCGTCACCGTGCGGACGCTACACCCGCCCCTCGGCGGCGAACCACTCCACCCAGCGCTCCTGCTCGGGCGTCTCGACCGCACGCGGGTCGTAGGCCTCTTGCACCCACTCGACGGCCTCCCGCGGGCCGAGCCCGGCGAGCACGGCCATGCAGGCCAGCACGGTCCCGGTGCGGCCGAGCCCGCCGCGGCAGCCGACCTCGACCAGCTCGCCGGCGCGGGCGCGCTCGAAGGCGGCCGCGATCTGCGCCGCCGCGCGGCTGGGCTCGGCGGGGAGGCCGAAGTCGGGCCACTCCACGAGCTCGGCCTCCCAGGTCGGCGACCACGCCTCGTCGAGGTAGAGCCCGAACGCGCGCTCGGGGTCGTGCTCGACGCGATCTGCGAGCGGGGAGGCGCGGACGCGGGTCCCGTCCGGAAGCGTCAGGAGCCGCGCGCCCAGGGCAGCTCGTCCCAGTAGTCCGGGCGGCCCGGCCGCGGCCGCTCGAATGGCGCGTATGCCTCGCGCGGGTCCGGCGTCTCCTGCTCGGCGCTCGCGCCGTAGCGCGCCGCGAGCTCGGAGAGCGGGTAGCGGAGCTGTTCGTCCTCGTGCCTCGTCCCCACGGCCAGCACGACCGAGACCCCGTCGCCGGCGCCGACAATCACGTGCTCGGTGCCCGCGGGCGAGTGGACGAAGTCCCACGTGCGCAGCGGCCGCTCCTCACCGTTCACGAGCAGGCGGCACTCACCGGCGAGGACGAGGAAGTCCTCCTGCGCGCTCTCCTCGTGGTAGAGGCAGAGCGGCTGCCCTGGCTGCAGCACGCTGATGTTGATCCCGAGCTCGGGAAACGGGGCGTTCTCGCGGCTCTCGAACACGCACCCGGAGCCGAACGCGTCGTGCGTCACCCACTTCGTCTCGCCGACGTTGACGACGAACCAGCCCGCGCCGGCCGGCTCCAAGCCGGACGGCGTCTCCTGCAGCCGTGCCTCCTCGATCATGCGTCTCCTCTCGTCGGGGAGCCGACAGTGTCACCGAGGACCGATGCCGGGGGAGCGAGGAAGCCAGCAGGGGCGGCAGGACTCGAACCTGCAACCCCCGGTTTTGGAGACCGGTGCTCTGCCAGTTGAGCTACGCCCCTTCGGGTTGCGCGCCGATTGTAGCCTCGGCGCCTTACAGTCTCGACGTGGCTCCGCCGCCTCCCAGGCCCTCGCTCGGCGCGCTCTTCTTCGTGCTCGCGGTCGTCTTCGCGGGGATCGCCGCCGCCGCGGCCGAGGCGGTGCACGAGGAGCCCGGGCTGGTCGTCGTGGTCGTCGCGGCCGGCGCGATCGGGCTCTGGCTGCTCACGCTCAGCGTCCGCAACCTGAGGAGACGGCGGCCCTGAGCCGTATTCTCTACGCGTGGCGCAGGACGAGACCCAGAACCTCTGGCGCGAGTTCCGCAAGACCAAGGACCAGGGGATCCGCGACCGCCTGATCCTGACCTATGCGCCGCTCGTCAAGTACGTCGCCGGCCGCCTCGGCAGCGGCCTCCCCGCGCACGTCGACGAGAACGACCTCGTCTCGTACGGCCTGCTCGGGCTGATCGGCGCGATCGAGCGCTTCGACCCCGACCGCGACATCAAGTTCGAGACCTACGCGATCGCCCGCATCAAGGGCTCGATCATCGACGAGCTGCGCGCGATGGACTGGGTCCCGCGCTCCGTCCGCTCGCGGGCGCGCGACATCGAGCGCGCCATCGCCGAGCTCGAGCGCAAGCTCCACCGCGCGCCCACCGACGAGGAGATCGCCGAGAAGCTCGGCATCACCACGGACGACCTCGACGAGAGCCTCTCGGAGATCGGCCGCTCCTCGATCGCGGCGCTCGACGAGCTGTGGACGATCTCCTCCAGCGGCGGCGACCAGGTCGCGCTGATCGACACCATCGAGGACACGCACGGCCCCGAGCCGCAGGCCGAGCTCGCGCAGACGGAGTTGAAGGAGGCCCTCGGCGAGGCGATCGCGAGGCTGCCCGAGCGGGAGAAGCTGGTCGTCACGCTCTACTACTACGAGGAGCTGACACTGCGCGAGATCGGCGAGGTCCTCGGCGTGACGGAGTCGCGCGTCTCCCAGCTCCACACCAAGGCGATCCTCCGCCTCAAGGCCCGTCTCGCGGGCTCGCCGGCCCGGGAGCCGCTCGGCCGCTAGCACCACCTACGATTCCGTATTTTCACTCTTGACACCCCCGAGGGCGACCTTCAACGTTCCGGGCGCAAGTCCAGAAGGGGTCTAAGGGAAAGGACGTGGGAGCATGAAGCACCGATTGCTCGTCCTCGCGGGGGTGATGGGCGTAGTTGCGCTGGTCGCATCCCTGAGCGTCGCCGCCGCGAGCAGCAACAAGCCCGCGCGCGTGCACAAGGCGACGGCCATCGCCGCGCCGCGTGTGCCGAACGCCAAGGCGATCAAGAAG
>DATIFC010000113.1:0-11060 GCA_035455445.1 Gaiellaceae bacterium | reverse complement strand
CCGCCGCGCACCTCGAGCGCGCACTCGCGGGCGAGCTCGAGCACCTCCCAGTGCAGCAGGAAGAACCCGGCCAGGCCGAGCTCGTCGATCAGCTTCAGCTCGTCGTCGAGGCGCTGCCTCGCGCGCCGCTTGTGGCCGTTGGCGTCGCCGTACCGCTCCGCGAAGGCGCGGTCGCAGACGCGCGCGAGCTGCCGGATCGCCGGCTCGCCGGTGTCGGAGAAGTCGGGGTACCGGTAGCCGAGGTCCTCGGTCAGGTCGAACTCGAGCCGCTCGGCGAGCTCCCCGGTGCGCCGCACGGCGTCGCGGTCGACCGGGAAGCGCTCCTCGAGCTCGCCGGGCGAGGCGAGCACGCTCTCGCGGTTGCCTCGCCGCTCCGCCTCGCAGCCGTCGAGCGAGGTGCGGCAGCGGATCGCGACGAGCGCGTCCTGGAGGGCGGCCCTGCGAGGGTGGTGCGCGTGGGAATCGCCGGTCGCGACCGTCTCGACGCCGAGCGCGCCGGCGAGGTCGCGCAGCGCCGCGAGCCGCCGGGCGTCTCCGCGCTCGTACGGGCGCTGGAGCTCGACGAGGAACCGCTCCCGCCCGAACGCGCGCGCGAGCACCGCGGCGCCGTTCGGGTCGCGCAGGCCGATGCCGTGCCGGGCGCAGCCGGAGAGGCAGACGAGCCCGTCGCTCAGCTCAGCGAGCAGCGCGGCGTCGAGCGAGGGCGGCAGCGGCTCCGCGCCCTCCTTCAGCCGCGTCCCAGCATGGGCGGCGGTCAGCAGGCGGCAGAGGTTCGCGTAGCCCTGCGCGCTCTCGACCAGCAGCGTCACGTGCGAGCCGTCCGTCAGCGTCACCTCGGCGCCGGTGATCGGCCGGACGCCGAACGCCTTGGCCGCGTGCGCGAACTCGAGCGAGCCGTAGACGCCGTCGTGGTCGGTCAGCGCCAGGGCTTCGTAGCCGAGCTCCGCCGCCCGCGCAGCGAGCTCCTCCGGCAGCGAGGCGCCGTCGAGGAACGAATAGGCTGAGTGCGCATGCAGCTCGACGACCACCGGCCGCTGCTCCTAGCCCCCGGCGACGGCGAGACGACGACCGATCGCCCGGAGAAGACCCTGCGGATCCTGGCGGAGCTCGACGACCTGATCGTGACGTGGTTCCGCTACGCGCCCGGCGAGGACGGGCCGGAGCCGCACGTCCACCACCACCACACCGACGCCTTCTACGTGCTCGAGGGCAGCCTGGAGCTGATGCTCGGCGCCGAGCGGAGGATCGTCACGGCGGGCCCCGGCATGTTCGCCGCGGCCCCTCCGGACACCGTCCACACCTTTCGCAACGCGAGCGACGAGACGGTCGTCTTCCTCAACCTGCACGCGCCGTCGGTCGGGTTCGGCGACCTCCTGCGAGGACGCGGTGGGAGCTTCGACCAGCACGAGCCGCCCTCCGACGGCGGCCGGCCGTTCGCCGACGCCGTCCTGACCGCGCCCGAGAGCGCGGAGACGCTCGAGCGCGAGGCCAGCACCCACCGGATCCTCTGCGACCTCCCGCAGCTGACCGCGATCGACATGACCTTCCGGCCCGAGTTCGAGGGCGTCGACCCGCACACCCACGCCGACCACGTCGATGCCTTCTACGTGCTCGAGGGGCAGATCGAGTTCCGCGTCGGCGACGAGCCGCGCGTGGCCGGGACGGGCACGTTCGTCGCCGCGCCGCCCGGCGCGGTGCACGGCTTCCGTCACGCTGGGCCGGAGCCGATCCGCTTCCTCAACCTGCACGCGCCGCCCGGCGGCTTCGTCGACCGCTTGCGCCGCTGACCCGGTCAAACCCCTCGCTGGCTGAACCAGCGGCCCACCTCCTCGTCCAGGAACACGACGGCGTGCTCGCCCCCGCTCAGCACGACGTCGAAGTACCGGCGCGAGACAGGCTCCTCCGTCCACCAGCGGTCGACGACTCGCCACTCCTCGCGCACCAGCACGACCTCGGCGCGGTTCACGCACCGCGGCGAGCCGTCCACGTGCGCCTCGACGCGCACGGCGACCGGCTCGTTTATTCGTCGCGAGGAACCAGCAGCGCGCGCTGCTCGGGCAGGCGTGACCACGGCGCGACCTCGACGACGGTGCAAACGGATCCCGACCCGGTTCCGGCCCGGACCTGGCGCAGCCCTTCGCGGAGGTGATCCCGCAGCTCGTCGCCCTCGGGCCGCACGAGCTCGAGCTGGTTGCCCACCGACTCGGCGAGCACCAGCGCCTCGAGGCGGAGCATCACCACCGGCGCCGGCAGGTCGTTGAGCTTCGGCGCGAGCGCGGTCCGCAGGCGGGTGGGATCGGCGGTGGCGTCGCGCAGCGTCACCGTCCGCCGCCATGAGCCGCCGCCGACCAGGCGCCCCGCAAGCGCGACCTTGCGCAGGGCCCGCCCTCCTCGCTCCGGCCGGGCCAGCAGCCGGTCGAGCAGCACGCCGAGCGAACGCCGCAGGGTGAGCTCGTTGCCGACCGCCTCCGGGAACTCCAGCGTCTCGAACAGCTCCGCCGCCGGCCTGCGTCCGCGGACGCGCCGCTTCGAGCCGCCCCTCGCCAGGCTCCAGGCGCGCCGGCCGTCCGGCCCCAGACGTTCGGCCACGGCGCCGCCCGGAAGCCCGGCAAGCTCTCCAAGCCTCTTCACCCCCAGCTCCTCGAGCTCCGCGCGCCGGCGCGCGTCGACCGGCAGCAGGCTCACCGGCAGCGGCGCGAGGAACTCCCGCGTCCGCTCGTCGGAGACGACGAGCGCCTGCCCGGAGCGCGCGACGTTCGCCGCGGCCAGCGCCGCGAAGCGCCTCGCCGCCGCGCCGGCACGCGCGTCCCAGCCGGCCCCAACCGCCTTCAGGGCCCGCTTCAGCGCCGGCTCGAGACCGCCGTAGAGCCGCTCCACCCCGCGCGTCTCGAAGTACGCGCAGCCGGGCGCGACCGAGTCGACCGCGAAGCCCGCGTCCTCGAGCGCGCGAACGATCCCCTCCCAGGCTTCCTCGGCCGCCGCCGGGTCGGGATCGACGAGCTGCAGCGACGGGCACGTCGCGAGCGCCTCGCCCAGCCGCATCCCCGGCCGCACCCCGGCCGCCTCCGCGGCCGCGGTCACCGACCCCACCAGCGCATCGGTTCCCGGCTCCGGGGCGAGCGCCGCAGGCTCGAGCTGCAGCCGCGGTCGCTCGCGCAGCGCGGCCCGCAACTCGAAGCCGGGGATGACGAGGCAGGCGATCACGGGAACGTATGTTCTACACGAACACACGTTCCCCTGTCAAGCCGGAGGTGCGAGGCCGCTTGACATCCGTACCCAGGTACAGGTCTAGAGTGGCTTCGCCATGCGGATCGGAGAGGTCGCCAGACGCGCCGGGGTGAACGTCGAGACGCTCCGCTACTACGAGCGGCGCGGCCTGCTCCCCGAGCCGCCGCGCGGGCCGAACGGGCACCGCGCCTACGACGAGGAGACCGTCCGCTTCGTGAAGGCCGTCAAGGAGGCTCAGAGCCTCGGCTTCACGCTCACCGAGATCGCCGAGCACACGCGCCTCACCCGCGGCGGGCGCGCGCAGGAGTCGATCCGCGTCCGCCTCGCGCAGAAGATCGACGAGGTCGACGCGAAGCTCGCGAGCCTCCAGCACGTCCGGGACGAGCTCGCACGCGTGCTCGGCTGCGCCTGCGACTCGCTCGACCACTGCACCTGCGGCGCCGCCTACCTCGCCCGCGGCGGCCGCGACCCGCAGCTCGGGGCGCTCCTGCACGTGACGAACGGCGAGAGCGCCGGCAACACGCTGCGGCAGACGGCCCTCGGGGGCGCGGTCCTCTCGTGGCAGGACGTCCTGCACGAGGGCCCGGTCCCGGCCGTCGACGAGCCGGGGCTGCGGCGGGCCCGGGCGCGCTTCCTGAGCGAGTGCGGCTGGGGCTCGGAGCGATCGCTGCTGGAGTCCTTCGAGCGCCGCGACCGGCTCTTCCGCCACGCGCTCGAGGCGGAGACGCAGGTGGTCCTCTGGTTCGAGCACGACCTGTACGACCAGCTGCAGCTCCTGCAGGCCCTGGCGGCGGCCGACCGCGGCGTCGAGCTGATCCAGGCGGCGGACCACCTCGGGCCGCTTCGGCCGGACGAGCTCGAGGCGCTCTGGCCGGAGCGCAGGCCCGTCACGGCGGAGATGCTCCGGCTCGCCCGGGAGGCATGGGACGCGTTGCGCGCCCCCGAGCCGACCGCGTGGGCCGCGCTCCTCCAGCGGGGCACCTCCGCCCTGCCGTTCCTCGGGGCCGCCGTGGTGCGGCTGCTCGAGGAGCTGCCCGACCCCGCGGCCGGGCTCTCCCGGACCGAGCGCCAGCTGCTCGAGCCGCTGCTCGAGGGCCCGCGCCGCCCGCCGGAGCTCTTCGTCGAGAGCCAGGCGCGCGAGGAGGCGCCGTTCGCAGGCGACGCGTGGGTCTGGAAGCGCCTGGCCGAGCTCCAGCCGCTCGTCGAGGAGCTGCCGCCGCCGCCTCCGCTCGGCGACGCGCACGCCTTCGCCGCGGCCCGCGTCGCGCTGACCGGGCTCGGGCGCGACGTCCTCGCCGGGAAGGCCGACCGCGTCGAGGCCGCGCCGCCCGACCGCTGGCTCGGCGGCACGCACCTCGACGGGACGCGCGACTGGCGCTGGGACCGCGAGGCCGGCGAGCTCCGCGGCTAGGAGGCGACGATCTCGGCCGCCGAGCCGACCATCCGCGAGAAGCGCGGCACGACGCCGAGGATGCTCTCCTGCGCGCAGAAGGCGATGTCCTCCTCCAGGCCCGGCGGCCCGTAGGTGCGCGCGTTGATGCCTTCGAGACCCGTTGCGTAGCGGTCGGCCACCAGCTCGGCCGCGATCGCCGCGTCGGTGCGCTCGGCGCCAAGCAGGCGCACGATGCGGCCGGCGCAGTAGGCGTCGTCGATCGCGAAGGCGCCCTTGTAGCCGGCGCAGAGCACGACGACGTCCTCCCCGCGCTCCCGAGCATGCGACGCGACCGCCTCGAGGTTCAGCAGCGCGCCGAGCACGACCTCCTCGCACGCCGACGACGCCGTGACGATCGACCGCGTCCCGTTCGTGGTCGAGAGGATCAGCGTCTCGGCCCGCGGCTCACGGAACTCGCGCGGCGAGGCGCCCGCGTCGAAGGCCTCCACCCGCTTCGCCTCCCGCTCGCCGCCCGTGATCGCCTCGTCGCCGAGCTCCGCCCGCAGGGCGAGCGCGTCGTCGATCTCCGTGCAGCAGAGCACCCGCCGGTACCCCGACGCCAGCGCCTGTGCGATCGAGGAGGTGGCGCGCATCACGTCGACCACGATCCCGAGCGGCGCAGCGCCCGTCTCGGCAGGGGTGAAGGCAACGTGACAGCGCACGGCGGCACTACGCTACTCCAGGTCTCCCGTGCCCTACTGCTATCGACACCCCAACCGCGAGACGTTCGTCTCGTGCTCGGAGTGCGGCCGGCCGATCTGCGCCGAGTGCATGACGCCGGCGCCCGTCGGCCAGCGCTGCCCCGAGCATTCGGGCAAGCCCCAGGGAACGAGGCGGATCAGCGCGGGCGTCCGGCGGGGCGCCTTCGAAGGGACGGGCGCGCTCGCCACGAAGGCCCTGCTCGCCGTCAACATCCTGATCTACGTCATCACGGCGGCCCAGGGAGCGGGGCTGAACAGCCCCGGCGGCTCGCTCTACGCCAGGTGGGTGCTCTACGGGCCCCTCGTCGCGCAGGGCGACTGGTGGCGCCTGATCACGAGCGCGTTCCTGCACGCGAGCCTGCTGCACATCGCGTTCAACATGTACTTCCTCTGGATCGTGGGCTCGGCGGTGGAGTCCGCCCTCGGGCGCGGGCGCTTCCTGCTCGTGTACTTCGTCTCGGCGCTCGCGGGGTCGGCCGGCGCGCTCGTGCACACGCCGGCCCAGCCCGTGGTCGGAGCCTCGGGTGCGCTCTTCGGCATCCTCGGCGCCGCGCTCGTCCTCGAGCGGCAGCGCAACTACGTGCTCGGCGGCTCGGCGGCCGCGCTGATCATCATCAACCTGATCCTCGGCTTCACGCTCCGAAACATCTCGATCGGCGGGCACATCGGCGGCCTGATCGGCGGGATCCTGTGCACGCTCGTCCTCTCGAGGTTCGGCCGGGGCCACGCGGCCTACAGCCGCGTCGGGCTGTGGGGGATCGCCGGCGTCTGCGGCGTGGGCCTGCTCAGCCTCGCGGTCGCGTACTGGCGCGTCCGGGGCTACGCGTGAGTCGCTAGCCGCCGCGCTCGACGGCGTAGACGCGGTCGAGCTTGTCGTGGAAGGCGCGGTCGGTGCCGGTCCCGCCGTTCAGCATGTCCGCGAAGCCGTCCCACGCGAAGAACGTGTCGTTGCCTGGGCCGCCGTAGAGCGCGTCGCGCCCGTGGTCGCCCTGGAGCTTGTCGTTGCCGAGCCCGCCGTAGAGCGTGTCGTTGCCGTCGCCGCCGTTCAGCAGGTCGCGGCCCGGGCCGCCCTTGAGGACGTCGTTGCCGCTGTTGCCGTCGAGCACGTCGTTCCCGCCGAGCCCGCAGATGACGTCGTGCCTCGGCGTCCCGAACAGGAGGTCGGGCCCCGGCGTGCCGACGATCGTGCACGCGCCGGCCTGGTGCGTCGCGTGGGCGTTGCGGACGAGGAAGAGCGAGACGGTGATGAACAGTGCCGCCGTCGCCTTGATTCGCTGCTCTTGGGGGTTCACTGGCCCGGCACCTCCAGGTGACGTGTCGGCCGGCCGCTCGCCGAGGGTCGATCTCCTTGCGGAGATCGGCCTCCGCGGCCCCGGGCCGGATCCCTCGGCCGGGGAGATCGGGGGCATACTGGGCGCCCGTGGGCAGGCTCCTCGTCCTCGCCGCGGCGGCACTCGTTCTCGCGCCGCCGGCAACCGCCCGGATCTCGCTGGGCGTGCTCGGCAACCCCGGCCGCTTCGGCGCGCAGACCGGTCAGCGCACGGAGGTCGACCACGTGATCCTCGGCTGGAACCAAGGCAGCACCTGGGGCGCGCGGCTCGCGGTGCAGCTCGCGAGCCACGGCCCCGTCCCGATGGTCGGTTTCACGACCTCGAACGGGTGGCCGAACCCGCGCGAGGCGATCACGCCGCTCGGCGTCGCCCGCGGGAGGGGCGACGGCTACCTGACGGCGCTGAACCGCGCGATCGCCGCCTGGGCGCGCCCCGTCTACATCCGCCCGTTCCCGGAGATGAACGGCCACTGGAACGCGTACTGCGCCTACACCTCCGGGGGCCGCCTCAAGGACCGGGCGCACTCGACCCCGAGCTTCCGCAAGGCGTTCGCCCGGGTCTACCTGCTCCTGCACGGCGGCACGGCGGACTTCCTGAACGCGCGCCTGCGCCGGCTCGGCCTCCCGGGCGTGAGCCACGACTTCGAGCGGAACACGCTGCCGAACCTGCGGGTGATCTGGAACCCCCAGGGCTACGGCAGCCCGAACGTCCCGGGCAACAGCGCGCAGGCCTACTACCCGGGCAACCGCTACGTCGACGTCGTCGGCAACGACCTCTACGACATCGGCGGCAAGGCCGAGTGGTCCGCCAACGAGCGCCTCTACCGGGCGCACCGCGCCAAGCCGTACGCGTTCCCCGAGTGGGGCCTCTGGGGCATCGACGACCCGGCCTTCGTCCGCCGCATGGGCGGCTGGGCCCGCACCCACCGGCGGCTGGAGCTGCTCTCCTGGTACGAGAGCCGAGCCGGGTCGATCTTCGACCTCGGCAGCAAGCCCCGGAGCCGAGCGGCGTACCGCCGCTACATCACGCCGCTCGGCTCGTAGCTGGCTCACACCCAAGGCGTCGCTTGCGACGCCGACCCAAGAGGCCGTGCCGGCTTCGCCGGTGCGGCCGGACCACGGCCGGCCGTCAGGCCGGCCTGTTCGTGATGTGCACGTAGATCTTGTCGCCGCCGCAGTCGTTTCTCAGCGCGACCTGGCCGCTACGCCCTTCGCCCTTCCAGGAGATCTCCGAGTCGTTCGGAGCCTCGACCTCCTCGAAGAGGATCTCGTAGCCGGCCGCCTCGAGCTCCTTCAGGTACTCGTCGTGCGCCTCCTGGACGTCCCCCTCCCAGTAGCCCTCGACCACGTCGGTCGGCCCCTGGGTGGACTGCTTCGTCAGCGTCGTGTTCTCGACCATCGGGAAACTCGGGGGGAGCTTCGGCGTGGCCGTGAGCGGCGAGCCCTCGCAGGCCGCCTTGGCGAGGGGGTTCTCGGCCCGCGCCTCCTCCTTCTTGCTCCCGCCGCAGCCGCTTGCCGCGAGCACCGCCGCGGCGAGCACGGAGAGCAGTGCAACCTGCCTCATCCCGTCCCTTTCCAGGATCCCCGGTGCGGGACCCTAACCGGTCAGCCGCCGACGATCACGGCCTCGACGCCCGCCTCCCTCAGCGCCGCCTGGGCAGCCGCGAGGCGGGCGAGCGGCACGCGGTAGGGCGAGCAGCTGACGTAGTCGAGCCCGAGCACGTGGCAGAAGGCGACCGAGTCCGGCTCGCCGCCGTGCTCGCCGCAGATGCCCATCTTCAGGCCGTCCTTGACCCCGCGGCCGCGCTCGACGGCGATCCGCATCAGGTCGCCGACGCCGCTCTGGTCGAGCGTCTCGAACGGGTTGCGCTCGAGCACGCCGTCCTCGAGGTAGCGCGTCAGGAACTTGCCCTCGGCGTCGTCGCGCGAGAAGCCGAGCGTCGTCTGCGTGAGGTCGTTGGTGCCGAAGGAGAAGAAGTCGGCCTGCTCCGCGATCTCGTCCGCCCGGATGCACGCGCGCGGGAGCTCGATCATCGTCCCGACGAGGTACTCGACCGCATCGCTTTCCTCCTGCGCGGTCTCGACCGTGAGCGCGCGCAGCCGGTGCAGCTCCTCGGCGAAGCCGACGAGCGGGTGCATGATCTCGACGAGCGGCGCCTCGCCCGTGCGCTCCTCGACCGCCGCCGCGGCCCGGATGATCGCGCGTACTTGCATCTCGTAGACCTCGGGCCAGAGCAGGCCGAGCCGGCAGCCGCGCGTGCCGAGCATCGGGTTGGCCTCCGTCAGCGCCTTGATCCGGTCGCGCATCCGCTCGTCGCGCGCCTCCTCGAGCGACGGCAGGAACTCGTGCAGCGGCGGGTCGAGCAGCCGGATCGTCACCGGCAAGCCTGCCATCGCCTCGAAGATCCCCTCGAAGTCGCCCTGCTGGAGCGGCAGGAGCCGGTCGAGCGCCTCGCGCCGCTCGTCCTCGCCCGAGGCCATGATCATCTCGCGCACCACGGGGAGCCGGTCCTCGGCCATGAACATGTGCTCGGTGCGGCAGAGGCCGATCCCCTGAGCCCCGAACTCGCGGGCCTTGACCGCGTCCTCGGGCGTGTCGGCGTTGGCGCGCACCTTCAGGCGCCGCAGCTCGTCGGCCCAGCCGAGGATCGTCTCGAAGTCCTCGTTGATCTGCGGCGGGACGAGCTCGACCTCGCCGACGACCACGCGGCCGGTGCCGCCGTCGATGGTGATCACGTCGCCCTCCGCGAGCTGGTGCCCCCCCAGCACGAGCGAGCGCTTGCCGAGGTCGATCGAGAGGTCCTCGCAGCCCGCCACGCAGGGCTTGCCCATGCCGCGGGCGACGACCGCGGCGTGCGAGGTCATGCCGCCGTGCGCCGTGAGGATGCCCTTCGCCTGGATCAGGCCGTGGATGTCGTCGGGCGTCGTCTCCCAGCGGACGAGGATCACGCTCTCCCCCGCGAGGCCGCGCTCCTCCGCGGTGTCGGCGTCGAGCACGACCGAGCCGCAGGCCGCTCCCGGGGAGGCGTTGAGGCCGGTCGCGGCGACCTCGAGGTCGGCGCGCGGGTCGATCATCGGGTGCAGCAGCTGGTCGAGCTGGGCGGGGTCGATGCGGATGACCGCGTCCTCGCGCGAGATCAGGCCCTCCTCGACCATCGCGACCGCGGCCCTCAGCGCCGCCGCGGCGGTGCGCTTGGCCGAGCGCGTCTGGAGCAGGTACAGCCGGCCCTCGTCCACCGTGAACTCGATGTCCTGCACGTCCTTGTAGTGCTCCTCGAGGCGGCGCATCGTGTCGCCGAGCTGCTCGAACGCCGCCGGCAGCCGCTCCTTCATCGCCTCCACCGGCTCGGGCGTGCGGATCCCGGCGACGACGTCCTCGCCCTGCGCGTCGGCGAGGTACTCGCCGTAGAGGCCGTGCTCGCCGGTCGACGGGTCGCGCGTGAAGGCGACGCCCGTGCCCGAGCCCTCGCCCTTGTTGCCGAACACCATCTGCACGACGTTGACGGCGGTGCCGAGGTCGTCGGGGATGCGATGGGCCCGCCGGTAGACCTGCGCACGCGGCGTGTCCCAGGACTCGAAGACCGCCTGCACCGAGCGTGACAGCTGCTCGCGCGCCTCCTGCGGGAACGGGCCGCCGGTCTCGTCCTCGTAGATCCGCTTGAAGGTGCCGACGAGCTCCCGCAGGTCCGCGTCGTCGAGCTCCACGTCCTGCTGGACGCCGCGGGCGGACTTCAGGT
This sequence comes from Gaiellaceae bacterium, assembly GCA_035455445.1. Lineage (GTDB taxonomy): Bacteria > Actinomycetota > Thermoleophilia > Gaiellales > Gaiellaceae > AC-32. Next base: position 632 of record DATIFC010000113.1, on the reverse strand, counting down.
CGGAGAGCGCCTGCTCGAAGCGCTGCCCGTCGATGCCCATCACGACCTCGCCGTACATCTGGATCAGGCGGCGGTAGGAGTCGTACGCGAAGCGGGCGTTCCCCGTGGTGCCCGCAAGGCCCTCGACCGCCTCGTCGTTGAGGCCGAGGTTGAGAATCGTGTCCATCATCCCGGGCATCGAGATCGCGGCCCCCGAGCGCACGGAGACGAGCAGCGGGTCCCGCGGGTCGCCGAAGCGCCTCCCGGTCCTGCGCTCGAGTGCGTCGATGTGCTCGTCGATCTCGGCCGGAAGGCCCTCGGGCAGCTCGCCGCCGGCGGCCATGTAGGCGCGGCAGGCGTCGGTCGTGATCGTGAAGCCCGCCGGCACCGGCACGCCGAGCTGCGTCATCTCGGCGAGGCCGATGCCCTTGCCGCCGAGCAGCTCGCGGCCGCCCTCGGACGGCTCGTCGAAGTCGTAGACGTAGCGCTGTGCCCCTCCCATCGAGACGGATCTTTCCATAGCGGCCGGGGGTGACACGCGAACCGGCGAAACCGCCCTGCGTCCCCGGAGAGAGCCGGTAGGCTTGGCGGCGTGAAGCTCGAGGGCGTCCACCACGTCACGGCGATCACGGGCGACGCGCCGCAGAACGTCG
>DATIFC010000112.1:0-13509 GCA_035455445.1 Gaiellaceae bacterium | reverse complement strand
GACGGGGTCAACGACGCCCCCGCGCTCCGCCGCGCCGACGTCGGCGTGGCGATGGGCCGTTCCGGCACCGAGGCCGCCCGGAGCGCGGCGGCGATCGTGCTCACCGACGACGACTTCGCGACGATCGTCGCCGCGGTCGAGGAGGGCCGGCGGATCGGGGACAACATCCGTAAGTTCGTCGCCTTCCTGCTCTCCGCGAACTTCGGCGAGGTGCTCGTGTTCATCGCGGCCGTGCTCGCGGGCGTGGGCGCGCCGCTGGCGGTGATCCAGGTGCTGCTGGTGAACCTCGTCACGGACGGCCTCCCCGCGCTCGCCCTCGCCGCCGACCCCGCGAGCCCGCACACGATGTCCACGCCGCCGCGCCGGGGGACGCGCCTCCTCGACGCCTCCACCTGGGCCGTCCTCGCCGTGATCGGGACGCTCGTCGGCGGCGTCACCGCGGCGGCCTTCTTCGCCGGGCGGGCCTTCGGCGGGGACGTCGACCAGACGATGGCGTTCGCGACCCTGGCGCTCTCGGAGCTCGTGCTCGTGTTCGCGATGCGCTCACGGCGGGTCCAGGCCTGGAGGCTGCCGCCGAACCGCTGGCTGCTCTGGAGCGCGATCGGCTCGGCGGCGCTCGTCGCCGCCGCGGTGTACGTCCCCGCGCTGCAGGGGCCGCTCGCCACCCACGCGCTCGGGCCGGCCCAGGCCGCCGTCGCCGTCGTGCTCGCGCTCGTCCCGTTCGTCGTGCTGGAGGCCCTGAAGGCGCTCGCCCGGCGTCAGTGACCGAGCAGCGCGAGCTGCAGCAGCGACATCGCGACCAGCGAGCCGCCGAGCCAGACGACCAGGCGCCCCGTGCTCAGCTCCCCCCGCGCCTCCGGGAGCAGCTCGGCGAGCACGAGCCAGATCATCGCCCCACCGGCGAACCCGAGCCCGACCGGCAGGAAGGGCTTGAACTCCTCCACGAACAGGAACGCGGGCGCGGCGACGAGCGGCTGCGGCAGGCTCGAGAACACGCTCCACCACGCCGCCGAGCGGACGCTCGCTCCTCGCGGCACGAGCACGAGGCTGATCGCGAGCCCCTCCGGGATGTTGTGGATCGCGATCGCGATCGTGATGAACACGCCGAGCTCGGCCCCGCCGCCGTAGGAGACGCCCACGCCGACGCCCTCGCTGAAGGAGTGCAGCGTCATCACCGCGATGATCATCACGGCCTTCATCGCGTCCGCTCCGCGCAGCTCGCCGAACTCGAGCTCCTGGTGGCCCAGCAGCCGGTGTGTGGCGAAGATGAACGCGGCGCCCGTGACCGCGCCGGCCGCGACCCGCGGGACCCCGCGGATCGCCCCCTCGATCACCAGCGCGCCGCTCGCCGAGAGCATGAACCCGGACGCGATCGCGTTCGAGATCCCGAGCCAGCGGCGGCTCATATCGGCGACGAACGCGAACGGGATCGCCCCGAGGCCCGTCGCGAGCGCCGTCACGAGCGCGGCCAGGGTGACCCAGATCAGGTTCACCCGGCGGTTCTACACGGTGGGCCGGACTAGGAGGGGTTCGACGAGACACCATCTGAGCCGCCGGAACGCGCTGCTCGCCCCGCTGCGGCGTCCTCGGTCGCGCCCGTAGCCTCCGGCTGCGAACGCTCCCTGCGTCCTCGCCTCGGAACGACCATCGCGCCCCGGCGACGAGTCGAGTCTCGCCAGGCCCTTCTCTAGTAGCCGCTGAAGCGGTCGGGGAGCAGCTGCTCCTGCGGGACGCCCGCGTCGGCGAGCGCCTGGGTCACCGCCTCGACCATCGGCGGCGGCCCCGCGATCAGGTACGTATAGCCCGCGAGCTCGCCGTCGAGGTGGTCGCGCAGCAGGTCGGCGCCGATGTAGCGTGTCTCGCCCTCCCACCCCTCGTCCTGGGTCATCGTCAGCACGAGCCGGAAGCCCGGCAGGGCGCCCTCCAGCTCCTGCAGCTCGTCCAGGAACGGCGTCGACTCGCGGTCGCGGTTCGAGTAGACGAGCGTCACGCGGTAGGGCTCGCCGGTGTCGCGGATGTAGCGCAGCATCGAGCGGAAGACGGTGATCCCGATCCCGCCGGCGACGAAGACGTACTCGCGGCTCGTGTCCTCCGGGAGCTGCCAGTCCCCCTTCGGCGGCTCGACGTCCACCTCGTCGCCGACCTCGAGCTCGGCGAGCGTCTTCTTGAACGCCGTGTCGCGCAGGCGCGTGCAGAGGCCGAGGACGCCGCGCTCGGTCGGCGACGTGACGACGGAGATGTGGCGGCGCAGGCCCTTCTCGTCCTCGTGGCCGCGGTCGGGCAGCTCGACCCAGAAGTACTGGCCCGGCCGGAAGTCGACCTCCTCGCCCTGCAGCTCGAAGACGGCCAGCAGCGTGCCCTTGGCGACCTCCCGCTTCTCCTTGACGAGCGCGCGCACGCCCGCAGGCTATCGAGGTCAGTCGGCCTCGGCGGCGGCGAGCGCCGGCGCCGGCTCGCCGTGCGGCTGCAGCGGCCGGTCGCGCAGCAGCGCCACGGCCAGCCCGGCCGCCAGGGCCGCGAACACGCCGCCGACCACGAACGCGAGCTGGTACCCGGCGCTCAGCGCGGTCGCGGTCGTCTCGCCGCCGGTCTTCCAGGCCGCGAGGCTCGCGAGGACGGCGAGGCCCAGCGCGCCGCCCATCATGAAGCCCGTGTTGACGACGCCCGAGGCGAGCCCCGACTCGCTCGGCTCCACGTCGCTCATGGCCGCCATCAACACCGGGTTCATCGCCATGCCGACGCCGACCCCGAGCACGATCATGGCGGGCAGCACGTCGACCCAGAAGCTCGCGTCGACGGGAGCCCGGGCGAACAGCAGCAGCCCGAGCGTGACGAGGCCCATGCCGACGCCGATCGGGATCCGCGTGCCGAAGCGCATGACGAGGCGCGCCGACAGGCCGAGCGAGAACGCGCCCATGATGACGTTCGCGGGCAGGAACGCGAGCCCGACGTGGAGCGGGTCGTAGCCGAGCACGAGGCCGAGGTACTGGGCGGCGAAGAAGAACCAGGCGAACATGCCGGCCGCCCAGAGAACCCCGACGCCGTTCGCGACGGAGAGGTTCCGCCGCCGGAAGAGGCCCAGCGGCACGAGCGGCGCGGCGACGCGCGACTCGACGGTCAGGAAGATCGCGAACACCACGACCGCGGCCGCGAGCAGCCCGAGCGTCTCCGCCGAGAGCCAGCCGTTGCCGTTGCCGTTCACGATCGCGTAGACCGCGAGCATCAGCGCCGCCGTCACCGTCACCGCGCCGGCGACGTCGACCCGTCCGCGGCTCTCGGCGGCCGCGCGGTCGCCCGGGAGCAGCGGCAGGCTGAGCGCGAACACCGTGATCCCGACCGGGATGTTGACGAGGAAGATCCAGTGCCAGCTGAGCGTGTCCGTGAGGACGCCGCCGAGCAGCACGCCGATGCTGCCGCCGCCGGCCATCACGAAGCCGAAGAAGCCCATCGCCTTCGTCCGCTCGGCCGGCTCCTGGAAGAGCACCATCAGCAGCGAGAGCGCCACCGCCGAGACCACCGCGCCGCCGAGCCCCTGCACCGAGCGCGCGGCGATCAACAGGCCCTGCGTGGTCGAGAGCCCGCACGCGAGCGAGGCCACCGTGAAGAGCGCGATCCCGCCGAGGAACAGTCGCCGGTGCCCGAAGAGGTCGCCGAGCCTGCCGCCCAGCAGCAGGAAGCCGCCGAAGGTGAGCAGGTAGGCGTTCACGACCCAGGCGAGCGACTCCTCGGTGAAGCCGAGGTCGGCGCGGATCGAGGGCAGGGCGACGTTCACGATCGTCGCGTCGAGGACGATCATCAGGTCACCGAGACAGAGGACGTAGAGGGCGAGCCAGCGGGTGCGGTGGTCGAGTGCCATCAGCTCCTTTCGAACGAGGTCCTGGTGGTTGGACTTCCGCTCCCGCCGGAACTCATCGGCCCGCCCGCCGATGAGTTCCAGGGCACGAGACCGTCTTGTCTGACGATGCTCCGCATCACCTGCGACGTCCGTGCGCTGCCCGCAGACGCGACCGCGCTGGACGCGCTCGCGCGGCTCCAGCTGGCGGCGAGGCGGGTCGGGCTCGAGCTTCGCCTCTGCCATGCCTCGGACGACCTGTGCTGCCTGATCAGGTTCACGGGCCTCGAGGAGGAGCTACGCGTCGAGCCGGGGCGGCAGCCCGAAGAGCGGGAAGAGCGTCTCGGTGTCGAGGAAGAACGTGAGCTCGGCGATCCCGCCCCCTGAGAGCTCGAGCACCTGGAGCGCCCACGGCTCGTAGCCCTCGCCGGACTCGCTCGGCTTGTACTGCCCGAACGCGGGCGAGCCGTTCGACGAGACGACCGGGATCACGCGCGAGCCCTTGCAGCCGATGCCGGGCCCGGCCCACCACGTGAAGATGTCGTCGCGCCCGCTCAGCCAGAGGTCGTACGGCGGCATCGACTGGATCGCGTCCTCGCGGATCAGCGACGTGAGCGCGTCGAAGTCGTAGGCCTCGAACGCCTTCACGTAGCGCTCGAGCAGCTCGCGGTCGGGCTCCTCGAAGCCCGTCTCGGGCGAGAGCTCGGTCTGCTCCAGCGTCGCGCGGGCCCGCTGCAGGGCGCTGTTCACCGACGCGACGCTCGTCTCGAGCAGCTCGGCGACCTCGCTCGCGCGCCAGCGCAGCACCTCGCAGAGGATCAGCACGGCGCGCTGCCGGGGCGGGAGGTGCTGCAGCGCGGCGACGAAGGCGAGGCGGATCGTGTCGCGCGAGGCGACGGTCTCGGCCGGGTCGGCGACCAGCGAGTCCGGCACCGGCTGCAGCCAGGGCACCTCCGGCGTGCGCAAGTTCTCGACGATCGGCTCGCCGGCCGGCCCGAGGTCCATCGGGCGCGCGCGCCGCTCGCGGCCCTCGAGCATGTCGAGGCAGACGTTGGTCGCGATCCGGTAGAGCCACGAGCGAAGGGCCGAGCGTCCCTCGAAGCGGTCGAGGCTCTTCCAGGCGCGCAGCAGCGTCTCCTGGACGGCGTCCTCCGCCTCGAACGGCGAGCCGAGCATCCGGTAGCAATGTGCCGTCAGCTCGCGTCGGTGCTGCTCCAGCTCCTCGAAGCCCGGCGTACGCTCGAGCGTCTTCCCTGCCACGACCGCCATCCTAGGAAAACGGACGCATCCCCCGTCGAAAAGTCATCGCGAGCGGACGCTCCGTCTCCTGGAGGGCCGCCTACGCGGCGATCGACGGCGCTGCCGCGAGACCAAGAGGTCGCTCGGCGAACGCCGGCCCCGTGTCGACCTCGTAGCAGGTGTTCACGCTCGAGTCGCCGAGGACCGCGTCGACGTACCGCTGGACCTCGGCCACCGCGTCGGCCTCCCACAGGCAGGTGACCGCCGACCCGTCGGTGCTGGGGTAGAACTGGAGCACGCGCACCCCCGGAGGTGCGTCCTCGCCCTTCTGCAGCCTCTCGCCGCGCGAGAAGGCGGTCTCCGGGCTCCGGATCTCGTGCTGCACGACCACGTACATGGCAAACCTCCTGTTCGTCGTCCGAACCGATGCCATGAACCTACGGCGGCTGCCGTGGCGGGCGCATCGCACGGTCGTGCCAACTCCGGGCAACTCGCTGAGTGGTCGTTTCGTGCCATGCGAGCTCAGAACAGCCGGCGTTGTACGGCGAACGCCGTCGCGGCCGCCCGTGACGACACGCCCAGCTTGGCGAAGACGTTCTGCAGGTGGCGGCGCACCGTGTGGTCGCTGATGACCAGCGCAGCCGCGATCTCGCGGTTGCTCTTGCCAGCCGCGACGAGCCGCAGTACCTCGAGCTCCCGGGCCGTCAAGCCGTGTGTCTCAGTCGCGGCCGCCCCGCCTCGCAGGATGTCGACCCGGGCGACGTCGGGGGCGGCCCCGAGGCGCGAGAAGACAGCCCGCGCCGCGTCGAGCTCGAACGCGGCAGTGTCTTCGTCGCCGAGCGCCCGACAGGCAACGGCCAGCAGGACGCGCGCTCGGGCCGCATCGTGCGGTGCTTCGAGCTCGTGCCATGTCTCACACGCCCGCCGCAGCGCACGCAGCGCCGCATGCGCATCGCCCGCGGCGAGCGCGACCTCGCCCCTCGCCTCGGCCGCTGCAGCCTCCAGCAGGTCGCTTCTCTGCCGCTCTGCGATGCTCTCGAGCTCCCGGGAGGCGACGGCTGCCGCCTCGAGGTCGTCGCACGCGGTCATGATCCTCACGTACGCAGGAAGCAGCGCCGCGCGCCTTAGCGGCTGCGTCGTCTCGGCGGCGGCGCGCCGGATCGCCGCCGCCGCGCGCTCGCGATCGTCCTGAGCGAGCCGCAAGAGCGCGAGGCCCGGCTGCGGCTCCAGCCCGCGTTCCGTCGCCTCGCGGTAGGCTGCCTCGGCCGCCTGGAACCTTCCCTGCAGGCGATGCACCTCTCCCTGGCGGTAGGCCGCGTGTCCGAGCGCCCGCTGGTTCAGGGCGCCCTCGCTGAAGCGCTCGCCGACCTGGCGGGCCTCGGCGAGAGCATCCGCCCACGCGCCTCCCAGCGTCATGATCTCGGCGCGGTGGACCCGGCAGAGGCCCTGGTGCGCGATCATCTCGGGCTGCTCCGCGCACCACCGCGTCAGCGCGGTCGTCCACTCGCGTGCCCGGCGCAGCTCGTAGACGTCGCGGCAGAACGCGATCGTGCTGCAATAGACGATGCCGGCGACGATCGGGGACAGCTCGCCGGCGGTGACGGCCACCATCGTCTCGTCGACCAGGCGGAGGCCCTCGTCCGCCCGTCCTTGTCTGACCAGCGCGTGACCTTGCTCCATCAGGCCAATCGAGACGAGGTCGTCGTCGCGGAAGCGCTCGCCGATCTCCGCGATCTCGGCCGCCGTCGCCTGCGCCGCGTCGTACGCACCCTCGCCCACGCGCCGCAGCAGCACCGGGATCAGCAGATAGCCGCGCTCGACGCAGTCGCCCTCGTGCCGCTCGATCAACCGCTGGCCGCGGGCGAACCAGCCGCCGGCAGACGCCGAATCTCCGCGAAACAGGAAGTTGTGGCCGACCCACCAGGCGCACCGCGCGGCCCGTGGCCGGTTTCCGGTCTCCCGATGCGAACGGTAGGCACGCTCCAGCGAGCGCCGGTACTCGTCGTCGCGCCCGAGCATGTACGCGGATCTCGCGAGCAACTCGAGGTCCTCGCCCCGCAAAGCCCTGGCGCGATCGGCGCGACTCAGCGAGTCGTACGCGTTCGCCCAGGAGCCCGCCGCGCCGTGCTCTCGGCCCTGCTCGAGGTCGTCGGCCTGCACCATCGAGCCTCGAAGTATGGAGCTGCGAACGGGTGCGGACCAAGGGTCACGCGAGCCCTGCCGGGCGGATCAGTAGCCGTCGTAACCGCTCTTCGAGTTGTCGTTCGTGGTCGTGCCGGTGCCGGTCATGCCGCCGGTCCCGCCCGACTGCCCGGTGACCGCGAGCGCGCCGGCCATCCCCGAGCTCTTGTGGAACCTGCAGTAGAACGAGACCGCGCCCGCCTGCGGGATCGTGACCGTGACCTCGGCCTTCGAGCCAGGCCGCAGGTCCTTCTCGATGCCCTGGGAGTCGATCGTGAACGTGTGCTCGACCTTCCCCTCGTTCTTGAGCTCGAGCCTGATCTTCTCGCCCGGCTTGCCCTGGAGCACGGTCGGCTTGAAGTAGAAGTCGTCGAGCTCGACCTCGGTCGTCCCGTCGGCGACGACCGTCTCCGAGCCGTGGTCGTTGGCCTGGACGCCGGCGATCGTCCTCGTCCCGCCACCGCCGCCGCGGCTGCTGCTCCCGGTGGTGGCGCTGCTCGAGCCGCCCGACCCCGAGCCGCAGCCGGCGAGCACCGGCACGAGCACGGCAAGGATCAGCACCTTGCGTCTCACACGACCCACTACGCGGCTCGGTACGGACCGGATTCACCGATCAGGTCGCGCGGAACGAGCGCGTGACCCAGTTGGTGTCCCAGCTCTCGCCCCCGTCGAGCGAGAACGCCTGCTCCCAGATCGCCGAGCGCTCGGTGATCCCCTTCCAGGTGAAGCGGACCCGCAGCGGCACTCCCTGGATCACGTCGTCGCACTCGAACACGCCCACGCCGTTCCGGAAGCGGCCCGCGACGGGCGGGTCGAGCTGGCCGCTGCCGATCGTCGAGGCCCACCAGATCCGCCAGAGGCCGGTGCCGGGGTCGAACAGCCGCAGCGAGAAGCCCTCGAAGCCGGGGCGGCCGGGGAACCGAGGCGCCTTGAAGGTGTCGACGTTCCCCAGGCCGCCGAGGATCGGGACGGCCTCGCTCCGCGACTCGAACTCGACCCACTCGCCGTCGCGCGCCAGCAGGTTGGCCCGCTTCCGGTTCTGCTGCCGCCACCTGCCGTACCAGAAGTCGAAGTCGTGCCGTCCGTCGCCGGCCTCGGCCGGCCGCTCTGCTCGCTCTGCCATCAGAGGCGCCTCCTTGTCGCTCGCGTGAGGTGCAGGCAGGGTACGCCTTATTGCGGTCAGTTTTTGTCCGCAGAGGTGCTTCAATGTGCGCATCTCCCGTCCGGCATCCAGACTCCTCGCCTTCCTCGAGCTGCTGCAGAGCCGCCTCGTGGTCGACGGCGCGGCGGCGGCGGCCGAGCTCGGCGTGAGCGAGCGGACGATCCGCCGCTATGCGGTCGCCCTGCACGACATCGGGATCCCGGTCGACGGCCAGCCGGGCGTGGGCGGCGGCTACCGCCTGCGGGCGGGCACGCGCCTGCCGCCGCTGATGCTGTCGGACGAGGAGGCCGCCGCAGCCGTGTTCGGCCTCGTCATGGCCGAGCAGCGCGGCCTGAGCGGCGCCGAGGGCGCACTGACGAAGATCGCGCGCGTGCTCCCCGACCGCCTCACGCGACGGGTCGAGCGCCTGCGTGACGAGCTCCGGCTGGTCGGCGAGCCCGAGCCGGCTCCAACGTCCAGCGAGACGCTGCTCGTGCTCACCGAGGCCGTGCGGCGCAGGCGCTCGCTCCGGATCGGCTACGCCCGACGCGACGGTACGCGGAGCACCCGCGAGATCGAGCCGCTCGGCGTCGTGGCGCGGCGAGGGCGCTGGTACGTCCCCGCCCGCGACCGCCGGAGCGGCGAGCTGCGGACGTTCCGCGCCGACCGGATCGCCGCCGCGGAGATCGGCGAGCCGGCCGCCCCGCCGGAGCCGGGCTTCGACCCCGTCGAGCACGTCGTCCGGATGCTCGCCCGCCTGCCGTGGGGCTGGGAGGTCGAGGTGCGCCTCGACGCGCCGGTCGAGGAGATCGCGGCGCGGATCCCGGCGACGCTCGCCGAGCTCACGCCGGAGGGACAGGGGACGCGCCTCGAGCTGCGCGCCGACTCGCTGGAGTGGGCGGCCGGTGTCCTGGCCGGGCTCGGGGCCGACTTCGAGGTCGTCCGGCCCGACGAGCTGCGCGGGCATCTTGCCCAGCTTGCGACCAGGCTGCTCGCGGGCGCCCGAGCCTAGGCGCGTACGCGGTTTCCACGGATGCGTCCTCCGGGAACGGCCTGACGCCGACCAGGCCCGACCCCGATGGCCCCCGCTTCCGCGCGCGAGAGGCTGCATCGGAACCCCCTAGGGAGGTGAAACCATGAAGTCCCGATGGGCGGTCGCAATCGCCGCCGCGGCAGCGCTTGGCGCGCTGCCGGCAGGCGCGGGCTCGGTGCCGACCCCGGCCCCGAACCCGATCGACGGCAAGATCGCCTACACGAGCACGTGGGACGGCCAGGCGGACATCTACTCGATGGACGCCAAGACCGTGCTCAACCTCACGCATGACAAGACCATCGACCTCAGGACCGACGTGCAGCCGGTGTGGTCCCCCGCCGGCGACTACGTCGCCTTCGAGCGCCAGTACACGAAGGGCGGCGCCGACCTGATGGTCGTCCGCGCCGACGGGACGCAGCTGCACTCGCTGCTCCCCGGCGTCTCCCGTGGGACCTGGAACTGCCACCCGAGCTGGTCGAGAGGGAACGTCGTCTTCTTCACCAGCAACCGGGACGGGAACTTCGACCTGTACGCCGTCGCGGCGAACAGCACGAAGGTCCTCCAGCTGACGACGACGGACGCGCCCGTGCAGAACCTCGGGCCGGCCGTCTCGCCCGACGGGCGCACGGTCGCGTTCTACCGCACCGGGCTGCCCTGGGGCGTCGCGCAGCTGTACCTGCTCGACCCGGCGAGCGGCAAGACCGTTCAGTTGACCGCGAACCTGCACAACGCGGGCGACATGGACCCGACGTGGGCGCCGGACGGCACCCGCGTCGCGTTCACGAGCGACCGCATGGGCTCGCAGGACGTCTGGCTGGTCAATGTCGACGGCACCGGGCTGATGCAGGCGACCTACGGCGGCAGCAACGAGACGCATCCCGCGTTCTCGGCCGACGGCCGGCGGATCGCGTACGTGAGCAACGTGACCGGCGCGACGGAGCTCTTCACCATGGAGACTCCGCCGATGCCGTTCGTGAGGCCTCCGACGCAGATCACCTTCGACGGCGCCTACAAGGCGAACCCGAGCTGGCTGCCGACGACACTCGCGGTGAGGTAACCGCCGCACTCGGCAGGGCCCGCACCCACGCGGGCCCTGCCGGGGGGCGCTCGCGCTGGCTCGGCCTCGTCGCGCTGACGATCGGCGTCTCGATGATCATCGTCGACGCGACGATCGTGAACGTCGCGATCCCGTCGATCATCCGCGACCTCGGGATCAGCCTGACGCAGGCCGAGTGGGCGAACTCGATCTACTCGCTCGTCTTCGCCTCGCTGCTGATCAGCGTCGGGAGGCTCGGCGACGTGGTCGGCCGCCGGCTCGTGTTCCTCGAAGGGTTGGTGGTGTTCGTCGCCGCGAGCCTGCTCACGGCCCGGGCGCCGACCGGCACCGTGCTCCTCGCCGGACGGCTGCTGCAGGGCATCGGCGCCGCGCTGATCCTTCCGTCGACGCTCTCGATCGTGAACGCCACCTTCCGTGGCCGCGAGCGGGCGGTCGCGTTCGGGATCTGGGGCTCGGTGATCGGCGGCATGGCCGCCCTCGGGCCGCTGGTCGGCGGCTGGTTCACGTCGAACCTCAGCTGGCGCTGGGCCTTCTACATCAACCTCCCGATCGCCGCGGTCGCGTTCGCCGGCGCGCTCGCGTTCGTGGGCGAGAGCCGCGACCCGCAAGCGCGACGCGGCGTCGACGTCCCCGGCGTGCTTCTCTCGACGGTCGGCTTCGCCGGCCTGGTGTTCGGCCTGATCGAGGGGCAGACGTACGGATGGTGGCACGCCAAGCAGCCGTTCCTCGGCGCCGAGCTCGGCAGCGTCTCCGTGATCCCGCTCTCCTTCGCGCTCGGTGTGGCGGCCCTCGCCGCGTTCGTGCTCGTCGAGCTGCGGCGCACGCGTCGGGGGAGACCCGTGCTCGTGGATCTCGCCCTCTTCCGGATCGCGAGCTTCCGCAACGGGAGCATCGCCGTGACGATCGTCGGCCTCGGGGAGTTCGGCCTGGTGTTCGTGATCCCGCTCTTCCTGCAGTCGGTGCTCGGGCTCTCGGCCTTTCGCACCGGCGTGATCCTGGTGGCGCTCGCGGGCGGAGCGTTCCTCGCCGGCGGGCTCGCGGCCCAGCTGACGAACCGCCTCGGGGCGCCGCGGGTGGTGCAGCTCGGGCTCGCGCTCGAGTTCGTCGGGATCCTCGCCGTAGGGCTGACGTTCGCGCCCGACCGCGAGGCGTGGCAGTTCTGCCCGCAGCTCTTCGTCTACGGGCTCGGGGTCGGGCTCGCGACGGCGCAGCTGACGAGCGTCGTCCTCGCGGAGGTGCCCGAGGCGCAGTCGGGGGAGGCGTCCGGAATCCAGAGCACCGCGCGCCAGGTCGGCGCCGCGCTCGGAATCGCGATCCTCGGCACGGCGCTCGCCGTCGGGCTCGGGAACGGCACGCGCTCGCGGCTCGAAGACGTACCCGGCCTGCGGCCGGCACAGGCGGAGCGGCTTGCCGTCTCCGTCGAGCGCACGGGCGGCTCCGTCCTCCCCGCGCTCAGGCGCGCGCCGGGCCTCGCGCCGGTCGTGCGGCCGATCGAGGAGGCGTTCGCGGCCAGCGCCCGCCGCGCCGCGTACATCGCCGCCGGCTTCGTCGTCCTCGGCCTTCTGGCCGCGCTCCGGCTCGGCCGCCCCGGCAGGGAGGAGTGAGCGCGAGGGGGCGCCGAGCAGCGCCCCCTCGCCTCGGGATCAGGCGGCTCGCAGCGCGTCGTCCCAGCGGACGATCAACGCGTAGAGCACGACGATGGTCAGGGCGAGCACCGTCAGCGCCCACAGCGGGTACTGCGCGCTTCCGACGAAGCCGAGCTGGGCGATGACGTTGATGCTGGCGACGACGATCGTGAACCACCGCGCCCACGTCGCACCCGACAGCAGGCCGAAGCCCGCCAACAGCAGGATGATCCCCCAGATCATCATGATCCAGCCCCAGGTCGTGAGGTCGAAGACCACGATCTGGCTCGGGGTCACCACGTAGTACTGGTCGCGGATCACCGCGATCAGCCCTTCGAAGAAGTCCAGCCCGCCGATGATGATGATCATCAGGCCGGCAAACGAGATCCATCCGGACCACGCTCTCGACGTTGCCATCCTTGCGCTCCTTTCACACGCCAGCGTTCGCTCCCGGTTCGCCCCCCGTGCCGCGTTTCCTCTCATGCCAACGCCGGTAGGCTCACCTGCATGAGCGCCCTGCTGCTGTACGGGGACACCGAGCGCTCGCCAGCGCTGCGCCACGAGGTCCCGCTCGCGATCGGCGACCCGTTCCTGTTCGCGGAGGTCGACGGGCGCCGCTACGTGCTGACGAGCCACCTCGAGCGCGAGCGCGTGGAACGGGCGTTGCCCGATGCCGAGCTGCTCGACTACGTCGCCCTCGGCTACAGGGACTTCGTGGAGGCGGGCATGTCGATGGCCGAGGCGGCCCGCGAGGCCGAGGCGCGCGCCGTGCAGGAGATCGGAATCCGCGAGGCGGTCGTCCCCGGCGACTTCCCGCTCGCGCTCGGCGACCGCCTGCGGCAGGACGGGATCGTCCTGACGGTGGACGACGACGCCGTCGAGCTGCGGCGGCGGGCCAAGACGCCGGCGGAGCTGGAGGGCATCCGCGCCGCGCTGGCAGCGGCCCACGCGGGCATGGCCGCCGCGCGCGATCTGCTCGGCCGTGCCGGGGCCGGAGCCGACGGCGTCCTGCAGCTCGACGGCAAGCCGCTCCTGGCCGAGGACGTTCGGGCGGCGCTGCGCGAGGCCTGCGCGAAGCACGGCGCTCCCTGCCCGCCCGACGTGATCGTCTCGTCGGTCTGGCAGGGCACCGGGCACGAGCCGGGCAGCGGGCCGCTCCCCGCCGGCCTGCCGATCGTGATCGACGTCTGGCCGCGGCACGAGGCGAGCGCATGCTGGGCCGACATGGCGCGGACGTTCGTGGTCGGCGAGCCGGGGCCCGGACAGGCCGGGCCGATCGCCGAGCGGGCGCGCCTCGCCCGGAGCGCGCTCGAGCAGCTCGTCGCCGAGGAGGCCCCGAACGTCGAGGAGGAGACCGAAAGTCACGGGGCGGAGGAGGCAGCGCTGGAGCGAAAGCTCAGC
>DATIFC010000111.1:0-7942 GCA_035455445.1 Gaiellaceae bacterium | reverse complement strand
CAACGGCCACAAGCGGCGCGCGAGGCAGCGCCTCGACGACGAGCTGAAGCTGATCGACGAGCTCGGCCTGGCCGGGTTCTTCCTGCTGCACTGGGAGGTGCTCGAGCTCGCCCGCGAGTGCGCGCTCGAGGTGCGCGGCGGATCGGTGGCGCGCAACGTCCTGCCGCCCGGCCGCGGACGAGGCAGCTCGGTCGGCTCGATCGTCTGCTACCTCACCGGCCTCTCGCACGTCGACCCGGTGCTCGCCGGCCTCTCGCTCGGCCGCTTCCTCAACCGCGAGCTGGTCTCGGTGCCGGATATTGACCTCGACTTCCCGCGCGACATCCGCGAGAAGCTGATCGTCGCCGTCTGCGAGCGCTACGGCCACGAGCATTCTGCGCTCGTCGCGAGCTTCTCGACCTACCACGCGCGCGGCGCGATCCGTGACCTCGGCAAGGCGCTCGGCCTGCCCTTCGGCGAGCTCGAGCGGCTCGCGCGGCTGACCGACGGCAACCCCTACCGGGTCGGCGAGGAGCTGGCGAAGCTGCCCGACGCGGAGGCGAAGCTCGCCTCCCCGCGCTGGCGGGCCTTCGCCGAGCTCTGCCGCGAGATCGGCGGCCTGCCCCGGCACGTCTCGCAGCACCCCGGCGGGATGGTGATCTCGACGAGGCCGCTCGTCGAGCTCGTGCCGGTGCAGCCGGCGGCGATGGCCGGCCGGCAGCTCTGCCAGTGGGACAAGGACTCGTGCGCGGACGCGGGGTTCCTGAAGATCGACCTGCTCGGGCTCGGGATGCTCTCGGCGGTGGAGGACTGCGTCGAGCAGGTCGCGCGCGTCCGGGGCAAGACGATCGACCTCTCGCGCGTGCCGTTGGAGGACGAGGCCGTGTACGAGGAGATCCACAACGCGGACACCGTCGGCGTCTTCCAGATCGAGAGCCGCGCGCAGATGCAGTCGCTGCTGCAGACGCGGCCGGAGAACCTCGACGACCTGACGATCCAGGTCGCGCTCGTGCGGCCGGGACCGATCCAGGGCGGGGCCGTGCACCCGTACATCGCCAATCGCCAGCAGCTGCGCGAGGACCCCGGCTTCGTGCCGGCGGTCGACCACCCGCTGCTGGCGGAGCCGCTGCGCGAGACGCTGGGCGTGATCGTCTTCCAGGACCAGGTGCTCGAGGTCGCGACGGCGCTGGCGGGCTTCTCCATCGGGGAGGCGGAGGGCCTGCGGCGTGCGATGAGCCGCAAGCGCTCGCTCGAGGCGATCGAGGCCTTCCGCGGCCGCTTCGTCGAGGGCGCGATCGCGCGGGAGGTCTGCGAGGAGGTCGCGAACGCGGTCTTCGACAAGCTCGTCGGCTTCTCGGGCTTCGGCTTCCCCAAGTCGCATGCCGCCGCCTTCGGGCTGCTCGCGTACCAGTCGGCGTGGCTGCGGCACCACTACCCCGCGGAGTTCCTGTGCGCGCTGCTGAACGCGCAGCCGATGGGCTTCTACCCGCCGGCGTCGCTCGTGCGCGACGCGCAGCGCCGCGGGGTGGAGGTGCGGCCCCCCGACGTCAACAGGAGCGCGGCCACGTGCGCGCTCGAGGGCGAGGCGGTGCGGATCGGGCTCACGTACGTCCGTTCGCTGGGCGAGGACGAGGCGAAAGCGGTCGGCGCGGAGCGGAAGCGGGGCGGGCCGTTCTCCGGGATGCGCGAGCTGGCGCAGCGCACCGGGCTCGACCGGGCACGGCTGGAGGCGCTCGTGGCGTCGGGCGCGTGCGACGCGCTCGGCCGCGGCCGGCGGCGAGCGCTGCTGTGGGAGCTCGGGTTCACGCCGCGCGCGCAGACCGTCCCCGGGAGCGGCGGCGAGGAGAGCCAGCTGGCGTTGCCGCTCGACCCGACGGCACGGACGCCGGCGCTGCGGGAGCAGACGCCGTGGGAGCGGATGCTCGCGGACTACCGCACGACCACCCTGTCGGTCGGCGTGCACCCGCTGAGCCTGCTGCGGCCGCACCTGCCCGCGCGGACGCTCTCGAGCCGCGAGCTGGCGGAGGAGCCGGCGGGCCGGCTCGTCGCCGTGGCGGGCATGGCGGTCGCGCGGCAGCGGCCCGCGACCGCGAACGGGGTCGTGTTCATGCTGCTCGAGGACGAGTTCGGCCAGGTGAACCTGGTCGTCCCGCCGGCCGTGTACGAGCGCTTCCGCCCGCTCGTGCGGGCCGAGCCGCTGCTGCTGGCGCGCGGCCGCTTCGAGCGCGTCGGCCGGAACCAGAACGTCGTCGTGCGGGAGCTGGAGTCGCTCGGGCCCCTGGCGCGCCGCTGCGCCGACCAAGCCGACGTCTTCGGCTCGCTGCCGGCCGCGCACCACTTCGGCCACCGTTGAACACGCGCCACGCCACCCATACCCCCACCCAAGGGTGGGGCTGCAACCCACCTCCCTCGCGGTCGACGCTACCCGGTTCGGGCGCGCCGATGGGTCACGGCTTCGTGCCGGTTGTGCGCCGATTCGTCCACCGCCGGTACCCGCCGCACGACGCCGCCGTGTCGCCCGGCCGTAGTCTGGGCAGAATCCGCGCCGATGGAGCGCGTCGACGGCTACGCCCCGATCCGCGACTACGCGCTCGTGGGCGACGGGCGCACCGTCGCGCTGATCGCCCGCGACTGCTCCGTCGACTGGCTCTGCCTGCCCAACGTCGACTCGCCGACGGTCTTCGCGCGTATCCTCGACGCCGGCCGCGGGGGCTCCTTCCGCCTCGAGCCGACCGCCCGGTTCGAGGCCGACCGCCGCTACCAGCCCAACTCGAACGTCCTCGAGACGACGTTCACCACCGACCGGGGCAGCGTCCGCATCACCGACGCCATGACGCTCACCGACGTCGAGCGCATCTCGCCGATGCGCGAGCTGGTGCGGAAGGTGGAGGCGCTCTCGGGCACCGTGCCGCTGCGCTGGTCGTTCGAGCCGCGCTTCGGCTACGGCCGCGCCGACACACGCATCGAGCGCCGCTCCGGCCGCTGGTTCGCGCACGCCGGCTCGGACGCGCTCGTGCTCGGCCTCTGCGACGCGGGCGAGGGCGAGCTCCGCGGCGGCGTCGTCTCCGGGGAGATCGAGCTCGCAGCGGGAGAGAGCGCGCTGCTCTCCCTCGCCGCAGCCGACCGTGAGCCGGCTGTCATCCCCGGCCGCGTGGACTCCGAGCGCCGGCTCGAGCGCACCGTTCGCTTCTGGCCGCGGTGGGCGGGCCGGGTCGAGTACGACGGCGCCTGGCCCGAGGCGGTCTCCCGCAGCGTGCTCGTGCTCAAGCTCCTGACCTTCGCGCCCTCGGGCGCCATCGTCGCCGCGCCCACGGCGTCGCTTCCGGAGTGGGTCGGCGGCGGCCGCAACTGGGACTACCGCTTCACGTGGCTGCGCGACGCGAGCTGGACGCTCGACGCGATGCTGCGCCTCGGCTTCCACGACGAGGCGCACGCGTTCTTCTGGTGGCTGATGCACGCCTCGCGCCTGACGCAGCCGCGACTCCAGATCCTCTACCGCATCGACGGCTCCGAGCACACGAACGAACGCGAGCTGGCGGAGCTGGCCGGCTACCGCGGCTCGGCCCCGGTCCGGATCGGAAACGGCGCGCGCGACCAGGTGCAGCTCGACCTCTACGGCGCGGTTCTTCAGGCGATCTGGCTCTACGGGACCGAGGTCGGGCACCTCGACGGAGACACCGGGAAGGAGGTGGCGCGCATCGCCGACTACGTCGCGAAGCACTGGCGTGACCGTGACAACGGGATCTGGGAGGTGCGCGACGAGCGGACGCACTACACGCAGTCGAAGGCGCTCTGCTGGGTCGCGCTCGACCGCGCCTGCGCGCTCGCCGCGCGGGGGATGATCCCGGACCGGAGCGAGCGCTGGCGGGCCGCGGCCGAGGAGCTGCAGCGCTTCGTCGACGAGGAGTGCTTCGACGAGGAGCGCGGCAGCTACGTGCGTGCCCCCGGCCTGCGCGAGCTCGACGGGAGCCTGCTGACGCTCGCCCTGCTCGGCTACCACCATCCGCGCAGCAGGCGGATCCAGGGCACGATCGCGGCGGTCGAGCGAGAGCTGCGCGAGGGGCCCTACGTCTACCGCTACCGCGGCGAGGACGGTCTCGCGGGCGAGGAGGGCGCCTTTCTCACCTGCTCCTTCTGGCTCGTCGACGCCTACGCGCGCTCGGGCCGGCTCGACGAGGCCAACGCGCTGATGGAGGAGCTCGTGGGGCTGGCGAACGACGTCGGCCTCTACGCGGAGGAGATCGACCCGCGCACGAACGAGTTCCTCGGGAACTTCCCTCAGGGCCTGACGCACCTCTCCCTGGTGAACGCGGCCGTGTCGATCGCTGACGCCGAGGCCGGGAGGAAGGCGGCGTGACGCTGTGGGGCGCGCTCGCCGGCGGCGCCGTCGGCACCGTCGTCTTGACGAGCGCGCTGCGGCTGGCGCAGGAGGTGGGCTGGACGCGGATGGACATCCCGCTGCTGCTCGGCACGGTCTTCACCGACCGGCGCGGCGCCGCGAGCGTGCTCGGGTACGCGATCCACTTCACGAACGGCCTGCTCTTCGCGCTCGGCTACTACGCGGTCTTCCGCGCGGTCTCGCACGCCGGCTGGCTGTTCGGCGCCCTGCTCGGGCTCGTCCATGCCGGCCTTGCGGGCGGCGCGCTGATGACGGTGCTCCTCCCGGCCGTTCACCCGCGGATGGGCACGCCGTGGTCGGACGCCGAGGAGACCCCGCTGCTCGAGGCGCCGGGCTTCCTGCTGATGAACTACGGCCGCCGCACGGTCGTCTGGACGCTGCTCGCGCACGTCGCCTACGGCGCGATCGTCGGCGGCTTCGCCGCGCAGCTCGGCTGAGCCGGTCGGCGGGCCTAGCGGTTCTCGATCTCGAGGCCGAAGCGCGGGAGCCGCCTCGTCACCGCGCGGTTGAACTCCGCCTCGTAGTCCTCCGCGGACGCCTCGTCCAGCGTCGAGGCGAAGTTGTCGCGCAGGTCGGCGAGGATCTCGGTGCCGGTCTCGACGAGGTCCTGGTAGTCGCCGTAGCGCTCCTCGGCCTCGGCGCGCTCGGCCCGGTCGTAGGCGCGCTCGGCCTCGTCGCAGGCGTCGAGCAGCTCGAGGTTGTCGCCGACGAAGAGGTCGAGCTGCCGCGCGATCGCGTCGGCGAAGCGGCGCTTCCTCAGCACATTCCACGGCGTCGCCTGCGATGCCGCCTCAGGGCGCGCGAGCTTGGCTCGTGTGTCCGTCTGGAACGACCAATCGACGCGATTGAGCTGCGCACCACCGCCCTAGACTAGTCGGCCCCGTGAGCCTGCTCGTCCGCACCTGGAACCTCTTCCACGGCAACGCGAGCCCGCCCGAGCGTGCCGGCCACCTCGAGCAGATGGTCCGCCTCGCGAGCGAGGACGAGCCCGACGTGCTCTGCCTCCAGGAGGTGCCCGTCTGGGCACTCGAGCGCCTCGGGGACTGGAGCGGGATGCGGGCCTTCGGCGCCGTCGCGCGCAGGCCGCTGCTCTGGAGCGCGCACCTCGGCCACGCGATCACGAAGCTGAACTACGGCCTCTTCCGCTCCGCCCTCACCGGCCAGGCGAACGCGATCCTCCTCCGCCGCGGGATGCGGGTCCTCGGCTCCGACTCGATCGCCCTCAACCCGGCCGGCTTCCGGCGGCGCATCGCGCGGGAGCTCGACCTCGACATCCGGCGCCGCTCGAAGTGGGCGCAGGAGCGGCGCGTCTGCCACGCCGTGCGGACGGAGGCGCTGACGATCGCCAACCTCCACGGCTCCGCCGTCCACGACTGGCGGGTGGCGGACGCCGAGCTGCTGCGCGCCGCCGTCTTCGCGGACTCCTTCGCGGAGCCCGGCGACGTGCTCGTGCTCGCGGGCGACTTCAACGTCATCCGCGAGCGCTCCTCGACGCTGCCGCAGCTGGTCGAGTGGGGGTTCACCGGGCCGATCGCCTGGCTCGACCAGGTGCTCGTCCGCGGCGCGAAGTCGGGTCACGCGCACCGCTGGCCCGACGAGCGGCGGCGCGTGCAAGGCAAGCTGCTGTCCGACCATGCGCCGGTGGAGGTGGCGATCGAGTGACGTTCGACGAGGCGAGAGCGCAGTTCCCGGTCTTCGAGCGCTTCGCGTACCTGAACGCGGGCACGAACGGGCCGGTGGCCCGCGCGGGCGCGGAGGCGACGGCCCAGCAGGAGCGCGCCGACCTCGAGCGCGGCCGCGGAGGCGCCGCCTACTTCGAGCTGGCGAAGGAGCTGCGCGAGCGGGTTCGGGCGAAGCTGGCCGCAGCGGTCGGCGCGGAGCCGGAGCTGGTCTCGCTCGCGACCTCGACCACGAACGGCTGCAACATCGTCCTCGCCGGCCTCGGCCTGGGCCCCGAGGACGAGGTGGTGACGACCGACGGCGAGCACTTCGGCCTGCTCGGGGCCCTCGCCGTCTCTCGGGCGCAGGTGCGCGTGGCGGAGGTGCGCGAGCTGCCGCCGGAGGAGTCGCTCGAGGTGCTGCTCTCCGCCGTCACGCCGAGGACGCGCCTGCTCGCGCTCTCGCACGTCTGCTGGATGACCGGCAACCGCTTCCCGGTCGAGGAGCTGCGGCGCGAGACCGGCCTGCCGGTGCTCGTGGACGGCGCCCAGTCGGCGGGCGCGATCGCGGTCGACGCGACGGCGGTCGACTTCTACGCCTTCTCCTGCCAGAAGTGGCTCTGCGGGCCGGATGCGACCGGCGGGCTCGTCGTCCGCGACCCAGAGGCGCTGCCGGTGGCCGCGCCGAGCTACCTCTCCCAGGACGACTACGAGCCGAGCGGCGCCTTCACGCCGAAGGCCGGCGCCGCCCGCTACGACTCCGGCTGGACGCCCGTGCCGTCGCTGGCCGGGCTGGACGCGGCCCTCGACGCCGCGCCCGAGTGGCGGTTCGAGCGCGCGGCGGAGGCTGCCGCCCGCTGCCGCGAGCTGCTCGCCGAGCGGGTGGACGTCGTCACGGCGCCCGGCCAGGGAACGCTCGTCACCTTCCGTGCCGAAGGCGACACGGCCGAGCTCGTGCGGCGCCTCTACGCCGAGGGCGTCGTCGTGCGCGACGTCCCCGGGCTCGGCTGGATCCGCGTCTCCTGCGGCTGGTGGACGAGCGACGAGGACCTCGAGCGGCTACTCGCCGCCCTGCCGCAGGCCTAGCTCGCCGGCGATCGGGCGCATCGCCTCGACGACGAAGCGGATGTGGTCGTCGAGCTCGACCCCGAGCTCCTCGGCGCCCTCGTAGACGTCCCGGCGGTTCACGCCCGCGGCGAACGACGGCTGCTTCAGCTTCTTCTTCACCGACTTCGGCTCCAGCGTCTCGATCCCGTCCGGCCGCACGAGCCCGCAGGCGTGCACGAACCCGGCGAGCTCGTCGCAGGCGAAGAGCGTCTTCTTGAGCGGCGTGTCGCGCGGCAGGCCGAGGTGGGAGGCGTGCGAGAGCACGCCGTCGACGACCTCGTCGGGCCAGCCCTCATCGCGCAGGAGCGGCGCCCCGTCCTGCGGGTGCTCGTCGAGCGTGGGGTGGATCTCGTAGTCGAAGTCGTGCAGCAGCGCGGTCGCCCGCCAGAGCTCCTCGTCCTCGCCGAACCTGCGCGCGTAGGCGCCGACCGCGGCCTCGACTGCGAGCGCGTGGCGCAGCAGCGCCTCGCTTTTCGTGTAGCGGTTCAGGGTCTCCCAGGCGGCTGCGCGGGTCGGCTCCACGGCCTGGTTACGATAGCCCCTCGCATGGCCCAGGCTGCCGTCACGGACAGGGTCGCCGAGTCCTTCGTGATCGAGGGCGGCCGGCCCCTGAGCGGCCGGATCACCGCCGCGGGGAACAAGAACGCCGCCCTGCCGATCCTCGCCGCCTGCCTGCTCACGAGCGAGCCCGTCGAGCTCCACAACGTGCCGCGGATCCGTGACGTCGAGACGATGATGGCGCTGATCGCCGGCCTCGGCGTCGAGGTCGAGTGGGTCGGCGAGAACGAGGTCCGCGTCC